>NZ_BAAJPZ010000013.1:0-185977 GCF_057552455.1 Streptomyces sp. PKA51
TTGAGTGACGCCCGGTTGGGAACTTGGTTCCCAACGGGGCTTCTCTGCGTTTACGGGCACCCTTTACACCCCTTACGCCGACGTCCTCAGGTCGCGCTTCTCCACCCGTCCCAGCAGCGGGAGTCCCCGCACCCAGCGTTCGACCTCCTGCACCGCGTAGAGTCCCAGGCGCCGCACCTCGCTGCCCTGGGCGCCGGCGATGTGGGGGGTGACGAGGACGTTGGGGAGCGACAACAGGGGGTGTCCTCGGTGCAGCGGTTCGGGTTCCGTGACGTCCAGTACCGCGCTCAGCCGTCCCGACCGGCATTCCGCCGTCAGCGCCTCCGTGTCGACGAGGGCACCCCGCGCCGTGTTGATGATCGTGCCCCCGTCGGGGATCAGGGCCAGCCGGTGGGCGTCGAGCAGGTGGCGAGTGGCCGGGAGGTCGGGGGCGTGCAGGGTGATGACCGAGCTCCTGCCGCACAGCGTTTCCAGGTCGGTCTTCTCGGCCCCCATGCGACGCGCTTCGTCGGCGCTGACGTACGGGTCGTACAGCAGCAACCGGTAGCCGGCGTCGGCCGCCGACAGCCGGGCCAGGACGCGGTGCCCGATGCGCGAGGCGCCGATGACGCCGACGGTCCGGCCGTCGGCTCCCTGGCGTTCGGAGAAGCCCGGCCATCCGCCGTCACCCCCCCGGGCCGCATAGGCGGCCGCCGTGACGAGTGCCTGTTTCGACGCCAGGACGACGCACGCGTACGCGTAGTCGGCCACCGGTCCCGCATTCGCGTCGGCGGCAGAGGAGACGGCGATGCCACGGTCCCAGGCGTGTTCCGGCACCAGCCATTTCACCGATCCTCCGGCGTGCACGATGGCCCGGAGCCGTGGAGCCCTGGCGAGGGTCCGTTCCGTCAGCGCCGGGCACCCCCACCCCGTGATGAGAATGTCCGCCTCTCCCAGTGCGTCCCAACCGTCGGTCACCGTGACGCTTTCGTCGAGCCGGGTCCGCAACTCCTCGTCCAGTACGGCTCCGGCCTCCTCCTTCCCCATGACAATCACTGCCGTGGGGAAGGCCGTTGTGCCGCTTTCGTCCATGTGTAGTTCGCTCCCCGCCCCGCAGAGCGGAAAAACGCTTTGCCTGCGGTTTCGACGTGTCGAAACGATCGTCCTTGATCTCTTCCGTTCTCCTTCCTCCCTCCTTCCCCCTCCTTCCGCACCCTCCGGAAACTCCGTGACTCTGCCTCCCTCCTTGCCGCGGGACCCCCTGTTCCGCCGTTTCACCACGCGGCTCGCCAAAGCGCCGATGTCGCTCGCCCGGTCGGGTAATTCCTGGGCCGTCGACGCCGTCATCACGGCCGTCGTCCAGCTCGCAGTGACGATTCCGTTCGTCGTGCCGCGCTCGGCCGACGTACCGCCGGCCACCTGGACCTCGTACGGCATGACGACGCTCATCGTGCTGCCGTTGGTGCTGCGCAGCCGGGCGCCGTTGACCGCGCTCCTGCTCGTCACCGCTGCCGGATTCGCCTATCTGTCCCTGGACGGGCCCGGGCAGCCGCTGCCGTACAGTCCGCTGGTCGCCATTTTCACCGTTGCGGCTCTGGGCGGGGTGTGGCAGCGACGGGTGACGATCTGCATCGGGCCGCCGCTCGTGGTGATTTCCTCGGCCTTGCGGACGAATACGGCGCGCGAGTACCTGTTCGCGTTCTTCGTCTTCACCATGGCCTATATGCTCGGTGTGCTCGCCCGCACCCGGCAGGCGTACCTCGAGGCCGTGGAGGCCCGGGCGGCCGAGCTCGAGCGGTCGCGGCAGGTCGAGGCCGAACGGGCGGCCGAGCGTGAACGCGCCCGCATTGCACGGGAGATGCACGACGTGCTCTCCCATGCGGTCAGCCTGATGATTGTTCAGGCCGAAGCCGGGCCGCTCGTCGTACGGTCGGATCCGGCCCGCGCGGAAGCGGCGTTCGATGCGATAGCCGGCGCCGGGCGCGACGCCATGGTGCAGCTCCGTCGAATGCTCGGGCTGCTCAAGGAGGGCCGCGATGCCGACGGCGGGACGGGGTCGGCGCGCAGCCCGCAGCCGACGCTGGACGGGCTGCAGGACCTCGTCGCCGACGTGCGGCGTACGGGGCTGGACGTGACCCTCCTGTCGGAGGGCGAACCGCTGCCGCTGCCGCCGGACGTCCAGGTGACCGTCTACCGCGTCGTCCAGGAGGCGCTGACCAACGTCCTGCGTCATGCCCGCTCGGCCGCCTCGGCCCGCGTCCGCCTCGTGTGGGAGCCCGAGCGGCTCGTGGTCCGCGTCGACAACGACGGTCACGCACCGCGGGACGGCAGCACCCGGGGCAGCGGCCGCGGGCTCATCGGCATCCGCGAGCGGGCGGCGGCCCACGGCGGGGCGGCGTCCTTCGGGCCGGGGCCGGGCGGCACCGGCTATCGCGTTGCTGTCGAACTGCCGCTCGTGTTCTCCTCTGCCGGGGAGGTGGACGGGTGACGATCCGGGTAGTGGTGGCCGACGACCAGGAGTTGGTGCGGGCCGGTTTCGCGCTGATCCTGGGTGCCCAGCCGGACATCGAGGTGGTGGCCGAGGCCGGTGACGGCGTCGAGGCGGTCGAGGCCGTCCGCCGGCACGCGCCGGACGTGGTCCTGCTCGACATCCGCATGCCCCGCATGGACGGCATCGAGGCGGCCCGCACGGTGTGCGCGGAGACCGGCACGAAGGTCGTCATGCTGACCACCTTCGACCAGGACGACTACGTCTACGAGGCGCTGCACGCCGGCGCCAGCGGCTTCCTGCTGAAGGACGTGCGCCGTGACGACCTCGTCCATGCGGTCCGCGTGGTCGTCGCCGGCGACTCCCTGCTCGCTCCGTCGGTGGCCCGCCGGCTGGTGGCCGACTTCACCTCCCGTACGCCGGCCGGCGTACGGGAAGCGACGGGCAGCGGGGCGGTACCGGACGTGCTGGACGTACTGACCGCGCGGGAGCACGAGATCCTCGTCCTGCTCGGCCGGGGCCTGTCGAACGCCGAGATCGCGGCCGAGCTGGTGGTCAGCGAGCACACGGTGAAGACGCACGTGTCGAACGTGCTGGCCAAGCTGGGGCTGCGCGACCGCATCCAGGCGGTCATCTGCGCCTACGAGACGGGTCTCATCGCCCCGGGCGGGTGAGGGGCGGCCCCTGGCATCCCTCGCGCGAGGGATGCCGTCGGCCTTGAGGACCCCTCGCTCCGGCGATCCGCCGAACGCCTTCGCTCACAAGGATGGAGGGCACCAGGACCGCAGGTCTGTGGTCGAAGGACGAGGACCAGGGGGAGACCACCCATGCCGTACCGCCGCCGACGCACCGCCGTCGCGATTGCCACCGCTCTCAGCGCGACCGCCGTCGCCGTGGTGCTCGGTGCCACCACGGCCGTCGCCGTACCCACCGCCACCGCGTACGCCGCCCGGCCGGGGGCGTCGGCCACCCGGCTGCCGCCCGGGGCGGATGCCCTCCGGCAGGCGATAGCCGGCCTGCCCTCCGCCGACGCCACTGCCGCCCAGGTGCGGCTGGGCGGTGCCCAGGGGAGCTGGCAGGGCACGTCCGGGGAGTCCGACGTCCGTACGCACCGGGCGCCCAAGGGGGACGAGCGCTTCCGGGCCGGGAGCATCACCAAGGTGTTCACCGCCTCCCTCGCGCTGCAGCTCGTCCACGAGGGCAAGCTGGATCTGGACGGAACCGTGCAGCAGTACTTGCCGGAGCTTCTTCCTGCGAACTATCCGGACGTGAAGGTCAAGCAGCTGCTCAACTACACGAGCGGCCTGCCGAGCGCGGACGACCCCGGCGACTTCGCCTCGCAGTACGAGCGCCGCTTCACCACCTGGGACCACGTGCAGCTGGTGAAGCGCGGGTTCAACCAGCCGATGGAGTTCGCCCCGGGGACGCAGCAGCACTATTCCAACATTGGCTACAACGTGCTGGGGCTGCTCATCGAGAAGGTCACCGGTCACTCGTACGAGAGCGAACTGCGTGACCGCGTCCTGAAGCCCACCGGGCTGAAGGACACCTACAGCCCCGGCAACGACCCGCGCATCCACGGCCGTCACACCCACGGCTACCAGGCGGTGAAGGCCGCGGACGGCTCCACGCGGCTGATCGACGTCACCGACTGGAACCAGTCCATCACCTGGGCCTCCGGCGACCTCGTCACCACCACCGCCGACCTGGAGCGCTTCATGACCGCGCTGTTCCGCGGCCGGATCGTGCCGGAGCGCGAGCTGGCGCTGATGTTCACGGTGCCGGACGTGCCCGCGTACGGGGGCGGCAAGGCGTCGTACTCGAGCGGGCTGAGCCGCTACGTGTACGACGACGGCAAGAAGAAGACCGAGGTGTGGGGCAAGACCGGCAACCGCTTCGGCTACGTCAACGGTTTCGCCGCCACGAAGAACCTCTCCAGCACGGTCGTCTACGCGGTCAACGGGACGGACGCCAAGGGCAAGGAAATGAACGCCGTCGTGGGCCGCATCATCGGTGCCTTCGGCAAGGCCGCACAGGGCACGCCGGCCGCTTCCGCCGCTCGTACCGGTCGCTAGCCGGCCGGGAGCGGGTGGCGGGGCCAGCGGGCGCGGGCCTGCTCCTCGGAGCGCATCAGCGCGAGCGTGGGCAGGCCCTGGGCGTCGCCCTGCTCCAGCAGCTCGGGGAGCGCCGGCAGCGGGGCGACGGCCGCCACGTCGTCGAGGACGACGGTGAGTGGTGGGTCGAGCCGGCCGGAGGATGACCGTTCGGCCATGCGGCGGCCGTGCTCGACCACGCTCTGGGCGAGTGCGGTGAGCAGGGGCATCGCACCCGGGTCGGTGCGGGGATCCTCAATCGCCTCACCCACCACGTACAGCGTTCCCCCTTCGGCGACAAATGATTCCAGCGCGAGCGTATTTGCTCGATTCGGATTGCATGCGTCGCGAATGTGGACGGAACCGAGGGCGCTGAGCGCACGGGCGGCCAACTCCAGGGCCATGTCGCGGCGCTGGGGGTGGCCGGTGAGCGCCGATTCGAGCTCGCCGGCCGTCCCTCCCACCGCCTTGGGGCTCGTGCGCAGGATGCGGACGGGCTCGTGGGCGGCGGTGCCCTGCGTCCAGCGGTGGACCTGCCGGAACGGCCGGCCCCCCACGGCGGCGGCCTGCAGCCAGCAGCGCAGCAGCGTCTCGGCGGTGTCGGCCGTCGCCGAGTCGAGCGGGCTGTGCGGGCGCACGGGCGCCAGGAGCGCGGCTGCGCGGGCCGTGGCGGTCTCCCGGGACTCGCACCCGGTGGTCGGGTCCCAGCGCAGGCGGTCGGGCGTGTCGAGGCGGTGCACGGGGTCGAAGGCCAGGACCGGCCCGAGCTTGGCGCGGCTCGCCTTGGTCTCGGCCCACAGCAGGGCGTCGCTGGTGACGACGAGCACGGGCCCGGCCGCTTCGAGCACGGCGCGGGCGGCGGGGCCGCGGCGCTCGGTGGTGTAGAGCAACCGCCGGGCGCCCTCCGGCGCATGCGGTTCCGGCGCCAGCTCCGGCACGGGGGCCGCTACCGGGGCCGGTACGGGGATCACGGGCGGCGCGGGGAGCACGGGGGGTACGGGGGCCCGGGCGGGGACGTCCGCGCGTACCTCGGCCGCCGGAGCGGCTGTTGCCGTGGCCGGCGCATCGGCCTGCTGCGGGAGCGCTTCGGCCTTGCGCTCGCGGCCGCGGCGGGCCCGTACGCCGCGCCAGCGGGCGATGGTGCCGAGCGCGAAGGTGGTCAGGACGACGGCCACCAGCAGCTCGCTGACGAGGATCCCCCAGAACAGCCCGTAGCCCGAGAGGGTGTCGGCGGGGGTGGTCGGCCAGGCGGCGGGCAGATCGCGCGGCTGCGCCATCAGGTGGCGCATCGCCTGCGGCGTCCGGGCGATCGTGACGCCGTCGGGCCAGGCGCCGTGGCTGAACAGCGCGGCCAGGCCCGTCGCCGTCCACACCAACACCGTCAGGCCCAGCAGGAAGGCGATGACGCTGACCAGCAGGCCGTCCGGGATCCCGCGCTCCCCACCCGGCTCCCGGCCCGGTACGGACCCCATGTCAGGCCACCGTGGACTCGGAGGATCCGTACGTGCCGTCACCGAGGAACGGGGAGCCCACGGCGCGGGCGGCCGCGGCCGCTGCCGCCTCCTCGGCGGCGACATCGTGGACGCGGCCCTCCTCGGTCATGGCGCGGTCCGTGTAGACCAGCGGGCGCTCGGCGTCGGTGATGATGTGCTTGACCACCTGGACGTTGCCGTTGACGTCCCAGACGGCGATGCCCGGGGTGAGCGTGGGGATGATCTCCACGGCCCAGCGGGGCAGGCCGAGCACGCGGCCGGTGGCCCTCGCCTCGTCCGCCTTCTGGGCATAGATGGTGCGGGTGGAGGCCATCTTGAGGATCGCCGCCGCCTCCTTGGCGGCCGCCCCGTCGACGACGTCCGACAGGTGGTGGACGACCGCGACGAACGACAGGCCGAGCCGCCGGCCGAACTTCAGCAGCCGCTGGAAGAGCTGGGCGACGAACGGCGAGTTGATGATGTGCCAGGCCTCTTCCACCAGGAAGATGCGCTTCTTGCGGTCGGGCCGGATCCAGGTGTGCTCCAGCCACACGCCCACGATCGCCATGAGGATCGGCATGGCGATGGAATTGCGGTCGATGTGCGACAGGTCGAAGACGATGAGCGGGGCGTCCAGGTCGATGCCCACGGTGGTCGGCCCGTCGAACATGCCGCGCAGGTCGCCGTCGACCAGCCGGTCCAGCACCAGGGCCACGTCCAGGCCCCAGGCCCGTACGTCGTCTATGTCGACGTTCATCGACTCCGCGGACTCCGCCTCCGGGTGGCGCAGCTGCTCGACGATGTCGGTGAGGACGGGCTGCCGGTCGAGGATCGTCTCGTTGACGTGGGCGTGGGCGACCTTGAGGGCGAAGCCCGCCCGCTCGTCCAGGCCCCGCCCGGTGGCGACCTCGATGATCGTGCGCAGCAGCGCGAGCTGGCCGGTGGTGGTGATGGCCGGGTCGAGCGGGTTCAGGCGGATGCCGCCGTCGAGGGCGGCCATGGGGTCCAGCCGGATGGGGGTTATGCCCAGCTGCTGCGCGATGAGGTTCCACTCGCCGACGCCGTCCTCGCCCTGGGCGTCGAGGACGACGACCTGGCGGTCGCGGAAGCGCAGCTGCCGCAGGACGTACGTCTTCTCCAGCGCCGACTTGCCGTTGCCGGACTCGCCCAGGACCAGCCAGTGCGGGGCCGGCAGCTGCTGGCCGTACAGCTGGAACGGGTCGTAGATGTAGCCCTTGCCGGAGTAGACCTCGCGGCCGATGATCACGCCGGAGTCGCCGAGCCCCGGGGCCGCCGTCGGCAGGTAGACGGCCTGCGCCTGCCCGGTGGAGGTGCGCACGGGCAGCCGGGTGGTCTCGACCTTCCCGAAGAGGAAACTGGTGAAGGCGTCGGTGGCGTTGGCGAGCAGGTCGAGCACGGCATTGCCCCTATCGTCGGATGCCGGTCGCGAACGGCAGCGTGTTGACGAACGCCCGGTGATGCTCGCGGTCGCACCATTCGAGCTTGAGGTAGCTCTTGCCGGCCGAGGCTCTTATGGTCCGCTTGTCGCGCGCCAGCGCCTCCGGCGAGCGCGAGGAGACGGTGATGTAGCCGACGAGGTTGACGCCGGCCGCGCCGCTGGCCAGGTCCTCGCCGCGCTGGTCGACGCGCGAGTGGTGGGCGACGTCGCGCGGGTCGACGACCCGGTTCATCTTGGCGGCGCGCGAGGCGTCGGCGTCGTCGTTCGTCTTCTCGGTCAGCATGCGCTCGATGGCCACGTCGGTGGGTTCGAGATCCATGCAGACCGCGACCGTACGGATCACATCGGGGGTGTGCACGAGGAGCGGGGCCAGGAAGTTCACCCCGACGGGGGTCATCGGCCATTCCTTGACCCACGCGGTGGAGTGACACCAGGGGGCGCGGGTGGACGACTCACGGGTCTTCGCCTGCAGGAACGTCGCCTCGGTCGCATCCAGTTCGGCCGGCCAGGCGTTGCGCTTCGTCATCGCCTGGATGTGGTCGATGGGGTGGTCCGGGTCGTACATGGAGTGCACGAGCGACGCCAGCCGCGCCTGTCCCAGCGGCTGGCGCACCCGGATGTCGGCCTCGGCCAGGCGGGCGCAGATGTCGGTCAGCTCGCGGGCCATCACCACGGCGAGCCCGCCGTCCCGGTCCAGCCGCCGCCGGCCGCCGTCGTGCCGGGAGGCACGGGAGATGGCCTGGGCCTCGGCGGCCAGCTCGCGGGAGTAGTGCATGCACGCGACCAGGTACGCCCGGTGCTGCTCGGAGGACGTGGAGACCATCGACTGCAGCTGGTCGTAGGAGTCCTTGAGCCACTCCGGGGCGCGCTCGTCACCGCGCCGCTCGACGTCCTTGGCGTGCGCGTCGGGATCGGCCGGCAGCGTACGGGCCAGCATCTGGATGCGGGTGACGTAGCCGTCGCCGTTGGCCACGTGCTTCAGCAGCGTCCCGAAGCGCTCGACCAGCGCCTCCTGGTCCTCCGAGTCGCGCAGCCCCACGCCCGGGCCCTCGATCTCGATGGCCGCGGTGACGGTACGGCGGTCGGCGTGCAGCAGCACCGCGATCTCGTCCGGGCCGAAGGGCGCCGACAGCCAGGTGATCCGCCCGATGCCCGGCGGCGGCCCGACCTCGACCTCCTGCCCGTCCAGCCGCGTACCGGCCTCCATCGCGACGGAACGGTACGTCGCGTCCTTGCGCAGGATCCGCTTGTACGAGCGGTTGATCTCGAACCACTTGTAGAAGGTGCGGCCCTTGTACGGCACGTAGACCGCGGCGAGGGAGAGCGCCGGCAGTCCGCTGAGGGTGATGATCCGCAGGGGGAGGATCGGCACCAGCAGTCCGCACATCATGCCCAGGAACGCGCCCAGGATGATCAGACCGATCTCCCCGCTCTCCCGGTTCTTGCCGATGACGGCATTGGGACGGGCGCGGCCGATCAGGTACGTACGGCGGGCTGCGATCGGCTGGGACTGGGCCGGCACCGTCAACTCCGCTCACCTCCGGATGTATTGCTCTTGCCGTTGTTCTGCGCACGCGGCGCGGGTGCGGGGGACGCCGGCGCGGGCGCCGGGGCCGGCGCCGCGGAGGCGGCGCCGCCGCCGTTGCCACCGGCCGGGCGCGCGCCGTGGGCCGCCACGGCCCCGCCCATGGCCCCCGCGGGCCGGGCCGCGGCGCCGTTCGACGGCGCGGCGCCGTTGCCGCGGGCGCTGTGGGTGGTGATGCCCTGCTTGACCAGGGCGGCGGGCGAGGAGATCACGGCGGCGGCCTGCCGGGAGGCGGCGTCGTTGCTGGCGTTGCGGCTGCTGACGATCTCGTCACCGAAACCGGGGACGAATCGATAGATCATCGCACTGGCGAAGATGGCAAGAATGATGATGGCCAGGCCCGACACGACGGCGGAGAAGGAGTTCGGCCCCTTGCCGGCCGACAGCGCCCCGGCCAGACCGAGCACGATCATGATGATCGGCTTGACCAGGATCACCGCAATCATGATCCCGGCCCACCGGCGCACATGCCGCCACATGTTCTTGTCCACCAGCCCCGCGTACACCGCGGTGCCCAGCAGCGCCCCCACGTACAGCAGCGCCGCCCGGATCACCAGCTCCAGCCACAGCACACCGGCGGCCAGTACGGAGACCAGCGAGACGACGATCAGCATGATCGGCCCGCCGCCGATGCCGTCGCCCTTCTTCAACGCCTCGGAGAACCCGCCGAAGAACTGGTCGTTGTTCGTCGACGAACCGGTGGCGATGACATCGGTGACCCCATCCGTGGCGTTCACCACGGTGTACAGAATCAGCGGCGTGAACGCCGACGCCAGCACGGTCAACCACAGGAACCCCACCGCCTCGGTCACCGCCTCCGTGAACGGCACCCCGCGCACGGCCCGCTTCGCCACGGCCAGCAGCCACAGCACGAGCGTGAGGATGGTGGAGGCGGCGAAGACGACGGCGTACTGGCGCAGGAAGGCCGGATTGGTGAAGTCCACATTCCCGGTGGCCTTCACCGCGGCCGACAACTTCTGCACGATCCACGCCGCCGCGTCCCCACACCCCTTCGCGAGCGAAGCGAGCGGGTCGAGGGCGGTCTGCGGATCGTTGGGGGACGTGCTGGAGCCGGAGCTGCCGCTTCCCTTGCCTTGGCAGTAGTCCTTGGCGGGGCCGACGATCAGGTCGCAGTTGTCCTTGGCCGAGGCACTGGGCGACGGCGTTGCCGTTGGCGATGGCGTGCCTGTCGGCGTGGGCGATCCCGTCGGTGTCGGTGTACCAGGAACGCCCGGTGTCGCGGTCGGTCCGGGCGCGGCAAGGACGCGCCCTGCCAGAACGAAGAGGCTCGTCTGTACGCCTACCAGCGCGGCAGTCAGCGTGAACGTACGGCGGCGCAGCTCAGCGGGCATAAGTGAAGCCTCCGTATTGCTCGACCGCCTTCGCGATCTCGTCAGCAGTGGACGCTCGGCGGTCACTGTTGACCGGCGCGGGACCGTCCTTCTGGGAGAAGCCCTCGGCCTTCCAGTCGTTGTCCACCCAGCGGAGCGTGATGGTCATGGTGAACCAGTCGTTCGCCACCGGGTTGGTGGAGCTGGTACCGGCAGTACCGAAGACGCCGGTGCACCAGACCTCGACGGTGGCAGCGCTGTCGCTGTACTGGGTGGTCTTCGTGCCGATGGGGGCGGTGCGCGATACGTAGGTCAGTCCCTTGGCGGCGTCACCGTTCTCGTTCAGCCCGAGCTTGGCGAGGAAGTCCTTCGAGTAGGCGTTGTCGAGCTTGCTCTGCAGCTCGCCGACCTTGTCGTTGACGAAGATCTGGGGGACGATCTCGTGCCGTTTTGCGGGCTTGAGGATGTCCGCCGAGACGAGCGCCACCGCGAAGTTCGCCGCCGCCGACTGCGCGCCCTGCTCCGAGTGTGCGAAGCCGGACGCGATGCCCCCCGTCCCGCCCTCCACCGGCTTCACGCCGGTCGGGTGGGTCGGTTCGCTGCGGGCTCCCTTGTGGCTCGCACCGTCGCCGCCGTCCGAGTCGCCCCCGCCTCTGTTGGCGAACGCGATGGCCGCGATGAGGAGCACGATCACGCCGACGACGGTCACGAGGCTGCGCCCGGCGGGGCGGCCGCCGCGCGCGCCGCGGCCGGTGCCGCGGCGTGCGGGGGCGTAGGGGTCGACCTCGCCGTCCGGCAGCCGCGTGCGGGTCATGTGCCGGTCGTCGCCGTACCCGTCGTCGCCGAGACTCATCGCTCGCCTGCTCCCTCATGCGTAGTGGCCGGCTTGCCGCCCGTATATGACGGTAGCGGTGTGAACGGAATCCCGGGGGTGGGCGCCGGGGAGTGAGGGGGCATCAGGTGGCTGCCTCGGTGCGGGGGGACGAGGGGACGAGCGGTCTGTGCGGCGAGGACGCGCGGTGGCGCCCGGCGGGTCGGGTGGGGGAAACGGAAGCAAGCGGGGGTCGAAGGGGGCGCGGAAGGGGGCTCAGACCGCCATTCCGTAGACGATGGTGAAGAGCGTGCCGAGCGAGCCGATGATGAACACGCCGGTGAGCCCGGCGACGATCAGGCCCTTGCCCTGTTCCGCGCTGAACGTGTCGCGCAGTGCCGTCGCGCCGATGCGTTGCTTGGCCGCACCCCAGATCGCGATGGCGAGGCACAGCAGGATCGCCACGGCCATGATGACCTCGATCATGACCCGTGCCTCCCGGCCGAGTTGACCGAACGGTCCCCAGTTGGGGGCGATTCCGCCGATAATGGTGTTGATGTCGCCCTTGCCGGCCGCCAAAAACATCTCTGATTCACCGCCCCATGCGGGTAGTTGCCTACCTCTGCCTGTCCGGCAGAGGTCGCTGCCTATCTTCGCTGACATGCCGCCGATCGCATGTCGATTCGGCGACAAATTTTTGTCGGGGAACACGCAACCCGCCGGTGCCGTCGAGATGACCGGGTCCGATCCGGCCCGGCCCGTGGCGGGGCCCCTGTCGGCGGCGTGCCCTTTGGTGACTGTGTGTATCACGAGGGTCGACGCCGGGCAATGTCGATCGTCACCGGGTGGGGGCTGCGACGTTCAAACGCCTGTGCGTGCGATGGGTACTCTTTCCTGCTCGGTCTGTCGATCAATTTCAAAGGTGGTACGGGTGCTGATTGCCGGTCGGTACCGGTTGGGGGAGCCGCTCGGCCGCGGCGGGATGGGCGAAGTCTGGAGCGGCCAGGACGAGGTGCTGGACCGTCAGGTCGCGGTCAAGCTGCTGCTGACGGACGACGGTGACGAGTCCGCGGCGCAGCGGTTCCGCATGGAGGCCCAGACGGCCGCCCGCCTGAACCACCCTCATGTCGTGGCCGTGTACGACTTCGGGGAGTGGGACGGCCGCTTCTACCTGGTCATGGAGCTCGTCCAGGGCCCGAGCCTCGCCGGGGAGCTCTCCGTGCGCAGGACGCTCTCCCCGGAGCGCGTCGCCGGCCTGGCCGCCCAGGCGGCCTCCGGGCTGGCGGCCGCGCACCGGCAGGGAGTGGTCCACCGGGACGTCAAGCCGGGCAACCTGATGGTCGACGCCTCGGCCGGCACCCTGAAGATCGGTGACTTCGGCATCGCCCGCTTCGTCGACGAGACCTCCGCGGGACTGACCCGTGCCGGTCAGATCGTCGGTACGAGTACCTATCTGGCCCCCGAGCGTGCTCTGGGGCGGACGGCCGGACCGGAGTCGGACGTCTACGCGCTCGGGTGCGTGCTGTATCACCTCCTCATGGGCGGGCCGCCCTTCTGGGACGACAACCCGACAACGTTGCTGTACATGCATGTCGACAGCCCGCCCGAGCCGCCGCGCAACCACCGCCCCGAAATACCGCAGGCGTTCGAGGCGTATCTGCTGCGGATGCTGGCCAAGGCTCCGGAGGACCGGCCGACGGCGCAGGAGGTCGCGGACTTCTTCGCCGGTCCCGCCTGGCGCGACCGTCCCCGGACCTTCGCGCCCGCGATGCCGCCGGTGCCGGCGATGCCGCCGCCTTCTGCGTCGCCCGCAGCCGCCCCCGCCCCCGCCGTGGGGGTGCCGGGCATGCCGCCGTCCGTGCCGCCTGCCGTGCGGCGCGAGACGACGACCACGTACGCCCTGCCGTCCGCGCGCCGGCCCGTGGCGGCACCTCCGCGGGCGGGGGTGCTGCTCGGCGCCGTCGCCGGGGTGGTCGTGTTCCTGGTGGCGGCACTGATCGGTGCGGCGTTGTTCTAGGGCCTGTCGGCACCGCGTCTGCGGGTGCGTGGGGCTTGTCGCGCAGTTCCCCGCGCCCTTACGGGGCGCCCCGTAAGGGCGCGGGGCGGTGTCGATCTGCGGCTGCCGCCGCGTGGGCGCGATCGGCCACCGACGGCCCGCAGCCGACGTGCCACCCCGAGGGTTCTGGCCCCGCCGCTCCGGCCGTCCGGTCGCTCGGCAGGGGCCGGCCGGGCCTCAGGCCGTCCCCAGCGTCCCCTCCGGCGCCTGCGGCGGGCCCCCCGCGTCCAGCCCCTCGACGAAGTGGTCGAACTCGCCGGCGCGCACGCCCAGGACGAAGGCGTCCCACTTGGCCTCCGTGGTGACCACCACCGTCTCCGGGTTGATGTTCTCGCGGATGTAGACGTTGCCGTCGCCCCCGAAGGCGATCTCCAGGTACTCGGTCATCGTCTCGTCGTCGGTGGCCGGGATCCAGTTGAGCTCGGGCACGGTATCGCCCCCTCGTGGGATGGGATGGTCCGATGAACGTCGGCGCTCACGATAGAGGAGCCGGTTTCGTGGGCGTCCTCTTCGCGCAGCGCGGTCAGGGCCGCCTCGACGGTGCGGAGCATCAGGCGTGGCCGGAAGAAGACGTCGGCGCTGCTGAAGCGCAGCACCCGCCGGACGCCGCGGCAGGCGGTGAGCTCGTTGAAGCGCTGGATGTCGTTCTGGTGGGCGGCGCGGCTGCCGTGCCAGGTGTGGCCCTCGACCTCCAATGCCAGTCCTTCCTTGCGGAACAGGAAATCGACGCGCAACAGCCGGCCGTTCTCCGTCGGCACCGGCGCCTGCGATTCCGGATACAGCCCCGCGCCGTGCAGGTGCAGCCGCGCCATGCTCTCCGCCGGCGATCCCGCCGCGGGATCGGTCAGCGCCAGCGCCACGCGTGCCGCACGGCAGTTGCGCCGCCCGGCGCCGGCGCCCTCCGGGCCCAGGAACGCGGCAATCTGCTGCCCGGTGGCCAGTCCGCGGGCGAGCACATGATCGGCCGCCACGACCGCCGCGTGGGTGGGCAGCGCCATGAGCAGGTCGCACACGGTGCGCAGGCCCGTGGTGACCCGGACGCCGTCGACCACCGTCACCTCGTGCTCCGCCAAGCGCAACCCGTGGACCACGACGCCCGGTGTTCGCGCCTGCCCCTTGCCCCACGGATCGATCAGCTCGACGACTCCTTCCACCGCTTCCTCCCCCTCCGCTCGTTCCCCTGCCTTCGCTCCGACGGCCGGACCCGGCAGCACCGGGATGCCGTGCGCCGCCGCGGCCGTCCGATGGCTGCCCACCCAGCCCGGGTGCCGCAACTGCACCGCCAGCAGCCGCAGGCGCACGCTGCTCCCCAGCCCCGGCTGGGCCCACGCCCCGCAGCGCAGCCGTGTCCACCCCGCTCTTCGCAACGCCCCCGCGACCCCGGTCGGCCTGAGCCCGCACCCGACGGCCTGGGACGTCAGCAACACTCCACCTTGTGCCGCGGCCAGCGCGTGCAGCCCCGGCTGATCCCCCCGCTTCATGGCCCCAGCACACCCGAAGCCACAGCATTGCGCGAGCCCTGTGGATAACTCTCGGGCCGCCGCCCCGCCACCCGCCCCCACGGCACCGTCCCGTACCGCGTCGTCGCACGTCAGAGCGGGTGACGCGTGCCTGCCCGTAACCCCGCGGCAGTCAGGTGATCCGATTGGCTGAGAAATGGCCCGCGTTGGGCGTAGGCTCCGGGTCCCCGGCTGCCGCACCGTGTGCGCGCCGCGCGGCGTGCGGTGGCGGTCGCCTGCCCGTTCGCCTGCTGGCCCGCGCCGAGACGAGTCGCCATGAGCACGAACACCCACTCCAGCCATCCCTTAGCCCACCGCACCGTGCTGACCGTTCCGCAGTCCGCCACGGTCCTGCAGGACGTCCGGCGGATCAGCGCCGCGTGGCTGATCGAGAAGTACGGCAGCGCACCCCTGGCCTCCGGGCAGCACGACCTCGCCGACAACTGCGTCCTGGCCAGCCAGAGCATCTACCAGGCCGACGGCGCCGAGCACGCGCTGCGCCTGCAACTGCGCGAGGACAAGCCGGAGGCCACCTGGCGCACGACGATCACCGCCGCGCTGTGCGCGGGCGAGTGCGCCGTCGTCTCCGTGGCGCTGGAGGCATTCCCCAACGGCGACCAGCCCCTCTCGCCCGGCCGGCCCCGCCTCGTCCGCGAGCTCGTGCGCGACCTGGCGCCGGTCGACGGCCTGTCCCCGCTGACCCTGGACGCCCGGCCCGTCCACGCCGACCAGGTGGACGCCCTGGTCGACGTCCTGTGCGAGCCACGCCGGCTACCGGTGGTGGTGGCCGCCAGACCCGTACGCCCCGACACCGTCTGGAGCGACCGGATGCGGCAGGTGCTGCCGCAGTGCGCCGGCGCGGCCGCGCTGTACCTGCTGGAGGACCTCGACGCCGTCGACGCCTTCCGCAAGGCGATCGGGGACGACCACAGGGTCGCCCCCGGCGCGGTGCGCACCTTCCTGACCGACGTCGACCCCGCCTGGCCGCAGGACGCGCCCCGCCACCGTTTCCTGACGATGGCCAGACTGAGCGATCAGAGCGACCGGGCCTGGTACGGGATCGCCGGTACGGTGCAACGCCTGTCCACCGAGGCGCCGCTGCCCGACGCACTGCGCGGCCTGTCCTTCCCCGACCTCGGTCAGCTCCACCGGGAGGAACGGCAGGCCGCCCTCGCCGAACCCCGCCACACCGAGGAGCTCGGGGCCATGGCCGCCCAGATCGCCAGGCTCACAGCATCACTGAAGAAGGCCGACCAGGACCTGAAGGAGGCCACCCGCGAAGCCGATCTCTCCGCCCGCACCAAAGCCTCCCTGGAAGAGCAACTCCAGGCCGCCGTGGCCCGCGCGGACGGCGACCTGGAGGAGGCGGTCCGGGCCCTGGACGATCTGGAACGCGCCCGCGCCGAGGTCCGCGTACTGCGCCGCCGGCTGTACGCGGCGGGCCGGCACCGCGAAGCCGTCCTGATCGAGCAACCCCTCGGCGTCCCGGCGTCCTTCGAGGACCTGTGGGAGCGCCTCGATGCGTTCGAGGGCCTGACCGTCTCCGCCGACAAGGGCAAGGCCCTCGAACTCGACGAGGCGGCCCGGGCCCGCGTCTGGGCCGCCAAGGCCTGGAACGCCCTACGCGCCCTGGACGCCTACACCCGCAGCGCCCACGACGGCTTCAACGGCGGCTTCTACGAGTACTGCACCTCGGAGCAACCCGGGGACGTGTGGCCGCGCAAACAGGTGGCCATGGCGGAAACGGGCGCGACGATGAACGCGTGGGGAGACGAACGCGTCTTCCCCGTCCCCCCGGACGTGGCCCCCACCGGCCGCCTCGAAATGCAGGCCCACCTCAAACTCCACTCCAAGGGCAGCACGTCACCGCGGATCTACTTCCACGACGACACCAAGGGCTGCACCGGGCGCGTCATCGTCGGATACATCGGTCATCATCTGAAGAACAAACATACGAACTGACGCCCCAGGGGCAACGCCCGGAGCGGCGGGCAGCCGGGGCATCGCCGCCTACACGGAACAGGAGTTCCTGGGGCAGGCGGCTGGGAGGAGATACGCGACCGGGCCGGTGGCCACTGGTGGTCCACCATGCGCCTCGCCGGCCGCACAGCGCTGCACCGAAGCGCGGTCAACCTGACCCGCGGAACGGACCCGACGATGCGGCAACTGCTGCTCACTCTGCCGATTCCCCGCACCTACCTCCTGCCGGCCGCCGACGGCCCCCTCGCCGGCGCGGACGTGCTGGAGGCGGCAGGGGGCCGCGTGGTGCCGGTGCCGGACTGCGGGCACAACACCATGCTGGACAACCCCGAAGCCTTCGCCCACGCAACGACCAAGGCACTGGCGACGTACTGACGGCTGATCAGGGACATGGCGGGATGTGGCACAGTCTCGTCTCGTGGAAGCGCTACGACCCCAGGACCCCACCAGCATTGGCACGCACACCGTTCTCGCCCGCCTCGGGGCCGGCGGGATGGGGCAGGTGTATGTGGGGCGGTCGCCCGGAGGGCGGCAGGTGGCTCTCAAGGTCATCCGGGAGGACTTCGCGGAGTCGCCGGAGGCCCTGGCGCGCTTCCGGCGCGAGGTCGAGACGGTGCGGGCCGTGCGCAGTGCGTACACCGCCAACATCATCGACGCGTCGCTGGCCGCGCCGCCGTACTGGCTCGCCACCGAGTACGTGCCGGGGCCCACGCTGGCCGATGCCGTGCGGCAGCACGGTGCGCTGCCTGCGGATACCTGCTTCCGGTTGTTCGCCGCGCTCGCCGAGGCCCTGGCCGGTGTGCACGAGTACGGGGTGCTGCACCGCGACCTCAAGCCGCACAACGTCATCCTCTCGGCCGTCGGGCCCAAGCTCATCGACTTCGGGATCGCCCGCGCCGCCGAGCAGACCGCGCTCACCCGCACCGGTACGGCACCCGGCACGCCCGGGTACACGGCGCCCGAGGTCATCACGCGCAACGCGGTCGCCACGGCCTCCGACGTCTTCGCGCTCGGGGCGACGATGGCGGCCGTGGCGACGGGACGACCGCCGTACGGAGCAGGCTCGCTGGAGTCGGTGGCCTACCGCGTCGTGCACGGCGAGGTCGACGTACAGGGCGTCGAACCGAGGCTGGCCGGGCTGATCCGGGACTGCGTGGCCGGGGATCCGGCACGGCGGCCCACGCCGACTCAGGTCATCGAACGCTGCGCGGTGACGTCGGCCCTGGTCGAGGACCCCTTCTACCGGGTTCTGGTGGGCGGCGGCCCCGGGGCGGCCGGAGGGGCGGGGTACGTGCCGACGGTCGTGCCCGAACCGGCGACACCGCAAGCCCGGCAGCCCCGCACGAGGCTGTGGCTCGCCGTGGGGGCGGCATCCGTGGCCGCCGGTGCGGCCGCCGGTCTGCTGATCCAGAGGGCGGGGGATACGAAAGGTGACGGCAGCGAGGGCAAACCCGCTGCCATCGGTGCGACGGCGACCCCCGCTCCCGCTACTTCCGGTGCGGCCAGGCCCGGCGCCGTATCTCCTTCCGGTGATGCCAACGGTGCGGAGCCCGGATACATCGAGGCGACGAACCCCAACCGTGACTACTGGGCACCCAAGGAGGGATCCCCGGGGTCGGGGCAGTGCGGTCTGCCGGCCGAGGAGCGCCCCGGGCAGGCGCAGCTGCAGGCGGCGATCGTCAGCGCCGAGGACCCGTCGGCCCGGGAGATGTCGGGGAAGGTGAAGATCTCGGTGCGCTTCAAGTACGCCGACCCCGCCCTTCCCAGGCCGTACTACGTGTCCGTGTCCGTGAAGCCCCCGCACGAGATCGATTCCGAGACGGGCAGACCGTTCGCGGGGCTGTCCCAGGACAACCTGGCCCTGGGTTACTCCAGCAAGCCCGTGGCCCTCCTGAAGCAGGACAGCAAGGGGTTCGGCGCGCCGTGGGTGGAGCTGACCTACCCGGACGACTTTCGGATGTTCTCCAACGGCAAGCCGTACGCTCCCGCCATTCCGGTGGGCAACGACCCGGGGAACTGGACCGTGCTCTTTCACCACGTCAAGTCGCCGAAGGAGTACGCAAGCATCGACTGCCGGGGCTTCATCGGGAAGCAGTGATGCGGGCAGACTCGCACGGGATTACGGAAACGGCGGCGTAAGTCGCCTGCCTTGGGGGAAGGTTGACGCGTGCGGAAGCTCTGGATGGGCGTGGGTCTGGGCATCGCGATGTGCCTGAGCTTCATCGGGCTGCTCGTGATCGGTGTGTACGTGACCGCCGGAAACATCCTCGGCGGCGGGAGAGGCACGGTCGGGCTCGCGAAGGGTGCCGTTCCCGACCAGTATCAGGCGCTGGTGGCGCAGTGGGGCAACCTGTGCCCGGCGCTGAATCCTGCGGTGCTCGCCGCGCAGCTGTACACGGAGAGCAACTGGGATCCGACGGCCAGGAGCCCCGCCGCGGCCATGGGCATAGCGCAGTTCATCCCGGAGACCTGGGCCACCCAGGGGCTCGACGCCAATCACGACGGCAAGCGCGACGTGTGGGATCCGGCCGATGCGATCCCGTCGGCCGCCGCGTACGACTGCGAGCTGGCGAAGGACGTCAAGGGCGTGGCCGGTGATGTCACGGACAACATGCTCGCGGCCTACAACGCCGGCCCGTATCGCGTCATCAAGGCCGGCGGCGTGCCCGCGATCAGTGAGACCCAGGGGTACGTGAAGTCCATCCGCAGTCTGGAGAAGAGCTTCGCGCGTCCCGTCGGCAGGGTGGCGCCCTCGCAGCAGGCGGCCGGGGCGATCTATTACGCGCAGGAGAAGCTGGGCACGCCGTATCTGTGGGGTGGGGACGGGACGAAGGAGGACGGGGGGCGGTTCGACTGTTCGGGGTTGACCAAGGCCGCCTACGCCTCCGTCGGTATCGAGCTGCCGCGGGTGGCGAACGATCAGTGGAACGCCGGGCCGCATCCGAAGCGGGACGAGCTGCTGCCGGGCGATCTCGTCTTCTTCGCGCACGACCTGAAGGATCCGCGCAGCATCCATCACGTGGGGCTGTACGTGGGAGGCGGGTACATGATTCACGCGCCGCGTACGGGGGCCGTGATCCGGTTCGAGAAGATCGATGCGCAGCCGGACTACATCGGGGCGACGCGGGTCACGGCGGACGGTGCCAAGGCGCTGCCCGTGGGTACGGGGTCGAGGCGGCCCGCATGAGGTGACGGGGTGTGAAGCCCGGGCCTGAGCTGGGGTGATGGGTCACCCTTCGATAACAGCCAGGTGATCATTGGGTGGAGACTGGAACGGTCCGACGGAGCCGGGCGTTCCATGGGAGTGGGTAAGCAGCGCCGCGAGCTGCGGCGCACGGACCACGGGGGTCGGCAGCTGGGCGTAGTGACAGGCGACAGATAGGGGCCGGGGCGATGGCTGGACTCGCGGCGGGAGACTCCATGCCGGTGGCCGGGGGAGAGACCAATCCCGACGTCGGCCTGCTCTACGACGTCAACGGCATGGCGAAGAGTGCCCCGCACTGGGTGGATCGCGTCATGGAGTTCGTCGGCGAGTACGGCATCGTCCTGGGGTTCGCCGTGCTGATGTTGTTCGCCTGGTGGAACGTCCGCCGGAAGGAGGACGCGCCCTGCGGGACGGCGGCCCTGCTGTGGTCCCCGCTGGCGGCCGGTATCGCGCTGCTGATCAACATCCCCATCCGCGGTTTCGTGCGCCGGCCCAGACCCTTCCTGGAGCACCAGGGCCTGGACGTTCTCGTCCAAGGCAAGACGGACTACTCCTTCGTCAGCGATCACGCCACGCTCACCATGGCGCTGGGCGTGGGCCTGTTCGTGGCCAACCGCAAGTACGGGGCCATCGGGATCGGTCTCGCGCTGCTCGAAGGCTTCAGCCGTGTCTACCTGGGCGTGCACTACCCCACTGATGTCATCGGCGGCTTCGCCCTGGGCACCGCGGTCGCCCTGCTGCTCGCCCCGCTGGCCATGATGCTGCTCACCCCCTTGACGCGGAAGATCTCGGGGACGCGCGCCGCCTGGCTCGTACGGTCGTCCGATGCGCCGGAGCCGTCGAAGGCGTCGGGGCCCGTGGCGCCCGCACCGGCGGGGCCGGCGGACGCGGCGCTGTCCGGCCGGCAGCCGCTGCGGCACGACCGGGATCTGGCGGCCTGAGGGCTTTCACCCGGTCGACGAGGTCAGGTGCTTCTCGGCGTCCTCGCGGGCGAGTGAGCGGGCCCTGCGGGCCGGGCCGTACCAGCCGCACGAGCAGCGGGCCGTGCAGAAGGAGCCGCGCTCGGTGGTCGTCGTCTGGTGTGCGCAGGACTGCGTGGCAACGGGATCTGACACGCCACCACGCTACCGGGCCGTGACGGCGGGCCGGGACGCGTCGTTGAGAGTGCGGGTTCCACCAGCGTGCGGCAGGGGGCTTACGGCCATGGCGGTGCAGTGGCACAGACGCAGAGGCGCGACCCTCGCCACCACGGTGGCGGGCGGTCTCGTCCTCGGCATGCTGGCCGTGTCCGGCTGCGGGGAGCAGGAGTCCGAGGCCGAGGGGCAGGACGGCAGGCCCGCCCGGGGCGGTGCGGCCGGCGAGGTGCGCCAGGCCCAGCTGGCCGGTCCCGCGGTGGTCGATCCCGCCCGTGCGCTGGCGGTGGTGCGGCACGTGCCGTGGACGCTGGCCGGTGCGGGCGGGGCGAAGGTGCGGACGTCCATGGAGACGGTCAGTGGCGGCACGCGGCTGACGATCCGGGGCCGGGGTGTCTACGACTTCATCCGGCCGGTGGGCCGGCTGGCGGTGGTGCTGCCCGAGGGGGCGGCCGGGTCGGCCGGGCACCGGCCGATCACGGAGGTCTTCACGCCGGGCGCGCTGTACATGAAGAACCGCGGCGCCGGGGTGCCGGACGGCAAGTGGGTGCGTCTGGAGACGGGCTCCCTGGCCGACGGCGATCTGCTGACGAGCGGGGCGACCGACCCCCTGGCGGCGGCGGAGCTGCTGGGAGGGGCGCGCGAGGTGGCGTACGCGGGGCAGGAGCGGCTCCACGGGGCGCGCGTGGCGCACTACTGGGGCACGGTGGACCTCTCCCGGGCGGCGCGCTCCGCGCCGGCGCGGGACCGGGCGGCGCTGGCGGCCGCGGCGAAAGGGTTCTCCACAGGGACGGTGGCGTTCGACGCCTATCTGGACGACCGGGGGCGGCCGCGGCTGCTGCGCTACCGGTTCGGCGAGCGCTCGGCGGCGGGGCCGGCCGGCGGCGGGGAGCCCATGACGGTGGTGTCCTCGGTGGAGCTGTTCGCCTTCGGCCTCCGGCCGGACATCGACCTTCCCGCGGCCGGGGAAATCTATGCGGGCACCGTCGCTTCGCCGCAGAAATAGCGCACGCGGGCGTAGTT
Organism: Streptomyces sp. PKA51; assembly: GCF_057552455.1. Lineage (NCBI taxonomy): Bacteria > Bacillati > Actinomycetota > Actinomycetes > Kitasatosporales > Streptomycetaceae > Streptomyces > Streptomyces sp. PKA51. The sequence continues at coordinate 22,115 of NZ_BAAJPZ010000013.1, forward strand.
GGCCATGGAAATGGTCCTTCTGTGCCATGCGCGGAGTCTGTACCGATCACTACGCTGGAGCAGTGACCTGAAGGCCGTCGCGAGGAGGTGAATCACGTGGTTCCGCGGCGCGGTTCGTCCGGTGGGCCGGATCCCGTGGCCCTCGTCGAGATCGATCTCTACGGGGATTTGATGATCGCCGCGTCCAGCGCGGCGGAGGAGCGCCTCAGCACCGATCGCATCGACGAGGTGCTGAGGGTGGTGCCGCAGCGTGCGCGGGAGTCGGCGCCCGATGCGGACGGAGGCGAGTGAGGCCCGGCCGGTGACATCCGCCCCGGGTGCCCGGCGCGTGCCCCGCGCTCAGGTCCGCAGCAGGCGGGCGATGGCGGCGGTGGCCTCGGCGACCTTGGCGTCGGCCTCCGCCCCGCCCTCGCGGGCGGCCTGGGCGACGCAGTGACGCAGGTGCTCCTCCAGGAGCTGCAGGGCGAAGGACTGCAGCGCCTTCGTGCCCGCCGACACCTGGGTGAGTATGTCGATGCAGTAGACGTCCTCCTCGACCATGCGCTGCAGGCCGCGGATCTGTCCCTCGATCCTGCGCAGTCGCTTGAGGTGCTGGTCCTTCTGCTTGCTGTAACCGTGCGGCCCGGGCACGGCCGTGCCGGCCTGCGGAAGGTCCTCACCGTGGCAGGAGGCGGCCCCAGTGGCGCTGGTCACTGCGGGGTCCGTGGTCGTCATGGCGTCCTCCGTCGTCCTGCCGGTGCGTCCGTGCTGGTCATCAGCGGCTTTCCGGGGCCGGCCGGACCTGCCGGGGACCCCTCGGCCGCAGCCGTACGGCATACCCCGGCCGGGTATATCTTACCGAAAAAAGCCCTCCGGAGCCCGCACCGCTTTGCCGAGCACTCTGCCCGATGGGCGACACTGAGGGAATGCCAGTTAGCTGTGGCTGGATGATGCGCCTAGCATCAACGAGACCGAATCCGCTGCACCCCGAGGATCCCACGTGCGTTTTCGTCTGACCCCCAGGGAGACGAGCTTCTACGACATGTTCGCCGCCTCTGCGGACAACATCGTCACGGGCTCCAAGCTCCTGATGGAACTGCTCGGAGCGGACAGCTCCGCCCGGGCCGAGATCGCCGAGCGGATGCGGGCAGCGGAGCACGCGGGGGACGACGCGACGCACGCGATCTTCCACCAGCTGAACTCCTCCTTCATCACGCCGTTCGACCGTGAGGACATCTACGCCCTCGCCGGCTCGCTCGACGACATCATGGACTTCATGGAGGAGGCCGTCGACCTGGTCGTCCTCTACCAGATCGAGGAACTGCCCAAGGGCGTCGAGCAGCAGATCGAGGTCCTCGCCCGGGCGGCGGAGCTGACCGCCGAGGCGATGCCGAATCTGCGGACCATGACGAACCTGACCGAGTACTGGATCGAGGTCAACCGCCTCGAGAACCAGGCCGACCAGATTCACCGCAAGCTGCTCGCGCACCTCTTCAACGGCAAGTACGACGCCATCGAGGTGCTCAAGCTCAAGCAGATCGTCGACGTGCTGGAGGAGGCCGCCGACGCGTTCGAGCACGTGGCGAACACGGTCGAGACCATCGCGGTCAAGGAGTCCTGACCCCCGGTGGACACGTTCGCACTCGTCGTGACCATCGGGGTCGCGCTCGGATTCACGTACACGAATGGCTTCCACGACTCCGCGAACGCCATCGCGACCTCGGTCTCGACGCGGGCGCTGACCCCGCGCGCGGCCCTGGCGATGGCGGCGGTGATGAACCTCGCCGGTGCCTTCCTCGGCAGCGGCGTCGCCAAGACCGTCAGTGAAGGGCTGATCGAGACGCCGACGGGCGACAAGGGGATGGGCATCCTCTTCGCCGCACTGGTCGGCGCGATCGCCTGGAACCTGATCACCTGGTACTTCGGCCTGCCCTCGTCCTCCTCGCACGCCCTGTTCGGCGGCATGGTGGGCGCGGCGCTGGCGGGCGGCACGGCCGTCATCTGGTCGGGCGTGATCGAGAAGATCGTCATCCCGATGTTCCTCTCGCCCCTGGTCGGCCTGCTCCTCGGCTATCTGGTGATGGTCGTGATCCTCTGGATGTTCCGGAAGGCCAACCCGCACAAGGCGAAGCGCGGCTTCCGGATCGCCCAGACGGTCTCCGCCGCCGGCATGGCGCTCGGCCACGGTCTGCAGGACGCCCAGAAGACCATGGGCATCGTGGTGATGGCCCTGGTCATCGGCGACGTGCAGAACAAGGGCGACGCCATCCCGATCTGGGTGAAGATCGCCTGCGCGCTCATGCTGTCGCTGGGCACCTACGCCGGTGGCTGGCGCATCATGCGCACCCTCGGCCGCAAGATCATCGAGCTGGACCCGCCGCAGGGCTTCGCGGCGGAGACGACCGGCGCGTCGGTCATGTTCACCACGGCGTTCCTGTTCAAGGCGCCGATCTCCACGACGCACGTGATCACCTCGGCGATCATGGGCGTGGGCGCGACCAAGCGGGTCAACGCCGTGCGCTGGGGCGTCGCCAAGAACATCATCCTCGGCTGGTTCATCACCATGCCGGCGGCGGCCGCCGTGGCCGCGCTGTGCTACTGGCTGGTGCGCCTGGCCTTCGGCTGAGCGGACAGCCGCCCGCTCGGTGACGACAACGGGCCCGGCCCCCTGGTACGAGCAGGGGGCCGGGCCCTTTGCCTTGCGGCGGCACCGCCGAGCAGCGCCGCAAGGCGGTCGGTGTCAGCCGAAGCGGCCGGAGATGTAGTCCTCGGTGGCCTGGACGGAGGGGTTGGAGAAGATCCGGGCCGTGTCGTCGATCTCGACGAGCTTGCCCGGCTGGCCCACGCCCGCCAGGTTGAAGAAGGCGGTGCGGTCGGAGACGCGGGCCGCCTGCTGCATGTTGTGGGTCACGATGACGATCGTGAAGCGCTCCTTCAGCTCCCCGATCAGGTCCTCGATGGCGAGGGTGGAGATCGGGTCGAGGGCCGAGCAGGGCTCGTCCATCAGGAGCACCTGCGGCTCGACGGCGATGGCCCGGGCGATGCACAGCCGCTGCTGCTGGCCGCCGGACAGGCCCGCGCCGGGCTTGTTCAGGCGGTCCTTGACCTCCTTCCAGAGGTTGGCGCCCTGCAGCGACTTCTCGACGACGTCGTCGAGGTCGGCCTTGCGCAGGCGCCCGCCGTTCAGGCGCACGCCGGCGACGACGTTCTCGTAGATGGACATGGTCGGGAACGGGTTGGGCCGCTGGAAGACCATGCCGACCGTGCGGCGGACGGAGACGGGGTCCACGCCGGTGCCGTAGAGGTTCTCGTCGTCCAGCATCACCTTGCCCTCGACGCGGCCGCCCGGGGTGACCTCGTGCATGCGGTTGAGGGTGCGCAGGAAGGTGGACTTGCCGCAGCCGGAGGGGCCGATGAAGGCCGTCACCGAGCGGGGCTCGACGGTCATCGAGATGTCCTCGATGGCCTTGTGGGTGCCGTAGTAGGCGGTCAGGCCGCTGACGTCGATTCGCTTGGCCATGGGGATCACTACTTCTTTCGGGGAATCAACCGCGTCAGCGGCTCTTGGGGGCCTTCCAGCGGGCGATGCCGCGGGCCACCAGGTTGAGGATCATGACGAAGGCGATGAGGACGAGGGCCGCCGCCCACGCGCGGTCGTAGCTGGCCGCGTTGCCCGCCGCCCACTGCTCGTAGATGTAGTACGGCAGGGAGGACTGGGCGCCTTCGAAGGGGTTGTTGTTGATCAGCTGGGAGCCGAAGACCAGCAGGACGATCGGGGCGGACTCGCCGGCGATGCGGGCGACCGCGAGCATCAGGCCGGTGGCGATGCCGCCGATGGCGGTGGGCAGGACGACCTTGAGGATCGTGCGCCACTTCGGCACGCCGAGGGCGAGCGAGGCCTCGCGCAGCTCGTTCGGGACGAGCTTGAGCATCTCCTCGGTGGACCGGACGACCACCGGCATCATCAGGATCGCCAGGGCCATCGCCCCGGCGAAGCCGGAGTAGCCGTTGTCCAGCATCAGGATCCAGAAGCTGAGGACGAACAGGCCGGCGACGATCGAGGGGATGCCGGTCATGACGTCGACGAAGAACGTCACCGCCTTGGCGAGCCGGCCGCGCCCGTACTCCACCAGGTAGACGGCCGTCAGCAGGCCGATGGGGGCCGCGATGGCGGTGGCGATGCCGACCTGCTCCAGGGTGCCGATGATGGCGTGGTAGACGCCGCCGCCGGGCTGGATGGTCAGGACGCCGGCCATGGAGTGGGAGAGGAAGGTGCCGTCGAGGACCTTGGTGCCGCGGCCGACGGTCTCCCAGATCAGCGAGACCAGCGGGACGACGGCGACGACGAAGCAGACCCACACCAGGCTGGTGAAGAGGCGGTCCTTCGCCTGGCGCACGCCCTCGACGGCGGTCGCGAGGACGAACGTGGCGGCTATGTAGAGCAGCGCGGCGATCAGACCCCACTGGATGTGGCTGCCGAGCCCGGCCGCGGCGCCGATGCCGCAGGCGACGGCCAGGGAGGCGGCCGCGAGCCCCGCGGGGGCCCAGCGCGGCAGGCGGGGCTGCTGCAGGCGGTAGGAGGGCAGGACGGGGGAGGCGCTGCCGGGGAGGGCGGGCTGGTCCACGATTACCTCGCTCATGCCGTGTACTCCTTGCGCCGCGCGATGATCATCCGGGCCGCACCGTTGACCAGGAGGGTCAGCACGAACAGGACGAGGCCGGAGGCGATCAGGGCGTCCTTGCCCAGCTCACCGGACTCCTTGAAGCTGCTGGCGATGTTCTGCGCGAACGTTCCGCCGCCCGGGTCCAGCAGGCTCTTGCCGATCTCGAAGCTGGGGGAGAGGACGGTGGCGACGGCCATGGTCTCGCCGAGCGCCCGGCCGAGGCCGAGCATCGAGGCGCTGATGACGCCCGAGCGGCCGAAGGGCAGGACGGACATCCGCACGACCTCCCAGCGCGTCGCGCCGAGGGCGAGTGCGGCCTCCTCGTTCATCCGCGGCGTCTGCCGGAAGACCTCGCGGCTGACGCTGGTGACGATCGGCAGGATCATGATCGCCAGCAGGATGCCGATGGTGAACAGCGAGCGGGCGGCGCCGTCGTGGTAGGCGAAGATGCCGGTCCAGCCCAGGTACGTGTCGAGCCAGCCGTACAGCCCGCTCAGGTGCGGCACCAGGAACAGGGCGCCCCACAGGCCGTAGACGATCGACGGCACGGCGGCGAGCAGGTCGACGACGTACGACAGCGGGGCGGCGAGCCGGCGCGGCGCGTAGTGCGAGATGAACAGCGCGATGCCGATGGCCACGGGCACCGCGATGAGCATCGCGATCAGGGAGCTGACCACCGTGCCGAAGGCGAGGACGGCGATGCCGAAGACCGGCGGGGTGGAGTTGGCGCTCCACTCGAAGGTGGTGAAGAAGTTGCCCTTGTTGTGGGAGAGGGCGTTGGTGGCTCGGACGGTGAGGAAGACCGCGATGGCGGCCATGATCACCAGGAGCAGGATCCCGGAGCCCCGGGAGAGGGCCAGGAAGATCCGGTCACCCGGACGGGTGGCGGCCTTGGCCGCCCGGGCGGGGGCGGGTGGGCTGGTGGCGGTGGCTGGGGATATGTCCATGGGGTTCTCCGGTCTGCGAGCCGGCCGCCGCGGTCCGTCCGGGTGAATGCGGACGGACGAGCGGGCGGCGGCGCGGCTCCTGGCGCGGCGGTGCACCGGATGGCGCGGGCGCCCGGTCCCCGGCCTGCTCCGGGCGGGCCCGGGGCGGCTCGGGGCGCGGACGGCCCGCACCGGGGTCAGGAGAGGGTCGCGATGGTGTCGCGGACCTTCTTGGCGATCTCGGCGGGCAGCGGCGCGTAGCCGAGGCCCTTGAGGACCGACTGGCCGTCCTCGCTGGCGATGTAGGTCAGGAAGGACTTGGTGGCCGGCAGCGTCTCGGCCTTGTTGCCCTTGTCGCCCACGATCTCGTAGGTCACCAGGGTGATCGGGTAGGCGCCCTCGGCCTTGGTGGTGTAGTTCAGCTTCAGGGAGAGGTCGGTGCCCGTGCCGACGATCTTCGCCTCGGCGATGGCCTTGGAGGCGTTGTCGGAGGTGGCCTCGACCGGGGCGGCGGCGCCCGTGTTCAGCTTCACCGTCTTGATGTTGTTGGCGGTGGCGTACGACAGCTCGAAGTACGAGATGGCGCCCTTGGTCTGGGCGACCTGCGAGGAGACGCCGGCGGAGCCGTCCGCGGACTGGCCGCCCTTGGCCTTCCACGCCTTGGCGGGGTCGTACGGCCAGGACTTCTCGGCGGCGGCCTTGAGGTACTTGGTGAAGTTGTCGGTGGTGCCCGACTCGTCCGAGCGGTGGAACGCCTGGATCTTCAGGTCCGGGAGCTTGGCGTCCTTGTTGAGCTTGGCGATCGCCGGGTCGTTCCACTTCTCGATCTTCGAGTCGAAGATCTGGGCGAGGGTGTCGGCGTCCAGGACGAGGTTGTCCACGCCCGGGACGTTGTAGCCGATCGCGATGGGGCCGCCGACCATGGGGAGGTTGACGCCCTGGCCGCCCTTGACGACCTCCTTGGACTTGGCCACCTCCTCCGGCTTCAGGGGCGAGTCGGAGCCGGCGAAGGCGGTCTTGCCCTGCAGGAACTCCTGGACGCCCGCGCCCGAGCCGGTGGGCTTGTAGTTGATCTGCGTGTCCTTGCAGGCCGCCATGTAGTTCTTGACCCACAGGTCCATGGCGTTCTTCTGCGCGGACGAGCCCGAGGCCAGCAGCTGCCCCTTGCCCTCGCACTTGATGGAGCCGGCGGCCTGGGTGGAGCCGGCGCCGCCGCCGTTGCCGCCGCCGCTGTTGTCGTCCGAGCCGCACGCCGTGAGCACCAGGGCGCCGGAGACGGCGATGGCGCCGAGGGCGACGGTGCGAAGCCGGTTCTTGCTCTGAAGCTTCACTTTCGGATGTTCCTTCCGGGAGCCGCCGCTTCACGGCGGCGTGCGAGAGGTGGCAGGCGCGACGGTCTGGGCCGCACCCTCTAATCGGCGAAATTAGGCAGATGAGGTGAAGCGGTCGATGGAGCAGAGTGAACGGAGGGTGAACCTCACCCGTCAGGGTGGTGGATCGGCGGAGGGGCCGCTTCCGGTGGTGTGACGGGAGTGGGCTCCCGTGCAGTGTGACGCAGCCCTCTGTTGATTTCTGGCAGCTCATGACACCATCCGAACCTTGCGTGACGGCATGTCGGGTGCGGGGGCGGAGTCGCGGAGGTGTCGGTGGGGTCTCCTGGCGGGCGCAATGGTGGCGAGGGCCGAGGCGCGGATGATGCGAACGGCGCGCACGGCGCGCGCCGGGGCGCAAGAAGCGCGGGGCAAGGGCGTACGAGGCCGGCCGGCGGGCGTGCCACCGGCCGTACGGATGGGCGTACCGCGGGACGCGTGGGCCGGGTGGCCGTGGCCACCGCGCTCGTCTGCGCCGCGGGGCTGGCGGTACTGGCGGTGCCCGGCGTGACCTACGCGGCACCCGTGCCGACCCCCGGGCCCACGACCACGGCAAGCGCCCCCTCCCGGAGCCTCGAAGAGGTGCACAAGGAGGTCGAGGCCCTCTACCGCAAGGCCGAGACCGCCACCGACGCCTACAACGCGGCGGGCGAGCAGCTGCGGCTGCAGGAGAAGTCGGTCGCCGACCTCACCCGGCGGGTCACCGACGCACAACAGAGGCTGGACCGGCTGCGGGCGCAGACCGGCGCCCTGGCCCGCGCCCAGTACCGCAGCGGCGGGCTCGGCCCCGGCACCCGGCTGATGCTCAGCGGCGAGCCGCACACCTTCCTGAGCGGCGCGGCCCTCGCCCGCAGGGGCGAGCAGGCCACCAAGGGGCTGATCGAGCGGCTGACGGCCACGCGGGCCGAGCTCGACCGCTACGCCAAGGCGGCGGAGGAGCGCCGCAAGGCGCTCGACGGCGAGCGGAAGAAGAAGGAAGCCGCCAAGAAGGAGATCGAGGAGCAGCTGGACGCGGCCAAGAAGCTGGAGTCGCAGCTGCAGGAGAAGGAGCGGGACCGGCTGCGGCAGCTGGAGGAGGAGCGGGCGCGCCAGGCGCAGGCCCAGTGGCTGGCTTCCACCGGTAAAGGTCTGATGAACCTACCGGGAGGCAACGCCGCGACCGGGGACGCCAAACGCGCGCTGGATTTCGCCACGGCGCAGATCGGCAAGAACTACGTCTGGGGCGCCGAGGGGCCCGACACCTACGACTGCTCGGGCCTGACCCTCAAGGCGTGGGCGGCCGGTGGCCGGGCGATCCCGCGCACCTCGCAGGAGCAGTGGCGGCAGCTGCCCAAGGTCGACCTGAAGGACATGCGCCCGGGTGACCTGATCATCTACTTCGGCGACGCCAGCCACGTGGGGATGTACGTGGGCGACGGCACGATCGTCCACGCGCCGCGGCCGGGCCGCCAGGTGACGCTGGCCGGGGCGGGCACCATGCCGATCCTCGGGGTCGTCCGGCCGGGCTGAGGGCGCGGCCGGGAGGCCGACGAGCACGGGAGGGGCGTGACGCCTTCGGGCGTGCGCTCCTCCGTTCGAGTGGAGAAGGGCGCCAACTTCCCCATGGACCAAGGCATATGACAGAGGCGGGTGGCTGCGTACCATTCCGTTCGACCGGGCTCTGGCGCTAGGGTCACGTTCGGTACTCGTCCGTGAGGCCGGCAAGGCGGCGAGGCGCCGCGCTTCGGGGGTGGGGTGCCTCCAGCGACTGCTGGGGGAGGAAGGACCTAGTGATGCCCGTGCCCGAGCCGAGGCCGGCAGGACGGCCACCCGCCGCGCCGACCGGTGAGGCCACCGGTGCCGCCGAGGCTGCCGCCGACGCCCCCGAGGCCGCCGACGCCGACGGCGGGCTCACGCTGCTCGTGATCGAGGGCGAGCCCGGCGGATCCCTCGCCGGGCGGCACATGACGGCCGTGAACGGTGCGTCCGAGGGGCCCGTACGCATCCGTACCGCCCGCAACCTCACCGAGGCGGAACGGTTGCTCACCGATGACGTGCAGTGCATCCTCCTCGACCTCGCGCTGCCGCCCGCCGGCCGCACCCCCGGCCGGCCACCGGACGAACTCGCCACCCTGCGACAGGTCCTGAGGCTCGCCCCCGACCACGCCGTCCTCGCCCTCACCGCCGAGGCCGACGCCGAACGGGCGGCGGAAGCCGTACGCGTCGGCGCCCAGGACTACCTCTTCCGCGACGAACTCGACGGACGGGTGCTCAACCGCGCCATCCGCTACGCCGTCGAACGCAAGCGTGCCGACTTCGCCCAGCGGCAGCTCACCGAGAGCCGGTTGCGCGCCCAGGAGAACGCCCGCCTGGAGCGCGGCCTGCTGCCGCACCCCCTGCTGGCCGGATCCGGACTGCGCTTCGCGGCCCGCTACCGCCCCGGACGCAGCCGCGCCCTGCTCGGCGGCGACTTCTACGACAGCGTCCGCACGCCCGACGGCACCGTCCACGCGATGATCGGCGACGTGTGCGGGCACGGCCCGGACGAGGCGGCGCTGGGCGTGGAACTGCGCATAGCGTGGCGGGCCCTGACCCTCGCCGGAGTGTGCGGCGACGAACTGCTCGCCACGCTGCAACAAGTACTTGAGCACGAGCGGGCGCACGACGAGGTCTTCGCGACGCTGTGCACGGTGGACATGGCCCCCGACGGACGCACCGCCTCCCTGTGCCTGGCCGGACACCCCGCGCCCTTGCTCGTCCGCCCCCGGCGGGCGCCGGTCCTGCTGCCGCAGGACTGCGGCGGCCCGGCGCTGGGCCTGCCGGCATCCGCCCGCTGGCCGCACCGGGAGATCCAACTGGGCCCCGCCTGGAGCCTGATGATGTACACCGACGGCCTGATCGAGGGCCGGGTGGGTACCGGGGCGCGGCGCCTGGGGCAGGAGGGGCTGATCGAGCTGGTGAGGCGTCGGGTGAGAGAGGGGCTGCGGGGAGAGGAGCTTCTGGAAGCGACTCTGGCGGAGGTCCGGGCCCTCAACGGCGGCGACTTGACCGACGACGTGGCCGTGATCCTGCTCGACCGGGGGTGAGGGCCGGCGGCCGGGCGGCTCCCGGCGCCCCGCGCGGCTCCCGGATCAGCGGCCGCCGTTGAACGGCCCGTACGGACCGTCCGAGCTCGAACCGCGCCGCCGCGGGCCGCCGCGGCCGGAGACCTGCCGCAGGGCGGGACGCACGTCGACCATGTAGACGATCGTGGCGATCAGGCCGAGGATCGGCAGGAAGCTCATCACGCCGAAGAAGAAGTTCACGGCGCCGGCCAGGCCGAGGATGATCAGCCAGAAGCCCTTGGACTGCTTGTCGGCCGCGCGGTAGGCGTCCTCGCGGTGCACGGCGGCGTCGATGAAGGCGACGATCGTGAAGGCGAGCAGGCCGATCGAGATCCAGGACAGGACCTCGCCGAAGGCTTCCACCAGCATTTCCGCTCACCTCTTGTCCGTGCCTGCGCAGCGTCCTCTGCCACCGTACCGGCTGAACGATCCGGGCACGGCGTGCGTGCCCGGATCATTCGCGCCGTTGTTACGCCGTGTCTCCTGCGCCTCGCTTCTTACGCCTCGTCGCCGTTCTTGGCGTCGGCCTTCTTGGCCGCGGGCTTGCGGGTCGCGGTGGTGGAGCGGCGGGCGGCCGGCTTGGCCTCGGCCCCGGCCTCCTTGGACTCGGCCCCGGCCTCCTTGGACTCGGCGGTGTCCGCGTCCGCGGCCGGAGCCGGAGCGGCCTCCGCCTGCGCGGTCTTGTCGCCCGTGCCCTGCTCGCTGTCGGGCTCGACGGCGACCGCGATCTCGGCGATCTCCTCGGCGGCCTCGCCGCGCCAGGCCTTCACGGCCGTGCGGCCGCGCTCGGCCATCTTCTCGAACGTCTCCCCGGCCTGCGCGGCCGCGGAGACGGCCTGGCCGACGCCCCGCAGAGCGAGGTCCTGGGCGGTCTGCTTGAGCTTCTTGGCGTCGGTGTCGATCGTCCCGACGAACCCGGCGACCTTGGTGGTCACCTGGGTGCCGACCTGCTTGGCCTGCTGGGTCACGCGCTCGCCCAGCGCCTTCGGGTCGGTGCTGCGCAGCTGCTCGATGCGGGCCGGGGCGTCGGCGACCAGCTGTCCCAGCTTCTCCGCGGCGAGGTCCGCGGTGCCGGCGGCGGCGTACACGGTGTCGGTGGCCGCCTTGCGGATGTCCTGTGTGATGGCCATGGCGTGGGATCTCCCGGATCAGCTCGAAGGTTTGCCGTGGTCGGGTGTGCTGTTGTCGTCCGCCCCGGCCGCCTTGTCGGCGGCGAGCGCGTTCTCCTTGCGGAACGCCTCGTAGATCTGGAGCAGCGCCTGCTTCTGCTGCTCGTTGATCGAGGGATCGGCGAGGATCACGCTGCGGACCTCCGCTTCCTCCCGTTCCCGCTCGTCGAGGATCCCGGCCTGCACGTACAGCGTCTCGGCGGAGATCCGCAGCGCCTTGGCCAGCTGCTGCAGGATCTCCGCACTCGGCCGGCGCAGGCCGCGCTCGATCTGGCTGAGGTACGGGTTGGACACTCCGGCGGCATCCGCGAGCTGTCGCAGGGTGAGCTGCGCGTTGCGCCGCTGCTCACGCAGGAACTCGCCGAGGTTGCCGACGTTGAGTGATGCCATGCGGACGATGCTGTCGCACATTGCTAACTTTTGCAAGCAAGCCGCTTGCAAAAGTGTGCTGATCGAGCCACGGCCCGTCGGTTCCGGTGGCGGTCCGATGGCGGCCCGGTGGGCGTCCGGTGGCGGGCCCCGGCGTGCGGGTCAGTGGCGGACGTCGTCGACGTCCGTCGACCAGGCGATCTCCCGCTGGCTCTCCAGGTCCGCCAGGCGGCGGGCGAGAGCGGTGCGGGTCGTCTCGTAGGCGTCGCTGCCGAGGACCAGGCGGAGAGGGGCCGGATCGAGGTCGGCGCAGTCGAGGACGGCGCGGGCCGACTTGGCCGGATCGCTCAGGGGGCGTACGGCGCCGGAGGTCAGGGTGCGGCGCAGCCCGGCCAGGGGAGTCCGCTCGTACGCGGCCAGGGGCGCGGCCCAGTCGGCGGCCGGGGCGTCGGCCTGTTCGATCAGCGTGATCCGGATGCCGAAGGGCGAGACTTCCCCGGCGAGCGAGGCGAAGAAGCCTTCGACGCCGCGCGCGGCGGCCAGGCGCAGGCTCATCAGCGGCAGCGCGTCGTGGCCGCCCGCGCCGGTCGCCTGCAGGATCCGGCCGCCGCCCTGTTCGCGCAGGTGGGGCAGCGCGGCGCGGGCGATCCGGATCGCGCCGAAGAGGTCGGTGTCGAGCTGGTGGCGCAGCTGCGCGTCCGTGACCTCCTCCACCGCTCCGAGCAGGCCGGGTCCGGAGGTGTTCACGACGACGTCGACGCGGCCGAGCGCGGCGAACGCCGCGTCGACCGTGCGGCGCACGGCGTCGGCGTCGGTGACGTCCAGGGCCTGCACCCACAGGCGGTCGCGGGCGTGGGCGGCCACGAGGTCGTCCAGCCCGGACGCGCGGCGGGCGGTGGCCGCCACCCGGTCGCCGCGGGCGAGCAGCAGCTCGGCGACGTGGCGGCCGAGACCGGAGGAGGCGCCGGTGACGAGCCAGGACCTGGCTGTGGCGGTCACGGTCATCACGGCCTTTCCTGCGATCTTCTCGCGGCCTTCCGCGGGCCTGCCTGCTGGGGGCCCGGGGCCGGCCGCGGGGCCCCTTTTCCCAGGGTGTCGGGGCGGTGGCGGGCGCCGCATCCGCCGTGGGCCGGCGGGGTGACGAAGTCCGGCGCGGGAGCCGGTCACATTCGCCGGCCGCGATCCGTCAATCCAGTGACGGGCGGAAAACAGGAGCGCGAGCGAGGGCGAGGGCGGTGGCGATGACGACGCTGCAGGCACGGATGCAGAACCCGGCGGTGGTCATTCCGGAGGCGATGGCGCCGATTCTCGGGGTGCTGAAGGCGGCGAAGAAAGGGGGTGTCGAGGAGCGGACGCTGGAGCTGGTCCACCTGCGCGTGAGCCAGATCAACGGGTGCGGGTACTGCGTCGACGCCGGAGCCGCGAGCGCGAGGAAGGCGGGCGCGGGCGACGAGCAGCTGTTCGCGGTGGCCGCCTGGCGGGACGCGCCGTACTTCAGCGACGCCGAGCGTGCCGCGCTGGCACTTGCGGAGGCGGCCACGCGGCTGGCGGACCGGCCGGATCCGGTGCCGGACGCGGTGTGGCAGGAGGCCGCCGAGTACTACGACGAGCGGCAGCTCGCCTCCATAACGCTGTGGATAGCCCTCAGCAATTTTTTCAACCGTCTCAACGTCACGACCCGGCAGGTCGCCGGAAGGGCCTGGTAGAAACCGATCATGGACGAACGTGATCTTCTCGCGGAACGGTTCGAGGCGAGCCGGGACCACCTGCGCGCGGTGGCCTACCGGATGCTCGGCTCCCTCAGCGAGGCCGAGGACGCCGTGCAGGAGGCGTGGCTGCGGCTGAGCCGTTCCGACTCGGGTGCGATCGAGAACCTGGGCGGATGGCTGACCACGGTCGTCAGCAGAGTGTGCCTGGACATATTGCGCTCCCGCACGGCCCGGGGCGAGGAGCCCATGGGCGTGCACGTGCCCGACCCGGTCGTCAGCCACGTCGGGCACGAGGGCGGGGACGGCACCGACCCGGAGCAGCAGGCGCTGCTGGCCGACTCCGTCGGCCTGGCGCTGCTCGTCGTCCTCGACACGCTGGCACCGGCCGAGCGGCTCGCGTTCGTCCTGCACGACATGTTCGGCGTCCCCTTCGAGGAGATCGCGCCCGTGGTGGAGCGGACGCCGGCCGCGGCCAGACAGCTCGCCAGCCGGGCCCGGCGGCGGGTGCGGGGCGCCGCACCGACGCCGGACGCCGACCTGGCGCTGCAGCGGGAGGTCGTCGACGCCTTCCTCGCCGCGTCGCGCGACGGCGACTTCGACGCGCTCCTCACGGTGCTCGACCCCGACGTGGTGCTGCGCGCGGACGCCGGTGCCGTGGCGGTGGGCGCCGGGGCGTCCAAGCTGGTGCGGGGCGCGGCCGCGGTGGCGGGGCAGGCGCTCACCTTCCGGAAGTTCTCGCACGCCGCACGGCCCGCGCTGGTCAATGGCGCGGTCGGCGTGGTCACGGAGGTGGAGGGTCGCCTGATGGCGGTCATGGGCTTCACGATCGCGGACGGCCGGATCGTCGAAATCGACATCCTCGCCGACCAGGACCGCCTCTTCGCGTATGCGCCCGGTCACGGCAGGTGAGAAAAGGGGGCGCCGGATGTGAGCCCGGGCATAGGGCCTGCGTCACATACGGCCCGGGGCCGTGCTGGGAAAGGCAGAGAATCCGCGGAAAAATGGGAATCGCTTCACTGAATGGGCCGGGGAGGTACGGCGTCATGTAGTACGTCACATCATTGCGCGGGGTTTTCTCCGCCGCTAACAATTGCGGGGTCGCCACGGCGCCGTCGACCGACAAACGGCGCTTCTCTTATGCGCCGTGCAAGGCCGCAGCGACTTTCGCGATTGGAAGAGGTTCAGCTCAGATATGCGCTCCACCCACTCCGGCTATACCCGTCTCACCAAGGTCCACAAGTTCTCCGCCGCCGGCGTCGCCGTGGCCGGTGCCGCCACCCTCGGGTTCGGCCTCGCCTCGCACGCCGTGGCCGCCGACACCGCCTCGGTCAAGCCGGTCGCCTGGAGCGCCCAGTCCTTCGGCGAGACCCAGCAGGAGGAGCTGACCAAGGCCGCCGACGGTGCGGCCGCCCAGGCGAAGACCGACGCCCGGGCCCGCGTCAAGGCCGAGGCCGACGCCGCCGCCAAGGCCAAGGCCGACCGCGAGCGCGCCGCCAAGGAGGCCGCCAGCCGGGCCGAGGCCCGCAAGGCCCTCAAGGCCGCCCCGGCCAAGCCCGCCGAGAAGCCCGCCGCCAAGCCGGCCGCCCCGGCGCCGAAGGTCTACGCGGACAACCTGGACGGCTGGATCCGCCAGTCCCTGGACATCATGAAGGCCAAGGGCATCCCGGGCTCGTACGAGGGCATCAAGCGCAATGTGATGCGTGAGTCCACGGGTAACCCGCATGCGATCAACGACTGGGACGTCAACGCCGTCAACGGTGTCCCGTCGAAGGGTCTGCTGCAGATCATCGACCCGACGTTCAAGGCGTACCACGTCGACGGCACCTCCTGGAACATCTGGGACCCGGTGGCCAACATCGTCGCGTCCTGCAATTACGCGGCCGACAAGTACGGCTCGATGGACAACGTCAATTCCGCTTACTGATCGGCGGTAGGACAAAAGGCGGCGGCACCCCGTGCGGGGTGCCGCCGCCTTTACGTTGTTTCCGAATGCGGTGTTTCCGGTTATCGGCGTTCGGTCGTGCTGCGGCGGCGCCGGGCCACGACGACCATGCCGGCACCCGCCGCCAGGGCGACCGCGGCGCCGGCGGCGGCCCAGGGAACGCCGGAGCCGGTGCCCGTCTCGGCCATCTGCGTGCCACCGGCCGGCGCCGGGGAGGCGGACGCCGGCGCCGGAGCGGGCTTGTCGGTCGCACCCGCCCCGCCGGCCTTCGTCGCGGACGACGGCGACTGCGACGACTGTGACGGCGGTGACGACTGCGTCGGCGGTGCGGTGGGCTCGGCCGACGTACCGGCCTTGGCTCGCTCGGCGCGCTCCTTGGCCGCCTTCTCGGCGGCCTCGTCCTTGGCCCGGGCCTCGTACTGGCCGGTCTCCAGGAAGCGCCGTGCGTCCTGCGGGGTACCGCGCAGCGCCTTCCGGGCGGCTTCCCTCACGGCCGGGCCGCCGCCGCTCATGATCTGGCTGATCCGCAAGCGGTCGTCGATCACGCGGATCTCGTCGCGCCCGGTCGCCAGGAAGCGGGCGCGGTCCTCGGGGCTGCCGTCGAGTGCCTTGTTCGCGGCCTCGCGCACCGCCGGGCCGGTGTCCTTGTCCGACAGGAGCTTGAGGACGGCGAAGCGGTTGTCCTCGTCGCGGGCCTTGTACTGGCCGGTCTCCAGGAAGGCGCGGACGTCCGCCGGGGAGCCGCTGAGCGCCTTGTTCGCGGCCTCGCGCAGCCCACGGCCGATGTTCCTGTCGTTCAGCATCCTCAGGATCGCGGCGCGGTCGTCGTCCAGCGAGCTGCCGGCCACGGAGGATGCCGACGTGCCGCTGCCGGCGGCCACGGCCGGAGCTGCGAGCAGCACGGCCGGTATCAGTGCACCGGCCGTCACCACGGCGGAGAGTCGGGCCAGCTTCACCTGCGTTGCACCTGCTTTTCCTTACAAGGCGTCAAAAAGGGCGTTCGACAGCGTATGCCATTCTTACCTGCGTGAATCGTGCGGTGGAGGACGCCAATCGCCGGATGCTGCGGGCCCGGGACGCCATGGACCGTGCCTACGCGCAGCCCTTGGACGTGCCCGCCCTGGCCCGTATCGCCCATGTCTCCGAGGCGCACTTCAGCCGCACCTTCCGTGCCACGTTCGGCGAGACGCCGCACCGTTATCTGCAACGGCGGCGTGTGGAGCGGGCGATGTGCCTGCTGCGCGAGACGGAGCGCAGCGTCACGGACATCTGCATGGAGGTCGGGTTCTCCAGCCTCGGCACGTTCAGCCGCACCTTCCGCGACATCGTGGGGCAGTCGCCTCGGGAGTACCGCAAGCGGGCGGTGGCCGTGCAGGAGGTCCCCAGCTGCTTCGCCATGGCCTGGCTGCGACCTGCGGAAGTGCGCCCCGTGGCGAGCAGTGCGTCGAGCAGTGCATCGAGCAGTTCCGGATAAGTTTTCGGCCTGCGCGCCGCATACTGTTGGGCACATGTTCAACGCCATTACGCACTCGCAGATGTACGTCCTCGACCAGGACGAGGCCCTCGACTTCTACGTCGGCAAGCTCGGGCTGGAGGTCGTCGCGGACATCGACCTGGGCTTCATGCGCTGGCTGACCGTCGGCGTGCCCGGCGAGCCGGGCCGGGAGGTCCTGCTGGAGATGCCGGGCGGCCCCCGCATGTCCGAGGAGACCGCGGCGCAGGTCCGCGACCTGATCACCAAGGGTGCGATGGCCGGCTGGCTCATCCTCACGACCGACGACTGCCACAAGACCTACGAGGAACTGCTCGCCAAGGGCGTGGAGTTCACGCAGGAGCCGACCGAGCGGCCGTACGGCATCGACTGCGGGCTGCGCGACCCCTTCGGCAACAACATTCGCTTCACCCAGCCGACGGCCTAGCCGTACTGACCCGCGACGCTGCCCCCCCCCGTTAATCCTTTGCCGCCGTGCGTTGCCGGTGCTGCAGTGGCTCCATGGACATCAGTGAAGCCGCTCTGCTTGCGCTCTTCGACCGCGAGATGCGCCGGGACGCCCGGCCCGAGGCGCCCGGGGACCGGGTGGAGCGGGACGGGCCCGTCGTACGGTACGTCGGCGCCGGCGCGCAGGACTGGAACGGCATCGTCTGGTCGGGCCTGGAGGGGGCCGACGAGGACACCGTCGATGCCGTCATCGCGGCGCAGGTGCGGTATTTCACCGCGCTGGAGCGCGGGTTCGAGTGGAAGCTGTACGGCCACGACGGCCCGCCCGGCCTGGCCGGGCGGCTCCGGGCGGCGGGCTTCGTGCCCGAGGAGGAGGAGACGCTGATGGTCGCCGAGACCCCCGTCCACGGCGATCTGCCGGCGCCTCCCTCCCTGCCGCCCGGCGTCCGGCTGGAGCCGGTGACCGACGCCGCGGGCGTACGGCGCGTGGCGGCCGTGCACGAGCTGGCGTTCGGCCACAGCCGCTCGTCCGTCGTGCAGCAGCTGCTGGACGAGCTGGCGGCCGACCCGGCGGCGGTCCCCGCTCTGGTCGCCATGGCCGGCGACGAACCGGTCGGTGCGGCCCGTCTGCAGTTCCACCCGGGCACGAGCTTCGCGAGCCTGTGGTCCGGCGGTACCGTGCCGGCGTGGCGCGGCCGGGGCGTCTACCGGGCGCTGGTCGCCGCCCGGGCCCGTATGGCGGCCGAGCGCGGCTTCCGCTTCCTGCAGGTGGATGCGTTGCCGACGAGCCGGCCGATCCTGCAGCGGCTCGGTTTCGTACCGCTCACGACGACGACGCCGTACGTGTACGGTCCGGCCGTCGCCTAGTGCCCTGGGCGGCGGATGCCGCCGCGTGGGCGCGCCACGGCACCCCGTCTGCGGGCGCGTCGTGGCTTGTCGCGCAGTTCCCCGCGCCCCTGACGGGGCGCCCCGGACCGTCCCGGGCCGCCCTACTTGCCGTAGGGGCGGGCCGCGCGGGCCTCGCGGAGGGAGACGGCCCACCAGGCGAGCTGGTCGAGCATCACCTTCGCCGCGCCGGCGGCCGCCGTGCCGGCCTCCTCGTCGAGGTGGAGGCCCGTCGTGTCCAGGCGGCCCCAGGGGCTGTGGAAGCTGACGGTCTCGCGGATGGTGACGGCGTGGAGCTCGGCGAAGACCGGGCGCAGGTGCTCGACCGCGCGCAGGCCGCCGGACAGGCCGCCGTAGGAGACGAAGGCGACGGGCTTGGCCTGCCACTGGGTGTAGTGCCAGTCGATGAGGTTCTTCAGCGGGGCCGGGTAGCTGTGGTTGTACTCGGGGGTGACGACGATGAAGGCGTCGGCCGCCGCGAGCCGCGGGGTGACGGCCGCGAGGGCGGCGGCGTCGGTCGCGTCCGGTTCCTTCGACAGGTGGCCGGGCAGCGGGTGGTCGGCCAGGTCGATGACGTCGACCTGGACGTCGTCGCGCCCGGCGAGCTGCCGGCCGAGCCAGGCGGCGACGACGGGCCCGAAGCGGCCCTCGCGTGTCGAGGCGACGACGACGGCGAGCCGGTACGGGGCGTCCGGGCGGGGGGCGGCGGGGGTCTCGGCGGCGGTCTCGGCGACGGTGGCGGACATGGCTGCGGGCCTCTTCTCCAGGGCGGGTTGGGGCAGTGGTCTGCCGCGGCCGGCGTCGTGCCGTCCGCTGGAAGAAGCCTCCGACCTCAACCATGCTTGAGGTCAAGTGATCGCCGGGAAAAGGCCCGTTGCCCCGGAGTCGTGCCAGGACGGATCAGAACGAATCGGGGCACCACGGGCGGCGTGCCGTCCGCAGCATGAGCTCCGCCCGCGCCACCGCGCCCGGTCGCTCCTCGTCGAGCCGGCCCAGCGCCGCCAGCCGCACCGCCGACTCGTCGCCCAGGTACAGCGCGCTCAGGGCGCCGAGGTCCAGCGCGATGTCGGCCGGACGGGTGGTGGGCGCGCAGTGCGCCCCGTCCTCGTCCGCCTCCAGCAGGAACCGCCCCACGGCGAGCCCCGAGGGGTCGCTCACCTCCAGGACGAGCGCTCCCGGCACGGCGTACGCGCGCTCCCGCAGCAGGCCCGGTACGTCGAGCGGGCGCAGCCACAGGTAGTCGGCGTGGGTGGTGACGCGGGCCGCGCGGACGTCGGGCAGCAGTAGCGGCAGCAGGTCGTCCGGGGCGCGGTGGCCGGAGTCGACCGTCCAGGCCCAGTCGATGGACAACAGGAAGTGCCACAGGGCCCGTTCGGCGCGCGAGGAGACGGTGACGAGGTCGAGGACGGTGAGGGTGTTGCGGGGGCGCTTGGCGTCCCAGTCGTCGTCGGACGTGTAGGCCACGAGCCCCTCCGGGGTGCCGTCGGGGGCGCGGTACAGGGCGGTGAACGGCTCCGTCCACGTCGTGCCCGGCCGTGTCAGCACACCGGTGTTCATCTGCCACCAGCGATCCGTGCGGTCGACCACCCCGTGCCGCACGGTGCTCATGCGCGCGTGCAGGGCCGGCCCCAGGGCGCGCACGGTGTCGAGGTCGACCAGGTCGACGCGGCCGCCGTCCGCGGGGCCCGCGTAGCGCCGGTCGAGACCGGCGCGGGCGATCTCGACCTCCCAGCGCGTGGTCCAGGTGCCCGGGCCGAAGCCGTAGCGGCCGTAGATGGGCCACTCGGCGGCGATCAGCGTCGCGACGAGGTCCCCGCGCTCCTTGGCGGCGCGCAGATCGCGCTCGATCATGCGGCCGAGCAGCCCGCGCCGGCGGTGGGTGGGGGAGACGGTGACGCCGGAGACCGCGTCGGCCGCGACGCTGCGGCCGCCGGGGACGCTCAGGCGCTGCGGAAAGCTGCGGTACGTGGCGACGCAGCGGTCGCCGTCGAAGGCGCCCTGGGCGCGGTCGAGGTCCGTGCCCGCGGTGCGCAGCGCGACCTCCTCCTTGCCGCCTCCGGGCGGGCGCAGGAACCCGGTGTTCATCGCCCGGATCCAGCCGGGCAGGTCCGACTCGTCGATGGTGCGCACCTCAACGCTCATGCGGGAACGCTAGGCGGCAACGCGGCGTGCGCGCACCTGAATTCACCCCCGGACGGGCGCCCGTAGGCGGCGCCGGCGGTCACGGGAGCAGGTCGTCCACCTGGGCTTCCCCTTCGCGGTACCGGCGGGCGATCTCGGCGCCGCAGTCGTCGGCCGTGCGCTGCAGCCGCCGGCGCCGCACGGAGACCTGCCGCTCGTACGCCACCAGGCGGCGCATGCCGTCGCGCAGTTCCTGGTCGGTGCGGGCGCCGAGGTCGGACAGTCCGACCTCGGAGAGCATGTCGTCGGCCAGTCGGCGGTACTCCTCGCCATGCGGCGTGCCGAGCGTCAGGTGACGGGCGGAGGAACGGTGGTCGGAGGGGCCGTCGGCGAGGATCTCCGGCAGGCGGTCGACCAGGAGCCGCTCGACGGGCGGCGAGCCCGGGGCGGCCCGCCGGCCCAGCTCGGCCCGCAGGATGTCGATGCGGCCCTGCAGCAGGCGGCGCACGTAGCTGAGGTCGGCCTCCTCCCGCTGGGACTCCCGGCGCAGGGCGCGCAGCTCGGACAGGCGCAGCTCGGACGGCCGACGGCCGGCGACGTCCGCCAGCCGGCCGGAGCGCTGGCTCGGGGGCCTGGCCTGCAAGCTGTCCACTGCCTTGAGGTCCTTGAAGCTTTTGTGGTCCCTGAGGTCTCTGGTATCGAGGTGGCTCCTGTTGTCGTGGGAGTCCTTGAGGTCCCGCAACTCGGCTGCCTCCAGCAGGGGGCCGTCCTCGGTGGGTGTGGTCATGCGGTTCCGTCCCCTCGGGCAGGCGGTGTGCGGCCGGATCGCCTTGCCGTTGCCCGCAAAAGGCACCGCCTGCACGCATCGTGCCATTCCGCGCGCCCCGGGCGCAGGGTCTCTCCGCCCGAACAGCCCTGAATGGGCGCAGGGCATCATGGTCCGTATGCGTGCAGTGGTGCAGAGGGTGAACGGTGCGAGCGTCACCGTGGACGGACAGGTGGTCGGCGAGATCCTCGGCGAGGGCCTGTGCGTGCTGGTCGGCGTGACACACGAGGACACGCGGGAGCAGTGCGCCCGCCTGGCCCGCAAGCTGTGGAGCCTGCGGGTGCTGGCGGACGAGAAGTCGTGCTCCGACGTGGGGGCACCTTTGCTGGTGATCTCCCAGTTCACTCTCTACGGTGACGCCCGGAAGGGGCGGCGGCCGACGTGGAACGCGGCCGCGCCCGGAGACGTCGCCGAGCCGCTCGTCGACGAGGTCGTCGCCCAGCTGCGGGCGCTCGGGGCGCGGGTGGAGACGGGGGTGTTCGGGGCGGACATGAAGGTCTCGCTGACGAACGACGGCCCCTTCACGGTGCTGCTGGAGGTCTAGGGCCGGCCACCGACGGCCGGTAGTCGACGTGCCACCCCGAGGCGGGGGCGAAGCACGGCATCCTGCCTGCGGGTGCGTCGTGGCTTGTCGCGCAGTTCCCCGCGCCCCTGACGGGGCACTGCACCAGCCCCCCGAGCCCCGTCCGTCTACGGCTCGACCACGACCTCCTGGGATGCCGCCGTGCCCTCGCCCACCAGGAGGGGGGCGTCCACGGGGACGTTGCGCTTGACCAGGGCCAGGGCGATCGGGCCCAGCTCGTGGTGGCGGGCCGACGTCGTGACGAAGCCCAGCTGACGGCCCTCGGGGCCGTCGGCGGCGAGGCGGACGGGCGCGCCGTGACCCGGCAGGGTGACCTCGCTGCCGTCCAGGTGCAGGAAGACCAGCCTGCGCGGCGGCTTGCCCAGGTTGTGCACGCGCGCCACGGTCTCCTGGCCGCGGTAGCAGCCCTTCTGCAGGTGCACGGCCACCCCGATCAGCCCCAGCTCGTGGGGGATCGTGCGGTGGTCGGTCTCCCGCCCGACCCGCGGCCGGTGGGCCTCCACGCGCAGCGCCTCGTACGCCAGCACGCCGGCGGCCGGGCCGTGGGCGGCGGCGAAGTCCGCGAGGCGCTCGCGGGGCAGGAACAGGTCGCGACCGTACGACGTCTCGCGCACGACGACGTCCTGAGGGACCTCGGCGATCGAGCCGGCCGGCAGGTGGACCACCGCGACGTCGGCCGTGCGGTCGGCCACCTCGACCTTGTAGAAGAACTTCATGCTCTCCAGGTAGGCGATCAGCGCCTCCTGCGTGCCGGGCTCGACGTGCATCCAGGTCGTCGCGCCGTCGTCCACGAGGTACAGCGCATGCTCGATGTGGCCGTGCGGGGAGAGGATCAGCGCCTGCGTCGCCTGCCCGGGCGGCAGCTCGCTGACGTGCTGGGTGACGAGGAGGTGCAGCCAGCTCAGCCGGTCGGGCCCGGTGACCGCGACGACGCCCCGGTGCGAGAGGTCGACGAATCCCGTTCCGTCCGCGAGCGCGCGCTGTTCGCGGAACGGGTCGCCGTAGTGCGCGGCGACGCCTTCGTCCGGGCTCTCGGCGGCGACGGCGCCGGGCGACGACAGCAGCGGGCTGGGCGTGTGAGACAGCATGCCCCCAGCCTACGGGGCCCCGCCCTGCTCCTTCGAGGCGCAGCCGGAGCACCGGCCGAAGATCGCGAAGTGCTTCATGTCCGTCTCGAAACCGAACTCCTCGCGCAGCTTCGCGGTGAAGCCGGCGGCCACCGACAGGTCGGCCTCGATGACGTCGGTGCAGTCGCGGCAGACGAGGTGTATGTGGTCGTGCCGGTCGGCGAGGTGGTATGTCGGCGCGCCGTGCCCGAGATGGGCGTGGCTGACCAGGCCCAGCTCCTCCAGCAGCTCCAGCGTCCGGTAGACGGTCGAGATGTTCACCCCGCCCGCGGTCCGGCGGACCTCGGTCAGGATGTCGTCCGGCGTCGCGTGTTCGAGCCGGTCGACCGCCTCCAGGACGAGCTGGCGCTGCGGGGTCAGCCGGTAGCCGCGCTTTCGGAGGTCGCTCTGCCAGTCGGTTTCCACCACGCCCCCAGTCTAGGCAGGCTCAGTGCCCGCGTACCCCCTTCAGGTAGCCGGCGAGCGCGGCGACGGCCGCCGGGTTGCGGGGGCTCTCGACGAGGTCGACGTAGTCCAGGACGAAGACGCGGTCGTTCCTGATGGCCGAGACGCCCGCCAGGGGCGGGTAGGACATGAGGAACTTCTTCTTCTGCTCCGCGCCGACGTCGCCGTAGTTGTTGATGACGATGACCTCGGGGTCGCGTTCGACCACGGTCTCCCAGCCGACGGTGACCCAGGTGTCCTTCAGGTCCTTCATCACATGGTCGCCGCCCGCCTTCGTGATGATGTCGTGGGCGCCCGCGAAGGCGCCGGCGGTGACGGGCTTGTCGCGGCCGTCGTCGTAGAGGAAGACCCGCGGCGCCCGGCCGTCCTTCGGCACCTGCGCCCGGGCGTCGGCGACGCGCTTGCGGAAGCCCGCAACGAGGGCGCGGGCGCGGTCCTCCACGTCGAAGATCTTCCCCAGCGTCTCCAGGTCCGTGTACAGGGCCTCCAGCGGCGGCATCACGCCGCGCGAGCCGCCGGTGCCGTTGTGGCAGGACTCGGTGAGCACGTACGAGCCCACGCCGAGCTGCTTCAGCCGCTCGGGGGTCAGGCCGCTGCCCTCGCCGAAGCCGTAGTTCCAGCCCGCGAAGACCAGGTCGGCCCGTGCGTCCAGCACCAGCTCCTTGGTGATCTCCTTGGTGGACAGCCGCTTCACCTTGGCGTAGCCGTCCTTCCACGGGACGTCGGCGTCCGGCCGGCTGGTGGTGTACGCGGGCGCGACGTAGCCCGCCATGCGGTCCTCCAGGCCGAGCGCGAACATGATCTCCGAGATGCCCACGTCATTGGTGACCACGCGCTGCGGTGCCCTGTCGTACGTGGTCTTCACGCCGCAGTTCTCGATGGTGACCGGATAGTGGCCCGAGGAGCGGCCTGCGGCCTGTTTGTCGTCGGAAGCGTCCGAAACCTTCGCCCCGCAACTCGTCAGGGTGATCGCGCAGAGCAGGGCCAGGGCGAGCGGGGCCAGGGACGGGCGGGCAGGGCGCGTACGCATGCGGTCCTAACGGGGGAGACGGTCGAAGAGCAGCTGCGGCACACCGGAGACCGGGTGCGGCACCCGGTGCGCACGGACGCCGAAGACCTCGGCGAGCAGCTCGGCGGTCAGTACGGAGTGCGGCGCTCCGGAGGCCACGATGCGGCCGGCGGCGATGACGTACAGCTCGTCGCAGTGGGTCGCGGCGAGGTTCAGGTCGTGCAGCGCCGCCAGCACGGTCGGGCCCGCGTCGCGCACCAGCGCCAGGACCTCCAGCTGCTGGGAGATGTCCAGGTGGTTCGTCGGCTCGTCCAGCACCAGCACCTTCGGCTCCTGGGCCAGCGCCCGGGCGATGAGCACCCGCTGCTTCTCGCCGCCCGACAGCGACAGGAAGCCGCGCCCGGCCAGGTGGGCGGCGCCCACGCGGGCCAGGGCGGCGGCGCATGCCTCGGCGTCCGCCGCCGTGGCGCGGGCCGCGGCCCGCCGATGCGGCAGGCGGCCCATGGCCACGACCTCGGCGGCGGTGAAGTCGAACTCGCCGCCGCCCGCGTCCTGCGGGAGGGCGGCCAGTCGCTGGGCGGCCTCGCGGGCGGTGAGCTCGTGCACGTCGTCGCCGTCGAGCCGGACGTGGCCCGCGGCGGGGCGCAGGGCGCGGTAGACGCAGCGCAGGAGGGTGGACTTGCCGCTGCCATTGGGCCCTACCAGGCCCACGAACCGGCCGCTGTCCGCCCGTAGGGTGACGTCCTTCAGCAGGCGTACGCCTGCGGCGTCGGCGGTGAGGTTCTCCACGTCGAGTCGCATCAGGGCGTGCCCCCTCGGGTGCGGGTCCGTGGGCGGGCACGACCGGGCATCACGCACCTCCGAAGGCGTAGCCGTGGCGGCGCATCAGGGTCACGAAGCAGGGGACACCTATCAGAGCCGTGATGACGCCCACCGGGAGTTCGATCGGGGCCAGGAGGAGGCGGGAGACCACGTCCACCCAGACCAGCAGGACGGCGCCCAGCAGGGGGGCCACGGTCAGGACGCGGCGGTGGTCGGCGCCCACGAGCATGCGGGCCACGTGCGGGACCATCAGGCCGACGAAGCCGATCGCGCCGCTGACGGCGACGACGGCGCCGGTGACGGCGGCGGTGACCACGAACAGCAGGCGGCGCAGCCGGTCGGGGTCCACGCCCAGGGTGGTGGCGGTCTCGTCGCCCATGGCCAGCGCGTTCAGGCCGGGTCCCCACCACAGCAGGCAGCCGGTGCCGGCGAGCACCGCCGCGGCCGCGATCGGCACGGAGGCCCAGGAGGCGCCGCCGAGGCTGCCCAGCAGCCACATCATGGCCGAGCGGGCCGCCTCGCCGCGTTCGGCACTGAAGACCATGAGGGTGGTGACGGCGGAGAAGCCGTAGTACATGGCGCTGCCGGTCAGGACGAGCCGCAGCGGGGTCAGGCCGTGGCGGGTGCGGGCCACGGTGTACACCAGGGCCATGGAGAGCAGGGCGGCGGTGAAGGCGGCGCCGGAGAGGGCCCAGACGCCGAGCGAGCCGAGGGCGCCGAAGATGAGCACGGCGTTGGCGCCGACGGCGGCGCCGGAGGAGATGCCGAGGACGAACGGGTCGGCGAGGGCGTTGCGGACCATGGCCTGCACGGCCACGCCCACGGCCGACAGCCCGGCGCCGACCACGGCGGCCAGCAGGGCGCGGGGGAAGCGCAGCTCCCAGACGATGTTGTAGGCGGGCAGCTCGTCGGCGGTGATGGTGCCGCCGGTCAGCCCGGCGTGCAGGTAGCGCAGGGTGCGGGCCCAGCCGATGCCGGCGGCGCCGAGGGCCGTGCAGCACAGCAGCGACACGAGGAGGGCGGCGGCGAGCCCGGCGATCAGGGGCGGCAGCGGCAGCCGGCGGGCCGCCGTGCGGATGCGGGCGGCCGGGGCGGTGGCCGGGAAGTCGGTCGACACGGGACGGGCGTACGCCTTCGCCTCGGGCCGTGTGCTGGGCGTCCGCGCGAGCACGCGTATGCACGGGGTCTGACCCTCGCAGTCCACGGCGAGTCGGGCAGGGAGCAGCGCGCGCCGCGGGCGATCGGGCTTGCGGCGAACCCTGTAAAGGGTTCGCCGCCTACCGATGGGGGTCCCCCCAGGCTGTCCAGGCACTGGGGGAGGGCCAGCGCCGGAATTCGACCGGACTTCCCCCGCGGCGTGCTGGGTGACGGGCGTGAGGGTTATTCGCCCTCGGGCTTGTAGGGCGTGCCGTCGGGGTTGAAGAAGGCGACGCCGTCGGGCATGTCGTCGGGCAGGTTGCGCGCCCACGCCTGCAGGTCGTCGGCCTGCGGGACCTTCTTCAGCTGGGCCGACATGTACGGGCGCAGCGGCACCTCGGGGGTGGCCTTCTCGCCGACCCACATCAGGTCGCCCTTGACGTAGCCGTACAGGCGCTTGCCGCCCGAGTAGGGCCCAGAGGCGGCGGTGCGGGCGACGGCGTCCGTGGCGATGTCGATCTGCGGCTTCTGGTCGGCGAGCTCGCCGTACCAGACCTCGACGATGCCGGAGTCGCGGATCATGACGATCTCGACCTTGCGGTCCTTGTCGATGCGCCAGTAGCCGCTCTCGGTCTCCAGCGGCTTGACGGGCTTGCCGTCGGCGTCGAGCACCCAGGAGTGCGAGACGTACTCGAGGAAGTCACGCCCGTCGTGGCTGAAGACGACCTCCTGCCCGAAGTTGCACTGCTCGGCACCGGGGAAGTCGGCGACGCCCGCGCCTTCCCACTTGCCGAGGAGGAAGACCAGGGGGACGAGGCTGGGGTGGAGGTCGGACGGAATCTCGATCATGAGCTCAGGCGATCTGTCGTGGGTGCGGACAAAGGGGTCAGCGCTGGCCCTGGTACAGCTTCTTCCAGGTCAGGCCCATAAAGGCGAGTACGCCGACGGCGACCAGTACCAGCAGGGTGGTGAAGAAGCCTTCAAGCACGAGCGCGCTCCTCGGTCGGAGTGGGTGGTACGTGTACGTGTGCGTAGCGGGGACGAGTCTAGTCCGCCGGGTGCGGCGGGGCGCTGTGAGGTTGATCGTGGGGTCCGCGCGCCCCGCGCCCTACAGTGGCCGCATGCCGAAGAAGCTGGTGATCAAGGTGACGGCGGGCGCTGACGCGCCCGAGCGGTGCTCGCAGGCGTTCACGGTGGCGGCGGTGGCCGTGGCCAGTGGTGTCGAGGTGTCGCTGTGGCTGACGGGCGAGTCGTCGTGGTTCGCGCTGCCGGGGCGGGCGGCGGAATTCGAGCTGCCGCACGCGGCGCCGCTGCCGGAGCTGATCGAGGGGATCAAGGCCGGCGGGGGGATGATCACGCTGTGCACGCAGTGCGCGGCACGGCGGGGCATCGAGGAGAAGGACCTCATCGAGGGCGCGCGCATCGCCGGCGCGCAGGTCTTCGTGAGCGAGGCGATGGCGGACGACGTCCAGGCGCTCGTGTACTGAGGACCGCTGCTGAGGGCCGCTGCTGAGGGCTGCCGAGGGCCGCGGCCCTACCGTTTGCCGTCCAGTTCGTCCCACCACTTGTCGGACTCGGGGTCGCCCGACGGGTCGTCCCACCAGCGGTCGTCGGGTCCCCGGCGGTTGGCGACGATGGCGGCCACCGGCGGGATGACCATGGCGAACAGGCACAGCCCCACGGCCGCCGGCACCGACCACAGGCGCACCACGGACCACGCCAGGACGAACAGAAAAATGCAGGTGCCCATCATGGCGAAGTAGACGTGCCTGCGCCGCGCGTACACACTCTCACCGTACGACCGGAAGCCGTGCAGCGCGAAGGGCCGCACCCCCGTCGTGGCGTCCAACCCCTGGGGTGCGGCCCTTCGCCGTTCCCGGCGCCGCCTCGTGCCGCATCAGACGGCGATGGCGACCTCCGCCAGCGCGCCCTTCTCGCTCACCACGACCGTCCGGTCGGCGGTCGCGCCGGGCACCAGCGCGCGTACGGTCCAGGTGCCCTCGGCCGCGTAGAAGCGGAACTGCCCGGTCGCCGAGGTGGGCACCTCGGCGGTGAACTCGCCGGTGGCGTCCAGCAGGCGCACGTAACCGGCCACGGGCTCGCCGTCGCGGGTCACCGAGCCCTGGATCGTGGTCTCACCGGGCTTGACCGCCGAGGCGTCGGGGCCGCCGGCCTTCGCTCCGCACATATGCGTTTCTCCGTTCCGTTCCAGTTGGAGCTTCAGTTGGAGCCGAGCTCGATCGGCACGCCGACGAGGGAGCCGTACTCCGTCCAGGAGCCGTCGTAGTTGCGGACGTTGGGCTGGCCGAGCAGCTCGTGCAGCACGAACCAGGTGTGCGCCGAGCGCTCGCCGATGCGGCAGTAGGCGATGGTGTCCTTGGAGAGGTCGACGCCCTCGGCCTCGTAGAGCGCCTTCAGTTCCTCGTCGGACTTGAAGGTGCCGTCGTCGTTGGCCGCCTTGGACCAGGGGATGTTGCGCGCGGTCGGCACGTGGCCGGGGCGCTGCGACTGCTCCTGCGGCAGGTGCGCGGGGGCGAGCAGCTTGCCGCTGAACTCGTCGGGGGAGCGCACGTCGACGAGGTTGAGCGTGCCGATGGCGGCCACGACGTCGTCGCGGAAGGCGCGGATGGAGCCGTCCTGGGGCTTGGCCTTGTACTCGGTGCGGGGCCGCTGCGGCACCTCGGCGACCAGGTCGCGGGAGTCGAGCTCCCACTTCTTGCGGCCGCCGTCGAGGAGGCGGACGTCCTGGTGGCCGTAGAGCTTGAAGTACCAGTAGGCGTAGGAGGCGAACCAGTTGTTGTTGCCGCCGTAGAGGACGACGGTGTCGTCGTTGGCGATGCCCTTCTCGGACAGCAGCTTCTCGAAGCCGGCCTGGTCGACGAAGTCGCGGCGGACGGGGTCCTGCAGATCGCTCTTCCAGTCGATCCGGATGGCGGTCTTGATGTGGTTCTTGTCGTAGGCGGACGTGTCCTCGTCGACCTCGACGATGACGGTCTTGGGGTCGCCTGCGTCGATGCGGGCCTGTACCCAGTCGGCGTCCACCAGGACGTCACTGCGGCTCATGCTGTTCTCCTCCGGGGCGATGGGGGTACCCCCGGGCCGGTGCGGGGCCATGGGGGAGGAGCGCGGCGCCAGGGCGCGGCGCCGCGCGAAGGGTGGAGCGGAGTGCTCGCGTTGATGCGGGGAGAGGGCGGCCGGAGTGTCCGGCCGTTAAGGGAGCCGGCGAGCGGTTCCCGTCAGACATAGCGACAGAGCATGGCGGCAACGCGGCACAGGTCCACTGCCCGCCGCTTCGTGAGATCTGCCTGTCGCCTCATGGGGACGATCGTAGGGAGGCGCCGGGAGCCCTGTCACCGGGCAGTCGAATACTGAGACGCAGAATTCCGGATAGTGGGACGAGGGGTCGTCGCGGCCGCTCGTGGAGCCCCTCCCGGCCCTTGTGTGCCAGTCGGTGGGCCGCACGGCCTGAGCGGCGGAATCCGCCGTCTCGCCAGGCGGAACGGCGGGCGGCGCGGACGGCCGCGACGGCCCGGGACGGCGCGAACGGGAGGCGCTCAGCCCGCCAGGTTGACGTCGGTGCCGGTGAGGGTGATGTCGACGCCGGTGGGCGTGGTGACGACCTTGTCGAGCTTGATGCCGCGGGGCAGGCCGGTGATCTTCCGGTCGAAGTCCGTCTTCTCGCGGATCTTCTGCTCCATGCCGGGGATGCGGGTGCCCTCGGCGGGGACCTCGTTCGCATGCACCCGGATCGTGTCGCCGCCGGTGACGGTGACCGTGGAGGTCACGCTGCGCTCCACGGGCTGGCCGGCGACGGTCGCCTTGCCGGTCACCTTGACCTGGTTGCCGCCGGCCCCGCCCTGCCCGCCGTAGGCGACGGTGACGTCGGGGTCGTTGGCGGCCTTGGTCAGCTCCTCGTACGTCAGGTGGGCCGTGCCGGTGGCGCGGCCGGCGACGGCGGAGGAGAAGCTGCTGTCGATGCGGACGTCGTGCAGCTGGGCGTCGAAGCCGCTGACCTTGACCGACTGGGTGCCGGAGCCGGCCGTGACGCCGTCGAGCCTGACGTCGACCTCGTCGAGCCGCGAGTTCGCGACCTGGGTGAGGAAGGGGAAGCCCTTGATGGAGACCTCGGGCGTGCCGGAGAGGTTCTGGCTGCTGCGTATCTTGTCGGCGACCTGGCCCTCGGCGAACCACACGGCCGCCCGGTCGCCCGCCACGAAGAGCGCGCCGAGGACGACGGCGACGATCAGAAGTGTCCGTATGGCACGCATCGGCTGCGGATCCCCCACGTTCGGTCGGTCGGGCTCGGCCCGGCCAGGCCCCCTGGCCTGCCGGTCGAGCCTAACCGGACCGAACGTACGAATGCCCCGCACCGACGTAACCGGTCTGTAACCGCTGCCGGTGACGGCCGGTGCCGGTCTCAGCCCAGGACGCGGCCCAGGACGTAGACCACCGGTGCCGCCACCGTCAGGGGCAGCGCCACGCCGGCGGTCATGTGGACGAACCGCGAGGGGTAGTCGTAGCTGGCCACCCGCAGGCCGACCAGGGCGCACACGCCCGCCCCCGCACCCAGCAGGGCGGCGGAGGCCCCCATGCCGGTCAGCTGGCCGGCGGCCACGCCCGCGCCCGCCGCGGCGGCGAGGGCGACGACGGGGGAGAGCAGCGAGGGCAGCGGCAGGGCCCGGGCCAGGGCCGCCCCGGCCACGCCGAGCGCGCCCGCGACCACGGCGTC
The DNA here is from genome assembly GCF_057552455.1 of Streptomyces sp. PKA51. Lineage (NCBI taxonomy): Bacteria > Bacillati > Actinomycetota > Actinomycetes > Kitasatosporales > Streptomycetaceae > Streptomyces > Streptomyces sp. PKA51. The sequence goes on from NZ_BAAJPZ010000013.1 coordinate 52,948, forward strand.
GGGCTCGGCCGCCAGCAGGCCGCCCGCGACGACCGCGAGGGCCGCGGAGGCGGTGGCCGCCGTCAGGCCGTACAGCCGCTCGTCGGGCGAGGCGTGGCTGCGCAGCTGCAGGACGACGACCAGCAGGATCCACACGCCGAGCGTGCCCAGCAGCACCGTCGGGGCGTGGTGTTCGCCCGCCACCAGCAGCCCGGCGTCGGCGACGACGCCGCCGAGGAAGGCGAGCGCGATGCCCTGCCGGGCGGGCCACATGCCGTTCAGCCGGAACCAGCCCGCCGCGGTCACCGCCTGCAGCAGCACCACCGGCACCGCCAGCACGGGCCGGGCCAGCGGGGCGGCCAGCGCCAGCAGCACGGCCAGGACGGAGGTCAGCAGCGCGGGCTGCAGGCCGGGCGGCAGGATCTGCGGCCGGCCCTCGGCCCGGGCCTTCTCCGCCGCGGTCGGCTGCCGCTCGGGTGCGGGCTCGGGCTCGGCGACCGCGACGGCTGCCGCGGGCGCGGCGTACGCCTCGGGCCCGCCGTAGGACTGCGGCCCGCCGTACGGCTCCTGGAACGGCGGCGGCGCCGGGGCGGCGGCCTGCTCGGAGGCGGCCTCCTGCCGGGCCCACTCGGCGGCGCCCTGTGCACCGCCGGCCGGCCAGGGGGAGTCGAAGGCGGAGTCGTACGAGGCGGCCGGCGGCGCGTAGGGAGCGCTCTCCTGCGCCGGGGGCTCCTGCTGCCAGGCGCGGGCGTCCCAGGTCTGGGTCTGCCAGGTCTGGGTCACCGGCTCGTCGTGCGGGTCGTGCTCCTCGGGCCGGGGCTGCGGCCACTGGGCGGCCGGCTGCCGGCCGTACGCCGGCTGCTGCCCGTAGCCGTAGTCGTCCTGCCCGCCGTACGAGGGCGGGTGCGCGTCGGCACCCGTGTCGTACGGCGGATAGGGCCCGGTTCCGTACGGCGGGTACGGCTCGGCGGGCCGCTGCGGGTCGTAGGGGTGGTGGTGTTGTTCGCTCATGCTGTCGGGGTCACCCTCCTGCGAAGGGCGGGAGCACCTCGACCGTGCCGCCCTCGGTCAGTTGCACCGTCGCGTGGTCGCGCGTGCCGACGGGGTTGCCGTCCACGAGGAACGAGCAGCGCGCGAGCACGCGCGCGAACTCGGGCCGCCCCGTGTGCCGGTGCCTGGCCGCGTCCAGGACCTGCGCCAGCGTGTGGCCGGTGCAGGGTTCCTCGGCGGTGCCGGCGGCGGCCTTGGCCGCGGCCCAGTACCGGATCGTGCCGGACGGCGCGTCCGGCGGCCCCGGCTGGGCCGGCAGCGCCTTCGGCGGCGCCGGTCGTGCCGTGTGTGTCGTCGCCACGGCGACCCCTTTCCTTTTCTGCCGCCTCCATGATGACGGGTGCCGGGGCACCGGCCGTCCCCAGCCGGTAAAGGGCAGGCCGTTCGGAGTGGCGCTCGCATAGGCTGCTTGTGTGTTGGTGCGACTTCTTCGGTCCTATTTGCGGCCTTATTCCAGAGCGATAGCGCTGATCGTGCTGCTTCAGCTCGTCCAGACCCTCGCCACGCTTTATCTCCCCAATCTCAACGCGGACATCATCGACAAAGGCGTCGTGAAGGGCGACACCGGTTACATCCTGACCACCGGTGGCCTCATGCTCGCCGTGACCCTGGCGCAGATCGTCTGCGCGATCGGCGCCGTCTACTACGGCGCCCGCACGTCCATGGCGCTCGGCCGTGACCTGCGCGCGGCGGTCTTCGACCGGGTGCAGTCGTTCTCGGCGCGCGAAATGGGGCAGTTCGGGGCCCCGTCACTGATCACCCGGACCACCAATGACGTCCAGCAGGTGCAGATGCTGACCCTGATGGCGTTCACCCTCATGGTCTCGGCACCGATCATGTGCGTCGGCGGCGTGGTGCTCGCCATCGAGCAGGACGTGCCGCTCTCGGCGCTGCTGCTGGTGATCGTCCCCGTCCTGGCCGCCATCGTGGGGCTGATCGTCTGGCGCATGCGGCCGATCTTCCGCGGCGTCCAGGAGCGCATCGACACGGTCAACCGGGTGCTGCGCGAGCAGATCACCGGTATTCGCGTCATCCGCGCCTTCGTGCGGGACGAGCACGAGCGGAAACGATTCACGGGCGCCAACACCGAGCTGATGGACGTCTCGCTGCGCGCCGGCCGGCTGATGTCGCTGATGTTCCCGTCCGTGATGCTCGTCGTGAACCTCTCCTCCGTCGCCGTCGTGTGGTTCGGCGGACACCGCATTGCGGACAACGGCATGGAGATCGGTGCGCTGACGGCGTTCCTCAGCTACCTCATGCAGATCCTGATGGCCATCATGATGGCCACCTTCATGTTCATGATGGTGCCGCGCGCCGAGGTCTGCGCCGAGCGCGTCCAGGAGGTCCTGGCCACCGACTCCAGCGTGGTGCCCCCCGTCGCACCGGTCACCGAGCTGCACCGTCACGGCCACCTGGAACTGCGCGGCGTCGCCTTCGGCTACCCCGGCGCCGAGGAGCCCGTCCTCAAGGACGTCTCCCTCGTCGCCCGCCCCGGCGAGGTCACCGCCGTGATCGGCTCCACCGGCAGCGGCAAGTCGACGCTGCTCGGGCTCATACCCCGGCTGTTCGACGCCACGGCGGGCACGGTGTACGTCGACGGTGTCGACGTGCGCGAGCTGGACCCGGTCGTGATGAGCGAGGCCGTGGGCCTCGTCCCGCAGAAGCCGTACCTCTTCTCCGGCACCGTCGCCTCCAACCTGCGCTACGGGCGTCCCGACGCCACCGACGAGGAGCTGTGGCAGGCGCTGGAGACCGCGCAGGCCCGCGAGTTCGTCGAGGCCCTGGACGGCGGCCTGGAGGCCCCCATCGCCCAGGGCGGCACCAACGTCTCCGGCGGTCAGCGCCAGCGCCTGGCGATCGCCCGGGCCCTGGTGCGCAAGCCCGGCATCTACCTCTTCGACGACTCCTTCTCCGCCCTCGACTACGCCACCGACGCCCGGCTGCGCGCCGCGCTGGCGCGCGAGACGGAGGAGGCGACCGTGGTGATCGTCGCCCAGCGGGTGTCGACCATCCGCGACGCCGACCGCATCGTGGTCCTCGACGGCGGCCGGGTCGTCGGCACCGGCACCCACACCGAACTCATGGCGACGAACGAGACCTACCGGGAGATCGTGCTCTCCCAGCTCACCGAGGAGGAGGCGGCGTGACGTCCCTCGAGAAACCCACGCCTCCCGCAGCCGCCGGCGGCGGCGAGGACGGCGGCAAACCGGCCGCCCCCGCCGGCGCCCCGGCCCGCAGAGGCCCGGCCCCGGCCACCGGCATGGCCCGCTTCATGGGCGGCCAGCCCACCGAGAAGTCCATGAACTTCGGCCCCTCCGCCCGCCGGCTGCTGGGGCAGCTGCGGCCCGAGCGGGGCATCATCTACGTCGCGCTGGCGCTCGGCGTGGCCAGCGTGGCGCTGGCCGTCGTCGGCCCCAAGATCCTGGGCCGGGCCACCGACCTGCTCTTCGCCGGCGTCGTCGGCGCGCAGATGCAGCCGGGCGTCACCAAGGCCGAGGTCCTGGCGCACATGCGGCAGCAGGGCAACGGCAAGATCGCCGACGTGCTCTCCGCCGTCGACTTCACGCCCGGCCAGGGCATCGACTTCGGCGCGGTGGGCACCGTCCTGCTGTGGGTGGCGCTGATCTACCTCGGCTCCTCCCTCTTCGGCCTGGTGCAGGCGCGCATCGCCACCACCGTGGTGCAGCGGGCCGTCTTCCGGCTGCGCCAGCAGGTGGAGGAGAAGCTGGGCCGGCTGCCGCTGAGCTACTTCGACAAGCAGCAGCGCGGCGAGGTGCTCTCCCGTGCCACCAACGACATCGACAACATCGCCCAGACGCTCCAGCAGACCCTCAGCCAGATCATCGCCTCCCTGCTGACGATCGTCGGCGTGCTGGCGATGATGTTCTGGATCTCCTGGCTGCTGGCGCTGGTCGCGCTGGTCACCGTGCCGGTGTCGATCCTGGTCGCCACCCGGATCGGCAAGCGGGCGCAGCCGCAGTTCGTCGCGCAGTGGAAGTCCACGGGTAAGCTCAACGCCCACATCGAGGAGATGTACACCGGCCACTCGCTGGTGAAGGTCTTCGGCCGCCAGAAGGAGTCCGCGGAGGTCTTCCGCAAGGAGAACGAGAACCTCTACGAGGCCGGCTTCAAGGCACAGTTCATCTCCGGCATCATCCAGCCGGCGATGATGTTCATCGGCAACCTGAACTACGTCCTGGTCGCCGTCGTCGGCGGTCTGCGGGTGGCCACCGGCGCGCTGTCCATCGGTGACGTCCAGGCGTTCGTGCAGTACTCGCGGCAGTTCAGCCAGCCGCTCACCCAGGTGGCCTCCATGGCCAACCTCGTCCAGTCGGGCGTGGCCTCCGCCGAGCGGGTCTTCGAGCTGCTCGACGCCGAGGAGCAGCGCCCGGACGCGGCGGACGCGCCCGTGGTCGGCCCCGTGCGCGGCGAGGTCGTCTTCGAGAAGGTCTCCTTCCGCTACGAGCCGGACAAGCCCCTCATCGAGGACCTCTCGCTGACCGTGCGCCCCGGCCAGACCGTGGCCATCGTCGGCCCCACCGGCGCCGGCAAGACCACCCTGGTCAACCTGCTCATGCGCTTCTACGAGGTGGGCGGCGGCCGCATCACCCTCGACGGCACCGACATCGCCGCGATGTCCCGCGAGGAGCTGCGCTCCCACATCGGCATGGTGCTGCAGGACACCTGGCTCTTCGGCGGCACCATCGCCGAGAACATCGCCTACGGGGCGGCCGAGGGCACCTCCATGGACAAGATCGTGGAGGCGGCGAGGGCCACCCACGTCGACCGCTTCGTGCGCACGCTGCCCGACGGCTACGAGACGGTGATCGACGAGGAGGGCTCCAACGTCAGCGTCGGCGAGAAGCAGCTGATCACGATCGCCCGGGCGTTCCTGGCCGAGCCGGAGATCCTCGTCCTCGACGAGGCGACGAGCTCGGTCGACACCCGTACGGAGGTACTCATCCAGCAGGCGATGGGCCGTCTGCGGGCGGGCCGGACGAGCTTCGTGATCGCGCACCGGCTCTCCACCATCCGGGACGCGGACGTGATCCTGGTGATGGAGTCGGGGCGCATCGTGGAGCAGGGCACCCACGAGTCGCTGCTGGCCGCGGACGGCGCGTACGCCCGTCTGTACGACGCGCAGTTCGCGCAGCCGGTCGCGGAAGCCTGACGGAGCCTTGACGCAGGTTCCGGGGGCATCGCGCCCCCGGAACCCCCGTCGAGGCGGCAGACTGGTGGCGGGGTGCGGCCGGCGGCCGTCAAGGATGCGCGGCGACGACCACTCGAAGTGACCGACGAAACACAAGGTCGTGCAAAGTCATCCGGGCCCCGGAAAGTCTCGTGGGTTATTCTGCTGCGCAGGAAGGATCCGGGCAGCGTGGCCCCCGGGTCCTTTTGTGCATTCGGACGACGAGCAGTGCCCCCCACCGTCCTCGCAGGGACCGAGGAGGAACCGACGCAATGGGCGAGCGAAGCGCACGAGAGACGAGCAAGCGCGAGAGCGACACGACGACGACCGGGGCGGGTGGCGGCCGATGAGTTCCCTGCTGCTGCTGACGAACGCGCTCCAGCCGTCCACCGAGGTCCTGCCCGCGCTGGGGCTGCTGCTGCACAGCGTGCGCGTGGCCCCCGCCGAGGGGCCGGCCCTGGTGGAGACCCCCGGCGCCGACGTCATACTGATCGACGGCCGGCGCGACCTGCCCCACGTGCGCAGCCTGTGCCAGCTGCTGCGCTCCACCGGACCGGGCTGCCCGCTGCTCCTCGTCGTCACCGAGGGCGGCCTGGCCGCCGTCACCGCCGACTGGGGCGTGGACGACGTACTGCTCGACACCGCGGGCCCCGCCGAGGTCGAGGCCCGGCTGCGGCTGGCGATGGGCCGCCAGCAGATCTCCACGGACGACAGCCCCATGGAGATCCGCACCGGCGACCTCTCCGTCGACGAGGCCACCTACAGCGCCAAGCTCAAGGGCCGGGTCCTTGACCTGACCTTCAAGGAGTTCGAGCTGCTCAAGTACCTCGCCCAGCATCCGGGCCGGGTCTTCACCCGCGCCCAGCTGCTGCAAGAGGTCTGGGGCTACGACTACTTCGGCGGCACCCGCACGGTCGACGTGCACGTGCGGCGGCTGCGGGCCAAGCTGGGCCCCGAGCACGAGTCGCTGATCGGCACCGTGCGCAACGTCGGCTACCGCTTCGTCCTGCCGGAGAAGCCGGAGAAACCGGAGAAGACGGCGAAGCCGGACAGGCCCGGCACGCCCGCGGAGACGGAGGGCGCCCCGAAGGGGCGCGACGCCGGCCGGCAGCGTGGGGCGGAACACACCCAGGGCGCCGGATCCGAGGCCGCTCGCCCGGTGAAACGGTAGGTGGACCCGCGTAGACTGCCGCGCGTGGCCAAGGTGACGCGGGACGATGTGGCACGGCTTGCGGGAACGTCTACCGCGGTCGTCAGCTACGTCATCAACAATGGACCGCGCCCGGTGGCACCGGCGACGCGGGAGCGGGTGCTGGCCGCGATCAAGGAGCTGGGCTACCGGCCCGACCGGGTCGCCCAGGCCATGGCCTCCCGCCGCACCGACCTCATAGGCCTGATCGTCCCGGACGCGCGGCAGCCCTTCTTCGCCGAGATGGCGCACGCGGTCGAGCAGGCCGCGGCCGAGCGCGGCAAGATGGTCCTCGTCGGGAACTCCGACTACCTCGACGAGCGCGAAGTGCACTACCTGCGCGCCTTCTTGGGCATGCGGGTCTCCGGGCTCATCCTGATCAGCCAGGGCCCCAGCGAGACCGCTGCCCTGGAGATCGACGCGTGGGACGCCCGCGTGGTCCTGATGCACCGCAGGCCCGACGCGATCGACGACGTCGCCGTCGTCACCGACGACGTCGGCGGCGCCCAGCTCGCCACCCGGCACCTGCTGGAGCACGGCCACCCCTACGTGGCCTGCCTCGGCGGCACCGAGGAGACCCCGACCATCGGCGACCCCGTCACCGACCACGTCGAGGGCTGGCGCCGCGCCATGCGGGAGGCCGGCCGCAGCACCGAGGGCCGCCTCTTCCCGGCCCCCTACAACCGCTACGACGCCTACAAGGTCGCCCTGCAGCTGCTGGCCGGCCCCGACCGGCCGCCGGCGCTGCTGTGCGCCACCGACGACCAGGCCATCGGCGTGCTGCGGGCGGCCCGCGAGCTGGACATCGACGTGCCGGGGGAGCTGGCGGTGGCCGGCTTCGACGACGTCAAGGAGGCGGCGCTGACCGACCCGCCCCTGACCACGGTGGCCTCCGACCGGCAGGCGATGGCCCGCTCGGCCGTCGACCTCGTCCTCGACGACGGCCTGCGGGTGGCCGGCTCGCGCCGGGAGCGCCTGAAGCAGTTCCCCTCCCGTCTGGTGATCCGCCGCAGCTGCGGCTGCGGCTGACCCCAAGGCCCGCCCGGCGGATCTTCGCCATGCGGCCACCACGGCGCCCCGTAGGGGCGCAGGGGCGATCCGTCGGACACGGTTTGGCAGCGACCCGGCCGGGTTCTGTGCCGGATCTCAGCGCCTCCTCAGACTGTTCTCATCTGCGCGGAGCACAGTCATGGGCATGGACGAGCACACGAACCCGCAGCAGTACCCGGCGCCCCCCGCGACCCCGCCGTACGCGGGCTTCGACCCGGTGCCCCAGGCCCACCGCCGGCCGAAGGGCAGGCGCCCCGGTGCGCTGCTCGCCGCCTGCGCGCTCGTCGCCGCCGTCGTCGGCGGCGGCTCCGCCGCCCTCGTGGGCGAGCTGACCGGCGGCGGCGCCGGCAGCGCCGCCCGCTCCACGCCCGTGCAGAACGCCTCCCTCAAGGGCAGCGGCGTCTCGGCCGTCGCCTCCGCCGTCAGCCCCAGCATCGTGGAGATCAAGGCCAGCACCGGTGCGGGACAGTCCACCGGCTCGGGCGTGATCATCACCGGTGACGGCGAGGTCGTCACCAACAACCACGTCGTCGCGGGCGCCGACACCGTCCAGGTCTCGCTCAAGGACGGCAGCACCAGGACCGGCACCGTCGTCGGCACCGACCCCGGCAAGGACCTGGCACTGGTCAAGCTCAAGGACGCCAAGGGCCTCAAGGCCGCCACCCTCGGCGATTCCGGCAAGCTCGTCGTCGGCGACCAGGTCGTGGCCATCGGCTCCCCCGAGGGCCTGACCGGCACCGTGACCAGCGGCATCGTCTCCGCCCTCAACCGCGACGTGACCGTCTCCAAGGAACAGGGCCGCGGCCAGGGCCAGCGGCAGCAGCAGCGCGGGCTGCCGCAGTGGCCGTTCGAGTTCGGCGGCAACCAGTACAACGGCGACACCGGCTCCGACAAGACCACGTACAAGGCCATCCAGACCGACGCCGCCCTCAACCCCGGCAACTCCGGCGGCGCGCTGATCAACATGAACGGCGAGATCATCGGCATCAACTCCGCCATGTACGCCCCCGGCGGGCAGGGCGGCGGCTCCGGCGAATCCGCCGGCAGCGTCGGCCTCGGCTTCGCCATCCCGGTCAACACCCTCAAGGCCGACCTGGCCAAGCTGCGGGCGGGCGGCACCAACGCCTGAGCGCCCCCGCCACCCGGTCGCGTGGCAGGCTGGGAACGCCCCGGCCACCGCCGCCGACCGACCGAATCCATGAGGTACCGCAGATGAGCCCCGCCGAGCACGGCGAGACGCCCGCCCGCATCCTGATCGTGGACGACGAGCCCGCCGTCCGCGAGGCGCTGCGCCGCAGCCTGGTCTTCGAGGGCTACGCCACCGAGACGGCCGTCGACGGGCTGGACGCCGTGGAGAAGGTCGCCGCGTACGACCCCGAGCTGATCGTGCTCGACGTGCTGATGCCGCGCATGGACGGCCTGACCGCCGCCCGCCGCCTGCGTGCCTCCGGGGTACGGGTGCCCATCCTGATGCTGACCGCCCGCGACACCGTGGGCGACCGGGTCACCGGCCTGGACGCCGGCGCCGACGACTACCTGGTCAAGCCGTTCGAGCTCGACGAGCTGCTGGCCCGCATCCGCGCCCTGCTGCGCCGCAGCGCGTACGCCGCCCCGGCGGCCCCCGCGGCCGCCGAGGAGCAGACGCTCTCCTTCGCCGACCTGACCATGAACCTCGCCACCCGCGAGGTCACCCGCGGCAGCCGGCACGTGGAACTGACGCGCACGGAGTTCACCCTGCTGGAGCTGTTCCTGACCCACCCGCGGCAGGTGCTCACGCGCGAGCAGATCCTGAAGTCCGTGTGGGGCTTCGCCTTCGAGCCGTCCTCGAACTCCCTGGACGTGTACGTGATGTACCTGCGGCGCAAGACCGAGGCCCACGGCGAGCCCCGCCTGGTGCACACCGTCCGCGGGGTGGGGTACGTCCTGCGCAGCGGCGGCACCGAATGAAACGGCTGATCCGCCGGTTCCGCGTGCTGCCCCTGCGCTCCCGGCTCGCCCTGCTGACGGCCGCCGCCGTCGCCGTGGCCGTCGCTCTCGCGGCCGGCGCCTGCTGGGTCGTCACCAAGGAACAGCTCGGCCACCAGCGGGACACCACCCTGTCCAACCAGCAGGTGGACGAGCGGGCGGTCCTGCAGCTCGTGCGCAGTTGCGGCACCAACCCCTCCGGCCTGCCGCCGGCCCCCGGCTCGTACACCATCCAGGTCGTCACCGCGGGCGGACTGGTGTGCACCACCCCCGGCAAACCCGCGATCAAGGTCGTCGGGGCCGACCTGGCCGTCGCCGCCGGCCAGGCCGGAGAGGTCCTGCACGACGCCGTGGCCACCGACGGGCAGCACATGCGCGTGGCGACCTACCGCTTCCCCAACCAGCAGGTGCTGCCCAACACCGCCGTCTCCATCGCCCAGCCGCTGAGCGACCTCGACAAGCCCCTCGGCTCCCTGGCCGTGGTGCTCGTCCTCACCGCCGGCGTGGGCGTCGTGCTCGCGGCGACCGCCGGCCTGTGGATCGCCCGGGCCGCCCTGCGCCCCGTCGACCGGCTCACCGGCGCCGTCGAACACATCGCCCGCACCCAGGACCTCGCCGTCCGCATCCCCGTCGAGGGCGACGACGAGATCGCACGCCTGTCCAGCTCCTTCAACGCCATGACCGCCGCCCTGTCCTCCTCCCGGGACCGCCAGCAGCAGCTCATCGCCGACGCCGGACACGAGCTGCGCACCCCGCTCACCTCGCTGCGCACCAACATCGACCTCCTCGTCCGCAGCGAGGAGACCGGCCGGGCCATCCCGGCCGACGACCGCAAGGAACTCCTCGCCAGCGTCCGCGCCCAGATGGCCGAGCTCGCCGCGCTCATCGGCGACCTGCAGGAACTCTCCCGCCCCGACGGCCCCGAGGGCAGCGGACCCCTGCAGGTGGTGCCCCTCCACGAGGCCGTCGACCGCGCCCTGACCCGCGCCCGCCTGCGGGCCGCCGGCGCCGGGCTCACGATCGACGCGCACGTCGGCCCCTGGTACGTGCGCGCCGAGGCGGGCGCACTGGAACGCGCGGTGGTCAACCTCCTCGACAACGCGGTCAAGTTCAGCCCGGCGGGCGGCGTGGTCGAGGTACGGCTGGAGGACGGCGAACTGACCGTCCGCGACCACGGACCGGGCATCCCCGCCGACGAACTCCCGCACGTCTTCGACCGCTTCTGGCGCTCACCCTCCGCCCGCAGCCTGCCCGGCAGCGGCCTGGGCCTGTCGATCGTCGCCCGCACCGTGCGGCAGGCGGGCGGCGAGGTCACGCTGCGCCCGGCGGACGGCGGCGGCACGGTGGCGACCGTCCGGCTCCCGGGGGCGGCGGTGGAACCGCCGCCGCTTTAAGGCGTGGCCGGCGGATCTTCGACTGCGGGCCGTCGGTGGCCGATCGTGCAGTTCCCCGCGCCCCTACGGGGCGTCGGCCCCTACGGGCAGGGCATCCGCCGACAGGTCCGCTTGGATGCCGTCGCGCTCGACCGTGACGTCCTGCAGGCGTAGGCCGTACTCCTTCGCCTCCTTCGGCAGCCGGAAGGACAGCGACAGCCGGTCGGCGAGCTCCGGCGGTTGCAGCTCCGACAGCGCGGTGAGCAGCTTCGGGTCGACGCCGAGTTTCTCCAGCAGCCACGGGTGCTCGGCGAGGACGTCGACGAGGTTCAGCCGGGTCAGCTCCTCGACGAACCGGGGCGTGCCCGCCACCTCGTGCAGGCGCTCCTCGCTGCGCAGTGCCTGCGCCGCCACCTCCGCCGGTACGCCCAGGCGCTCGGCGATCGCGGGAACGGACAGCAGCGCCTTCACCCGCGCGGCGTCCTTGCCGATGCGTTCGGCGGCCTCGCGGTGCAGTACGAGGCGCTTGTCCGTGCCGCCGGGGTGGTAGGTCGCGACGCGCGGGATGTCCAGGCTCATGCCGTCGATCTCGGTGTTGATCCCGTCGTCGCCGGTGCGGCGCAGGTGCGCCCGGGCCCGTACGACGAGCTCCTGGCCGGCGACGGCCAGCCGGCCCCGGGCGCCGATCGCGTTGCCGCCGAGGTCGCTGAACGTGACCTGGGAGGCGCCCAGTTCGCGGTTCATGTCGTCGAACGCGAGCAGGACGTTGCCCTCCAGGCGCCCGATGACCGCGCCGCGGACGTCCGCGGGCAGATCGCCGTGCAACCGGATGTCGCGGGCACTGGCATGGACACGAGCGAGGGAGACGCGGTCGGCGGCGACGTGCGGCACGGTGACGTCCACCTGGCGCAGACGCTTGCCCACCACCTGGGTCAGGAAGGGGAAACCGCGGATGTCGACCTGCGGCTGCGCCTGCAGGTGCAACGCCTTCTGCAGCTGCTGCTGCGCCTTCTTCTCCGCGTACATCGCGGCACACCGGTCGGCCAGCAACAGGATGGCGACGCCGGCGAGCGCGGCGAACAGCAGCTTGGTCGCCGTACGGTACGGCTTGCCCGCCGGCCGGCGCCGCCTGTGCCGCATGCGGCCCCTGCGGTGCGAACGGGGCCCGCCGCGACGGTGGTTGGGGGGAGACCACGGCTCGTCGTCGGCGACGATGCGGGCGGGGGTGATGCGCAAGGAGCTTTCGGGGTCACTGGTGTCAGGGGGACTGGAAGGTATGCGTGTGGGGGTGCGCATCACCTCATCCCACCACGCGGGGACCCCTCGAACGCAAGCCCTACCGGCAGTAGTGACGCATTATTGGCGTGGCTGCCGCGCAGCGCCCCGTCAGGGGCGCGGGGAACTGCGCGACAAGCCACGGCGCGCCCGCAGATCGCCGGAACCCCGGGGCGGTGCGCCGGCTGCGGGCCGTCGCGGGCCGATCGCGCAGTTCCCCGCGCCCCTTCGGGGCGCCGTGGTGCCCCGCGACGAAAAGTGGTGTCCGCGACGAAGGTCCGCCGGAGGGGGCTAGCGCATCCAGATTGTCGACGTTGCCACGACCCGTGCCTTCTTCGGCTGGTCGGGGTTGCCGTAGCGGACCTCGAAGCGGGGGTGGGTGCGGGTGAACTCGCTGTCGACGATCCGCACCTGGGACGCCTTCTTCACCGTGCGGGTGGCGATGTCGCCGTCGAGGAAGAAGCCGAAGTCGCCCTTGGCCGGGGCGTAGACGAAGAACTCGCCGCCCGCGTAGCGCTTGTGGGCCACCTCGTCCGTCAGGACCAGCGACCAGTAGCCGACGCAGTGGCCCGCCGGGCACATGAACCGGTACTCCGCGCGCAGCCCGTCGAGGTCCATGACGGCGAACGGGTTGTCGTCGCCCTGGGTGGCCTTCGCCGTGGCGACGGCAGGGGCGCCGGCCGTGGCGGCCGTGGCGGCCGTCGCGGCCTGGGTCGCCGTCAGGGCGAGGGCGGCGGTCGCGACGGCGGTGGTGAGGGCGCGGAGGGCGGGGCGGCGTATCAAGGGGATCTCCTATCCGGCGGATGCGTGATCGCACGGTGACCATGCGTGATCTTGGTGCGTGTCCGCCGGGCCCGCAACGCCGCGGGGGGAAAACCGGCCAACCGGGTGTCAGACGATGCCTTCCAGCGGGTTGGCGAGGTGGAGTAGCCGGGTGCTCAGCGCCGATGCGTCGACGGTGCCGTTCGTATGGCCGGTCGCGGTGCCGCCCAGCAGGTTCGCGTCCACGTCCGCCTCAGCCGGGGCCGCGAGGGCCGCGCCCAGGCCGCACAGCAGAAGCGTTGCGGCGAGCGTGGTCATGGCGCGACGGCGCAGGGCCTTCATCGTGAACTCCCCTTCCATGGTGACCGTTCCGGCTCCCTGCCTACCGCCGGCCGGTCCCGCCCATGCCCGTCGCGCTCCCGCGCGCCCCCTGGTGCGCGCGGGAGCCGGGTGATCGGTTACTTCACGATCGTGATGCGGCCGGCCGCCGGCGGGGCCAGCGGGGCGGTCTTCGACGAGTGGGCCGTCAGGTAGGCGACGAAGGCGTCGAGGTCGGAGAGGCCGACGCGCTTGTTCGTGCCCTCCTTGAAGGCCGGGAAGCCGTCACCGCCGCCCATCAGGAACTCGTTGGCGGCGACGTGGTAGGTCCTGCCGGGCTCGATCGGGGCGCCGTCGAGCTTGACCGAGGAGGCGACGATGCGGTCGGCGCCCTTCTTTGTCAGGTCCAGCGTGTAGGTCAGGCCCTTGCTGACCTGCAGGATCTTCGGCTGGGCCTCGTTCGGGCCGCTGACCTGCTGCTGCAGGGCGGCGATGACCTGGGCGCCGGTGAGGTCCTTGACCTGCATCATGTTGGTGAACGGCTGGACGGTGAACGCCTCGCCGTAGGTCACCACGCCGTCGCCCTCGGCGCCGGATGCCTTGTAGGCGAGGTCGGAGCGGATGCCGCCGGGGTTCATGAACGCGATCTGGGCGCCGCCCTTGTCGGCGGGGGCGAGGGCTTCGAGCTGGGCGTCGGTGATGACGTCGCCGAGGGGCTGCTCGTACGCCTCGGAGCCGCGGCCGTTGATGTCGGCGGAGATGTAGCCGACCGGCTTGTTGGCGACCGGCGCGGCCAGCGCCTTCCAGCGGTCGATGAGCGCGGTCATGTCCGCGGCCTTGGGCTGGTTGCGGTCGACGACGTGGTTGCCGGTGCGCGGGTTCTTCGCCTCGGAGGCGGGGGCGGCGGCCTTGACCGGCTTGCGGACGATGTCCTTGGTGCGGCGGTCGTAGGTCAGCGTGGTGTCGGTGTACAGGCGGCCGAAGGAGGCGGCCGAGGTCACCGTGCGGGGCGCGCCGGAGGGGTCGGGGATGGTGCACGCGTACGCCTGGTGGGTGTGGCCCGTGACGAGGGCGTCGACCTTCGGCGTGACCTTCTTGGCGATGTCGACGATGGCGCCGGAGATGCCGGCGCCCGCACCCGGGGTGTCGCAGTTGTAGTTGTACGCCCCGGAGGCCGGCATGCCGCCCTCGTGGACGAGCGCGACGATGGACTTCACGCCCTGGCGGTCGAGCTCCTTGGCGTACTTGTTGATCGTCTCGACCTCGTCGGCGAACTTCAGGCCCTTGACGCCCTCGGCGGTGACGACGTTCGGGGTGTCCTTCGTCGTGACGCCGATGAAGCCGACCTTCACGCCCTTGTGCTGCCAGATGGTGTAGGGCTTGAGGATGGGCTTGCCGGTCTTCTCGTCGGTGACGTTGGCGGCGAGGTAGGGGAAGTCCGCGCCCTGGAACTTCTTGCCCTTCTCGTAGCAGCCCTCCTTGGGGTGGCAGCCGCCGCGCTGCATGCGCGTCAGCTCGGTGCGGCCCTCGTCGAACTCGTGGTTGCCGACGGAGGTGACGTCGAGCTTCAGCTTGTTGAGCGCCTCGATGGTGGGCTCGTCGTGGAAGAGGCCGGTCATCAGCGGACTGGCGCCGATCATGTCGCCGGCCGCGGCGGTGATGGAGTACTCGTGGCCCTTGCGGGCGGTGCGCAGGGAGTTGGCCAGGTACTCGACACCGCCCGCGGGTATGACCTTCTTCGTGCCGTCGGCCTGGGTCTCGGTGACGGTGCCGGAGGAGCCCTGCGGCGGTTCGAGGTTGCCGTGCAGGTCGTTGAAGGACAGCAGCTGGACGTCCACCGTGCGGCCGTGGTCGTGCCGCGCGGAGGCCGCCCCGGCGGGGGCGGCGGTGGACAGGACACCGGCGGTGGCGGCGAGCGCGGCTGCTGCGGTGGTCAGCCGTCGTGCGAGGCGCTTTTTCGGCGGCGTCGCGTGCATGTGTTCCCCTTTGTGCAGTTGTGCAGTGGGTGCATGGGAAGTGGTCGGCGGCAGCCTACGGTCAACGCGCGTAGCCGCACAGGAGGGGCGGAGTGACGAAAGGGTTACGCCGCTTGACCGGACGTGGCGTGCTGTGGCGTATTAAGGGCCGCAGTTTTACTTAGGGAAGCCTTCCCTTGCTGTCTGCGACCGCCCGTACGACCTACCCGTACGACCGACCCGTACGACCTACCTGCACGACCTGCCTGTACGACAAGGAACACCGCCACCGTGACCACCCCGGCCACCCCCGCCGCCGTCCCCGCCCCTCCGGTGGCCCCGGCCCTGCGCACCATCGCCGCGAGCCTGGGCGTGTGCGCGCTGTGGGCGGCCGCGGTGTGGACCGCGGTGCACCTGCGGGCGGATCCGCTGCTGCACGATGTGGCGCTGTTCGTGCACCTCGCCTGCCTGGTCGTCGGCTTCGGCGCCGTGCTGACCGTGGACTGGCTGGGGTTGCTGTGGCTGGCGGGGAAGCGGCCGCTCGACGAGGTGCTGCGCACCTCGGCGGCCGTCCACGTCCCCATCTGGCTGGGGCTGGCGGGGCTCGTGGGCAGCGGTGTCCTGCTGCAGCCGTCCCTCTCGGCGCCCCTGACCCAGGTCAAGCTCGCCCTCGTGCTCCTCGTCGCGCTCAACGGGATCCACGCCCATGTCCTGCAGGGGAGGCTGACCGCCACGGCGGTGGCCGGCCGGGCGCTGCTCGTACGCTGCGGCGTCACCGTTCTGCTCTCCCAGCTCGGTTGGTGGGGCGCCACCCTCATCGGCTTCCTCAACAGCCGCCGCTGACCCGGCCCCCGCGGGCGCCCGTCGTAGGCTCGCCCCATGAGCGACGTGGTGAATGACGCGAGCGGGCAGCGGCGCATCGAGGTGCTGGAGGAGCTCCCGGCCGAGCAGGTGACGCGGGTACGGCAACTGATCGCCGACGCGGCCGCCCTCGACGGGCAGCCGGCCGTCTCGGAGCAGGGGCGCCTGCAGCTGGAGGGGCGACGCGCGGGCGTACGGCACGTCCTGCTGCACGAGCGCGACGGCGAGCAGCGGCTGCTGGGGTACGGCCAGCTGGAGGAGGGCGACCCCGTGGAGGCGCCGGCGGGCGAGTTCGTGGTGCACCCCGATCACCGGGGGCGCGGGCACGGCCGCGTGCTGGGCGGTGCGCTGCTCGCCGAGTCCGGCAAGCGGCTGCGGGTGTGGGCGCACGGGGGTCATCCGGCGGCGCGGCACCTGGCCCAGGTGCTGGGCCTGAGCCTGTTCCGCGAACTGCGGCAGATGCGCCGCCCGCTGGGCGGCCTGCAGCTGGGGGAGCCGGTGCTGCCGGACGGTGTGAGCCTGCGGACGTTCCGGCCGGGGGCCGACGACGCGGCGTGGCTGGCGGTGAACGCGGAGGCGTTCGCGCACCACCCCGAGCAGGGGGCACTCACCCAGCGGGACCTGGACGACCGCAAGGCGCAGCCCTGGTTCGACCCGGAGGGCTTCTTCCTCGCCGAGAAGGGCGGGGAGATCGTGGGCTTCCACTGGACGAAGGTGCACGAGGAGGAGGGGGGCCTGGGCGAGGTGTACGTCCTGGGCGTCCGGCCCGGGGCGCAGGGCGGCGGGCTCGGCAAGGCCCTGACGGCCGTGGGCCTGCGCCACCTCGCGGGCCTGGGCCTGCCGACGGCGATGCTGTACGTGGACGCGGACAACACGGCGGCCGTGCGGGTGTACGAGGGCATGGGGTTCGTGACGCACGAGGTGGACCTGATGTACCGCACGGAGGCGTAGGGCGCCCCTGACGGGGCGCCCCCGGCCGGGCGCCACCCCGTCCCGGCCGTGGTGCGGATTGACAGGGCCCGGGCCCGTCCAGCACCCTTTCACTAATGAAGTAGTGAAAGGGTGGAAGGCGTGGTCGAGTTTCGTATCGACCGGCGCAGCGGCGTCGCCACGTACCTGCAGATCGTCCAGCAGGTCCGGCAGGCACTGCGGCTCGGGCTCCTCGCGCCGGGGGACAAGCTGCCCACGGCCAAGGAGGTCGTCGCGGCCACCGCCATCAACCCCAACACCGTCCTGAAGGCCTACCGCGAGCTGGACCGCGAGGGCCTGGTCGAGGCGCGCCCCGGACTGGGGACGTTCGTACGGCGGTCCCTGGCCCGGCCGGGAGCCGCCGCCGACTCGCCGCTGCGCGCCGAGCTGGCCGACTGGACGGCCCGCGCCCGCGCGGCCGGGCTGGACCGGGAGGACGTGGCGGCCCTGCTCGCGTCCGTCCTGGAGGAGACGTTCCACGACGTGCGCGAGGGGACCGCATGACCGATCTGACCTTCGCGCCCGGCGGGACCGCCCTGGAGGCGGTCGGCCTGGGCGCGCGCTATCGCCGGCACCGCTGGGCGCTGCGCGAGTGCAGCTTCCGGGTGCCCGCCGGGCGCGTGTGCGCCCTCGTCGGCCCCAACGGGGCCGGCAAGTCCACGCTGCTGTCGCTGGCGGCCGGGCTGATGCGCCCGGCCGAGGGGCGGCTGCAGGTGTTCGGCGGCGCGGCGGGCGACGCCGGGGTGCGCCCCCGGGTCGCGTACGTCGCACAGGACAAGCCGCTCTACCCCGACTTCACGGTGGCGGACACGCTGCGCATGGGCCGGCACCTCAATCCCGGCCGCTGGGACGCGGCCACCGCCGAGCGGATCGTGCGCGGCGGCGACCTGCCGTCCGGCGCCCGGGTGGGTGCGCTCTCCGGCGGCCAGCGCACCCGGGTTGCGCTCGCGCTGGCCCTGGGCAAGCGGCCCGAACTGCTGCTGCTCGACGAGCCGATGAGCGACCTCGACCCGCTGGTGCGCCACGAGATGATGGCCCTGCTGATGGCCGAGGCGGCCGAGCACGGCACGACCGTCGTCATCGCCTCGCACATCCTCGCCGAGCTGGAGGGGGCGTGCGACTACCTGCTGCTGGTGGCCGGCGGCCGGGTGCGCCTGGCCGGCGAGGTGGAGGACCTTCTCTCCGCGCACCGGCTGGTCATGGGGCGCCACGAGGAGGCGGGCACGCCGCGCGCGTTCGCCCCGCACACGGTGGTGGAGTCGCGGACGACGGGCCGTCAGCTGACCGCGCTGCTGCGGACGGACGGTCCGGTGGCCGGCGGCTGGCAGGTGAGCGAGCCGACCCTGGAGGAGCTGATCCTGGCCCACCTGCGCTCGCCCGGGGCGCCACCGCTGCTCGCGCCGAGCGCGGAGCCGCGTACGCCCTCGTACCGCACGGCATCGGGACGCAAGGAGGCGGCGTGACGACGATCGACGCAGGAACGTTCCTGCAGAAGGGCCGCACCCGCGGCGCGACCTGGCTCGTCCTGCGCCGGCACCGCGTCGCCGCCTGGTCGGCCCTCGGCCTGCTGGCCGCACTCCTGGGGACGCTGGTGTGGCTGCGCTCGGGCATCACCGGCTACACGGCCGGTCACGATGTGTCCGGTCCCGAGGCGTTCCGGCACCTCAACGATGCGTACGGCGACCCGCTGCACTACATCGGCCGGTTCCTGGAGTTCCTGCCGCTGCTGGTCGGCGCGTTCGTCGCGGGCCCGGTGATCGCCCGGGAGCTGGAGAGCGGCACGTACCGGGTGGCCTGGACGCAGTCGATCTCGCCCATGCGGTGGTTCGCGGCCAAGCTCGCCCTGCCGGCCGTGGCCCTCCTGGCCGGGGTGTCCGTGCTGTCGGCCGCCTACGCCTGGACCTGGCGCAGCCTGCCCCTGGAGCACCTGCCGGGCCAGTGGTGGTGGCGCAACACCGACATGCTCGGCCCCGTGCCCGTCGCCCACGCCCTGCTCGGGCTCGCGGTGGGCGCCCTGGCCGGCCTGCTGCTGCGGCGGGCGCTGCCCGCCCTGGGCGTGACGATCCTCGCGCTCCAGGTGCTGCTGCTGCCGGTCCAGTGGCTGCGCGACCGCCTGGTCGCCCCGGCGACCGAGCTCTCCCGGGACATGCCGGGCCTGATCAGGGGCAACAGCGACTGGATCGTCGGCCGCGGCATGGTCGACGGCTCCGGCGGCCACCTTCCCGAGCCGGACTGCGGCATCGGCGTGGGGCCCGCGGACTGCCTCGCCCGGCACCATGCGGTCGGTTGGTACCTGGAGTACCATCCCGGCTCCCACATGCAGCCCCTGCTGTGGGCCGAGGCGGGGATCTGCACGGCGCTGGCGCTGCTGGTGGCCGGCGCGGCCGTGTGGCTGATGCGCCGCACCCACCCCTGAGCCGCCGCACCCACCCCTGAGCCGGGGCGGGGCGCGGTGCCGGAGATCCCCTGGACGCCATGTGGACGTTACCCGTGCTTAAACCACGGTTGCGAGCCTTGGCGAATGCAGCCCGCCCCGACCCGCGCCCCAGGACGACGGCTCCGCGCCGCCCCCGCCCCGGCCCCGGACGCGCCCGACCGGCCCGAGGCGCGGAACAATGAAGGTATGAGCCAGCCGTCGAGGATTCCGGCCCCGGACACCACGACCGACTCGGTGGGCTTCATCGCCGCCCACCGGCCGAACGCGGCCGTCGTCGCAGGCGTGCCCCAGGTGGGGGCCGATCTCGACGCCTTCGGGATCAAGGAGCTGGCGGCCACCGGCGAGGACGGCGCCGAGCCGCTGCCCGAGGGCCGCTTCCTGGACCGCGAGCGCAGCTGGCTCGCCTTCAACGAACGGGTGCTGGAGCTCGCCGAGGACCCGGCCACGCCCCTGCTGGAACGCGCCAACTTCCTGGCGATCTTCGCCGGCAACCTCGACGAGTTCTTCATGGTGCGCGTCGCCGGCCTCAAGCGCCGCATCGCCACCGGCGTGGCCACCCGCTCCGCCTCCGGGCTGCAGCCGCGCGAGGTGCTGGAGCTGATCTGGACCCGCTCGCGCGAGCTCATGGCCCGGCACGCCGCCTGCTTCCAGCAGGACGTCGCCCCCGAGCTCGCCGACCAGGGCATCCACCTCATCCGCTGGCCCGACCTGACCGACAAGGAGCAGGGCCGGCTCTTCACCCTCTTCCGGCAGCAGATCTTCCCCGTTCTCACCCCGCTCGCCGTCGACCCCGCGCACCCCTTCCCGTACATCTCCGGGCTCTCGCTCAACCTCGCCGTCGTCGTGCGCAACCCCGTCAGCGGCCACGACCACTTCGCCCGCGTGAAGGTGCCGCCGCTGCTGCCGCGCTTCCTGGAGGCGTCCCCGCAGCGGTTCGTGCCGCTGGAGGACGTCATCGCGGCCCACCTGGAGGAGCTCTTCCCCGGCATGGAGGTGCTCGCGCACCACATGTTCCGGGTCACGCGCAACGAGGACCTGGAGGTCGAGGAGGACGACGCCGAGAACCTGCTGCAGGCGCTGGAGAAGGAGCTCATGCGCCGCCGCTTCGGCCCGCCGGTGCGCCTGGAGGTCGAGGAGACCATCGACCCCTACGTCCTCGACCTGCTGGTGCGCGAGCTGAAGATCTCCGACGCCGAGGTCTACCCGCTGCCCGGCCCGCTCGACCTGACCGCGCTGTTCGCCATCGGCGCCCTGGACCGACCGGAGCTGAAGTACCCCAAGTTCGTCGCCGGCACCCACCGCGACCTCGCCGAGGTGGAGTCCGCCTCCCCACCCGACATCTTCGCCGCCCTGCGCGAGCGCGACGTCCTGCTGCACCACCCGTACGACTCCTTCTCCACCTCCGTCCAGGCGTTCCTGGAACAGGCCGCCGCCGACCCCGACGTGCTCGCCATCAAGCAGACGCTCTACCGCACCTCCGGCGACTCGCCCATCGTCGACGCCCTCATAGACGCCGCCGAATCCGGCAAGCAGGTGCTCGTCCTCGTCGAGATCAAGGCCCGCTTCGACGAGCAGGCCAACATCAAATGGGCCCGCAAGCTCGAAGAGGCCGGCTGCCACGTCGTCTACGGCCTCGTGGGCCTCAAGACCCACTGCAAGCTCTCCCTCGTCGTCCGGCAGGAGGGCGACACGCTGCGCCGCTACTCCCACGTCGGCACCGGCAACTACCACCCCAAGACCGCCCGGCTCTACGAGGACTTCGGCCTGCTGACCGCCGACCCCCAGGTCGGCGCCGACCTGTCCGACCTGTTCAACCGGCTCTCCGGCTACTCGCGCCGCGAGACCTACCGGCGCCTGCTCGTCGCCCCCCGCTCCCTGCGCGACGGGCTGGTCCAGCGCATCGCCAGAGAAGTCGCCCACCACCGCGCCGGCCGGCCCGCCTCCATCCGCATCAAGGTCAACTCCATGGTCGACGAGGCCGTCATCGACGCCCTCTACCGCGCCTCGCGCGCCGGTGTCCCCGTCGACATCTGGGTACGCGGCATCTGCGCCCTGCGCCCCGGCGTCCCCGGACTGTCCGAGAACATCCGCGTCCGCAGCGTCCTCGGCCGCTTCCTCGAACACTCCCGCGTCTTCGCCTTCGCCAACGCCGGCGACACCGAAGTCTGGCTCGGCAGCGCCGACATGATGCACCGCAACCTCGACCGGCGCATCGAGGCCCTGGTCCGCGTCACCGACCCCGCCCACCGGACCTCCCTCGGCAAACTGCTGGAACTCGGCGTCTCCGACCACACCGCCTCCTGGCACCTGGGCCCCGACGGCGAATGGACGCGGCACGCCACCGACACCGACGGCCGGCCGCTGCGCAGCGTGCAGGAGATCCTCATCGACGCACGGAGGCGCCGGCGTGGCTCAGCTACCGCATGACGCACCGGCGCCCCTCGCGGCAGGCGCCGACACGACGACGAGCGCGGGCGAGGTCCTCTCCGGCTACCTCCAGGCCCAGGCCGTGGAATTCCTGCGCAGCCTGCGCCTGCACGCCGACAGCGGCGTCGACGCCGAGGACGCCGGCGAAGCCGCCCGCCTGCTGCGCCGCTCCGCCCGGCGCATCGCCGGCACCCTGCACGTCTACCGGCCCCTGACCGACCCCACCTGGACCGACCAGCTGCGCGGCGAACTCGGCTGGCTCTGCGACGTCATCGGCCGCGAACACACCCACGCCGCACGGCTCGCCCGGCTGCGCGGCGCACTGCACCGGCTCGCCGGCGCCGGCGGCCCCGCCACCGTCGGCGCCGCCCGCGCCGGGGCGCTCCTCGACCGGCAACTCACCCTCGCCCGCACCCGCGCCCACTCCGCCGCCCTCCAGGCGCTCGGCTCCGCCCGCTTCCACGCCGTCGCCGACGCGGTCGCCGTCCTCGCCTCCGAAGTGCCGCTCGACGCCGTCGCGCGCGAGACACCCGCCGCGGCCGTTCTGCCACGCCTGGCCGACCAGGCCCACCGGCGGCTCACCGACGCCGTCGAAGCCCTGCCGCTCGCCACCGCCGGCCGCCCCTACAACGCCGAAGCCCTGCTGCACGGCCTCGCCGCCACCACCGCCGCGGACGCACCACCCGCCGAGACCCGGCAGGACGCGCCCTGGCACCAGGTACGGCGCCTGGTGCGGCTGCGGCGGTACGCGCAGGAAGTCCTCGACGAACAGGAACAGACCGAGGCCGAACCCTCCCTGTCCGTACGGCTCCTCGGCGCCGGCCAGGCCCTCGACCGGCACCGCGACGCCGCCGACGCCGCGGCGGCCGCCGCGTCCGCCGCCCGCACGCCGCGCATCGCCCCCGCCACGGCGTACGCGCTCGGCGTCCTCCACGCCGACCAGCGGCACGAGGTGGAAGCCGCGCGCTACGCCTTCGGACGCATGTGGCAGAGGATCGTGCCGTGACGGCGCCCGTGGTGCGGGCGGCGGGATGCGTGCTGTGGCGGCGCGCGACCTCGCCCGGACCGGTGGAACTGGCTCTGGTGCACCGGCCCAAGTACGACGACTGGTCACTGCCCAAGGGCAAGCTCAAGCGCGGCGAGGACCCGCTGAGCGGTGCGCTGCGGGAAGTACTGGAGGAAACCGGGATGCGGTGCGAGCCGGGGGCCCGGCTGCCGGTGTCCCGCTACCTGGTCGACGGGCGGCCCAAGGAAGTCCACTGGTGGGCGGCGGAGGCGGTGGGGGGCCGCTTCGTGCCGAGCCGCGAGGTCGACCGGCTGCTGTGGCTGGGGCCGGAGGCCGCGCGCTGGCGCCTGACGCACGACCGCGACAGGCCGCTGGTGGATGCGCTGCTGTCCGTGCTGGGGCTGCGGCCCTGAGCGCTACCGCGCCGGGGCCAGCGCGTCCCAGCGCAGCGTGAGCTCGCCCTGGCGCCAGCGCACCGGGCCGTCCGTCACCGGCCAGTCGGCCCGTAGCGTGGTCGCCGTGCGGATCCAGCGCTGGCGGGCGCTGAGCGCGCCGTAGGGGGCCGCCGCCGCCCACGCGCGGTCGAAGTCGCGCAGGAAGGCGTACACCGCCTCCCCCGGCACGTTGCGGTGGATGAGCGCCTTCGGCAGGCGTTCGGCCAGGTCGGAGGGTGTGCCGAGGGATCCGAGGCGGGCCGCGAAGGTGATGGTGCGGGGCCCTTCGGGCCCGAGGGCCACCCATACGTGCCGGCGTCCGATCTCGTCGCACGTGCCCTCGACGAGCAGTCCGTCCGGTGCGAGCCGCCCGCACAGGCGTTGCCAGACGGCGGTGACCTCGTCCTCGTCGTACTGCCGCAGCACGTTGGCCGCGCGGATGAGGAGGGCGCGCCGGCCGGCGGGCAGGGGGACTTCGAAGCCGCCGTGGGCGAAGCCGAGGCCGTCGCGTTCGTAGGGTTTGGCCGCGGCGACGCGGGCGGGGTCGATCTCGATGCCGACGACTTCCGCGTCGGGGCGGACGGTGCGCAGGCGTCCGAGGAGTTCGACGGCGGTCCAGGGGGCGGCGCCGTAGCCGAGGTCGACGGCGACGGGGTCGGTGCTGCGGCGCAGTGCGGGGGCGTGGGCGGCGGTGATCCAGCGGTCCATGCGGCGCAGCCGGTTGGGGTTGGTGGTGCCGCGGGTGGCGGAGCCGACGGGGCGGGTGGGCCTAGCCATGGCAGGTACCGCCGTCCAGGGCCCGGCGGCCGGCCTCGGCGGGGTCGCCGGCGCGCAGGGCGGCGAGCAGGGTTTCGTGGCCGGCGGGGTCGGCGCCGTGGAAGCCGGGGGCGGCCCAGGCGTCGGCCGCGGCGGTGCGCAGGGGGCCGGTGAGGTTGCGGTGGAGTTCTGCGAGGAGGGGGTTGCCGGAGGCGTCGGCGATGCCGCAGTGGAAGGCCCGGTCGGCGTCGCACCAGGCATCGAAGTCGCGGGCGTGCCAGGCGGCGGCGCGTCGGCCGAGGGCGTCGTGCAGGGCGTCGAGGGCCGGTCCGTCGGCACGTACGGCGGCGAGGCGGGCGGCCTGGGCGTGGAGGCCCGCGCGGACTTCGCGGAGCTGGCCGAGGTCGCCGTCGCCGTAGAGGCGGGCGACGGCGCCGGAGAGTTCGCTGGTGGCGCGCACGTACGTGCCGTCGCCGCGCCGGACCTCCAGGAGCCCGGTGTGGGTCAGGGCGCGCACGGCCTCGCGGACGGTGCCGCGGGCGACCTGGAGCCGGCGCATCAGTTCGGGCTCGGGCGGGATGCGGGTGCCGACGGGCCAGTCGCCGGAGGCGATGCGGGCCCGGATGCGGTGGATGACCTCGTCGGAGAGGGCGGGGCGGCGCACCGGTCGGAGGGCCGGTTCCTTGCTCATGCGGTCACGGTACCTTGACATCGGACGTCGGATGTTTGGTGGCCCGTGGATCGTGAGGCGGCGAGCCGCTTACGTCACTCTTTGGTAAACCGGGAAGGGGAACCTGCCTTCGGGACGTTGCCACCAGTCGACGGGGCGAGCAGCCGCAGGGGGAAAGAACCCCGCGGCGGACGGAGGAACACACGGTGAGCCAGTACGCAGCCAGGCTCGGTGCGCGGCGCGGACGTACGCTCGGTTCCTTCGCGAAGCCGCCGCTGCGCCGCCTCGGCGGGCGGCGCCCGCGGCGGGTGGCCATGCTGAGTGTGCACACCTCGCCCCTGCACCAGCCCGGGACGGGCGATGCGGGCGGCATGAACGTGTACATCGTCGAGCTGGCCAAGCGGCTGGCCGACCAGGGCATCGAGGTCGAGGTCTTCACCCGGGCCACCACCGCGGCCCTGCCGCCCACCGTGGAGCTCGCGCCCGGCGTGCTCGTCCGGCACATCGACGCCGGGCCGTACGAGGGTCTGGCCAAGGAGGAGCTGCCCGCCCAGCTGTGCGCCTTCACCCACGGGGTGATGCAGGCGTGGGCCGGGCACCGGCCCGGTTACTACGACCTCGTCCACTCGCACTACTGGCTCTCCGGCCACGTCGGCTGGCTCGCCGCCCAGCGCTGGGGCGTCCCGCTCGTGCACGCCATGCACACCATGGCCAAGGTCAAGAACGCCGCCCTCGCCGAGGGGGACACCCCCGAGCCCGCCGCCCGTGTGATCGGCGAGACGCAGATCGTGCGGGCCGCGGACCGGCTGATCGCCAACACCGAGGGCGAGGCCGGCGAGCTCGTCCACCACTACGACGCCGATCCCGCGAAGGTCGCCGTCGTGCACCCCGGCGTGAATCTCGAACGCTTCCGTCCCGCCCCGGGCGGCCGGGCCGCCGCCCGCGAGCGCCTGGGGCTGCCCGCCGACGCCCTCGTGCCGCTGTTCGCCGGCCGCATCCAGCCGCTGAAGGCCCCGGACGTCCTGCTGCGGGCGGTGGCCGAGCTGCTGGACCGGGCGCCGGGGCTGCGCCGCCGGATCGTCGTGCCCGTCGTCGGCGGGCCCAGCGGCAGCGGCCTGGCCAAGCCGGAGGGCCTGCAGAAGCTCGCGGCCCGGCTCGGCATCGCCGACGTCGTCCGCTTCCACCCGCCGGTCGGCCAGGACAGCCTCGCCGACTGGTACCGGGCCGCCTCCGTCCTCGTCATGCCGTCCTACAGCGAGTCCTTCGGGCTGGTGGCCGTCGAGGCTCAGGCGTGCGGCACGCCGGTGGTCGCGGCCGCGGTCGGCGGCCTGCCGGTGGCCGTCGCGGACGGCCGCAGCGGCATCCTCGTCGAGGGCCACGACCCGGCCGACTACGCCAGTGCGCTCGCCCGCTTCGCCGACGACCCGGGGCTGACCGAGCGGATGGGGCAGGCCGCGGCCCGCCATGCGCAGTCCTTCGGCTGGGACGCGGCGGCCGCCGCCACGGCCGAGGTGTACACCGCGGCGATGGGCGAGCGCAGGCGTCGCCTACGCTCGGCACATGTCTGATCGGACCACGCCCGCAGCGAAGGCCGTCATCGAGCGCACGCTGCGCGAGGCGGACCTGGAGTGGGAGAGCCCTGCCGACGGCACGTACGTCGTCAAGCTCCCCGGTACGCGCAAGCTGTCGACGACCGTCTCGCTGAAGGTCGGCCGGCACTCCCTGTCGGTCAACGCCTTCGTCGTGCGCTGCCCCGACGAGAACCACGCGGCCGTGCACCGGTGGCTGCTGGAGCGCAACACCCGGCTGTACGGGGTCGCCTACGCGATCGACCGGCTCGGCGACGTCTACCTGGTGGGCCGGCTGCCGCTGGCGGCGGTGACCCCGGAGGAGATCGACCGGATCCTGGGCACCGTCCTGGAGCACGCGGACGGCAGCTTCAACACGCTGCTGGAGATGGGGTTCGCGGAGGCGATCCGCAAGGAGTACGCGTGGCGCACGGCGCGCGGGGAGTCCACGCGCAACCTGGAGGCGTTCTCGCGCCTGACGCGGGACGAGCCGACGTCAGGCTGACGCCGCCTCCGTCTCCGTCTTCGTGTCCGTCTCCGCCTTCGCCTTCGGTGCCTGCCGGGTGGCCGGCTCCGGCGCGGCCGCACCGGCGGCGGTGTCCTGCGCCGGCAGCCCGCACATCAGCAGCCAGTACCCGGCGGCGGCGAGCGCGCCGACCACCGCGCAGACCCCCCACAGCACGTCCGCCCCGTAGTGGTCGATCAGCGTGCCGCCCACCAGCGGGGCGACCAGCGCGGCCACCGACCACGACAGCGAGTAGACGCCCTGGTAGCGCCCGCGCCCCTGGGCGGGGGAGAGCCGCACGACGAGGCCCATCTGGGTCGGCGAGTTGATGATCTCGGCGAACGTCCAGACGACGACGGTCAGCATGTAGACGCCGACCGAGCCGGCGAAGGCGGTCAGCCCGAAGCCGCAGCCGGCGAGCAGCGCGGAGACGGTCAGCAGCCGCCGCGGGTCGCCGTGCTCGATGAAGCGGGTGACGGGGATCTGCAGGGCCACGATCAGGACGCCGTTGACCGCGATGACCGCGCCGTAGTCGCCGGGGGAGAAGCCGTCGGCGCCCATGGCCACCGGCAGGGCGACCGAGTGCTGCATGAAGATGAAAGCCATCAGGAAGGACAGCCCGACCACTCCCATGAACCGGCCGTCGCGCAGCACGGTGCCCAGGCTCACCGGGCGCTCGTCCGGCGCGGCGCCGGTGCCGGCGGCGGCCTGCTCGGGCCGGGACTCGGGCAGCTTCCAGAACACCAGCAGGGCGCACACGAGGGTCAGCGCGGCCTCGCCCAGGAAGCCGATGAGGTAGCTGTAGGAGGCGACGACGCCGGCGGCCAGCGAGGAGAAGGCGAAGCCGAGGTTGATGGCCCAGTAGTTGAGCGCGAAGGCGCGGACGCGGTCCTCGGCCGGGACGATGTCGGCCATCATCGCCTGCACCGCCGGGCGGGAGGCGTTGGAGGCCATGCCGACGAGGAAGGCGACGGCGGCGATGGCCAGCGGGTGCTGCACGAAGCCGAGCAGGGCGACGGAGGCGGCGGTGGACAGCTGGGCCACCAGCAGGGTGGGGCGCCGGCCGAGCCGGTCGGCCATCACGCCGGCGACGAGGGAGGAGATCACCCCGCCGAGGCCGTGCAGGGCGGCGACGAGGCCGGCGTACGAGGCGGAGTAGCCGCGGTCGATCGTCAGATACAGGGACAAAAAGGTCGCGACGAAGGCGCCCAGCCGGTTGATCAGGGTCGACGTCCACAGCCACCAGAACTGCCGCGGCAGCCCCGAGACGCTCCTGCGAGCGGCCCTTCCGATCCGTGCTACCGACATGCGCGCCCCCGATGTAAGTGGTATCAACCGGGCTCGCACGTTACTGAAATGATCGTGTCCACGCCATTCAATTGACGATCGGCGTCAAACGTCCGGGGCGCGAGGCGCTCGGCCCGTCGATTACGCTCAAGGGCATGGCCGACGCACCGTACAAGCTGATCCTCCTCCGCCACGGCGAGAGCGAGTGGAACGCGAAGAACCTGTTCACCGGCTGGGTGGACGTCAACCTCAACGAGAAGGGCGAGAAGGAGGCACTCCGCGGCGGTGAGCTGCTGAAGGACGCCGGCCTGCTGCCCGACGTGGTCCACACCTCCCTGCAGAAGCGCGCCATCCGCACCGCGCAGATCGCCCTGGAGGCCGCCGACCGCCACTGGATCCCCGTGCACCGCTCCTGGCGGCTGAACGAGCGCCACTACGGCGCGCTGCAGGGCAAGGACAAGGCCCAGACCCTGGCGGAGTTCGGCGAGGAGCAGTTCATGCTCTGGCGCCGCTCCTACGACACCCCGCCGCCGGCCCTCAAGGACGGCTCGGAGTTCTCCCAGAGCGACGACCCGCGCTACGCCTCCATCCCCGGCGAGCTGCGCCCGCGCACCGAGTGCCTCAAGGACGTCGTCACCCGCATGCTGCCGTACTGGTACGACGGCATCGTCCCGGACCTGATCGCCGGCCGCACCGTCCTGGTCGCCGCGCACGGCAACTCGCTGCGCGCCCTGGTCAAGCACCTGGACGGCATCTCCGACGCCGACATCGCGGGCCTGAACATCCCCACCGGCATCCCGCTCGCCTACGAGCTCGACGCCGACTTCCGCCCGGTCACCCCCGGTGGCCGCTACCTCGACCCGGAGGCCGCCAAGGCCGCCATCGAGGCCGTGAAGAACCAGGGCAAGAAGAAGTAGCCCGCAGGATCACGCACGCACACGGCCACCGGTGAGCCCCTGCGGGGGGCTCACCGGTGGCCGAGTTCGTGCAGCAGGTAGCCGGCGCGCACCCGGGTGCGGGCGCCCAGGCGGTTCATGATCTCGGTGATGTGCCGCTGACAGGTCCGCACCGACATGCCCATGCGGCGGGCGATGGCCTTGTCGTCCTCCCCGGCGATCAGCAGCCGGACGATGTCGGACTTCACGGCGTCCGACGCGGCGATGGCCGGGCCGCGGCCCAGCTTCGCCGGGAAGGGCGTGGCCTGCGGCCACAGCCGTTCGAAGGTGCCGGTCATGAAGTCGACGGTGCTGAGGTCCCGGACGAGCACCGCGCCGCGCGGGTCGTCGCGCAGCGGGATGACGGCGGTGTTCCGGTCGACGACCAGGACCGGTTCGATCCGGTCGCCCACGGTGCGCACCTCGGCGCCCAGGGCGGTCACCCGCTCGACGCGGGCGACCGCCGGCAGGCTGAACTGCGCGGTGTGCTGGCAGATGACCCGCAGCCGCACGCCGCGCGCGAGCGCCGCCTCGACGCGCTCGGGGCACTCCCACGGCACGTCCTCCTGGCGTGCCCCGCCCGGCCGGGCGACGAGGATCTCCCCGGTCGCCCGGTCGATGAGGTGCTCGACGCGGCCGCGGACGTCCGCCGGGCCGGTGACGATCTCCGTGCTCTCCCCGCGCAGCCGGTGCACGATCCCGTCGTGGTACAGCTCGGAGAGGGCGGAGAGCTCGCCGCGGACCTGGACCAGCGCCTCCTGCAGTTCGGCGACCTTCCGTGCGGCGGGCTCCAGGACGTGCAGCTCGGCACTGTCCGGGGAGATGGCGGTCAGCCGGGTGGGCTCGCCCTCCGCCCACCGCAGCAGGCGCAGCCGCAGCAGGACCCGGACGGATTCCGCGACGGCGTCCTCCGGGCGGCCGGTCAGCCGGACCAGGTCGCCCAGCGAGACGCTCGTGGTGCGCGTGGTGTGCTCGTAGATCTCCACGGCGCCCGGGTCCAGGGGCGCGAGCGCCGCGAGCTGCTGGATGTCCATCCTGGGGACCAGCACGTCGATGTCCTGCGGATTGGTCGTCACCCCTGTCCCTCCTGCCGTTGTTCCTGCCCGGCGGGCTACCAGCGCCTGGTCTCGCCGATGAAGTCCGGGATCTCGACGGCGGTCCCCCGGCGGCGGGCCTCGTGCAGGACGTGGTGGCCGACGGCGAGGTCGAGGATGCCCAGACCGAACGGGGAGAAGACGGTCGGCCTGTCCGCATCGAGGGTGACGTTCCCCCGGAGCAGCGCGCCGAGGGTGCCGGTGATGAAGTCGCGGCCACCGGTGAGCTGTTCGGCCAGGTGGGGCGAGGTCTGCGCCTTGAGGCAGTGGTCGACGTCGTCGACGACGTTGTTGGCGCGCAGCAGCAGTTCGGGGGCGAGGTCGCGCAGGGAGACGTTCAGCAGGACCTGCCCGGGCCGCAGGGGGGTGTCCGCGGGCACGTAGGGCGTCGCCGCCGTGGTGGCGAAGACCACCAGGTCGCGGGCGAGGACCTCGTCGAGCGTGCCGGTGCCGGCGGGCACGCCCATGCGGGCCGTCGCGTGGGCGCTCAGGTGGCCGGCGCTGGTGGGGTCCAGGTCGTGCACCAGCACGTCGGCGACCTTCACGCCGCGGGCGTGGAGGTAGTCGACGATGGTGCGGGCGATGACGCCGGCGCCCACGACACCGAGCCGTACGGGCCCGGTCGCGGGGAGCAGTTCGGCGGCCGCGACGGCGGCGGAGGCGGCGGTGCGCACGGCGCTGATGCCGGCCGCCTCCAGGCAGGCGACCGGGTAGCCGGTGGCGTAGTCGTTGATCAGCAGCGTCGCGGAGGCACGCGGCAGCCCCTGCAGGGTGTTGTCGGGGAAGCTGGCGATCCACTTCATGCCGATGGCGTCCACGTCGCCGCCGAGGTAGGAGGGCAGGGCGATGACGCGGGCGTTGGGCTTGTCCGGGAAGCGCAGGAAGTAGCTGTCGGGGTTCACCGAGAGCCCCTGCTCGTGGGCGACGTAGGTGTCGGCGACGATGCGCAGGACGTCCTGGTGGGCGTCGGCGAGGATCGCGGAGACGGCCGCGCCGGGCACGACGGAGAAGTCGGGCATGGGGCTCATTTCTTTCATCGAGTGCAGTTTTCTCGGGTGGTGCTTTATCGGCTGCTGCTGGTGGTGGTGGGGCCGAGGCCGGCCAGTTCGGGGATGCCGGTGTAGCGCTCGGCGACCCAGGCGTCGGAGTAGACGGTGTCGATGTACTTGTCGCCCAGGTCCGGGGAGATGACGGCCACGCGGGAGCCGGTGGCCAGGGTGGGCGCGAGCTGCTGCACGGCGGCGAGCACGGTTCCGGTGGAGCCGCCCACCAGCAGGCCGTACGTCTCGGCGACGCGCCGGCACATCGCCACCGTGTCGGGCTCCGCGACGAGCAGCTTCTCGAAGCCGCCGTCGTCGGTGAACAGCTCGGGCCGCCGGCTGGTGCCGAGGCCGGGGATGAAGCGGGGCGCGGCGGGGCCGCCGAAGGTGACCGAGCCGACGGCGTCCACGGCGACGACCCGGGTGCCGGGGCTGTGCTCGGCGAAGTACTCGACGCAGCCCATCAGCGTGCCCGTGGTCCCGGCGCCGACGAACAGCGCGTCCACCGTGCCCAGCCCCTTGTGGACGGAGGCGGCGGTGCGGTCGCGGTGGGCCCGTACGCCGGCGGGGTTGGCGTACTGGTTGAGCCACACCAGCGTCGGGTCCTCGGCGATGCGGCGGTGGATGTAGGTGATCCGGGTGTTCAGGAAGCCGCCCTGCGCGTCCCGGGTGGTCACCTCGACCACCTCGGTGCTCAGGCTGCGCATGACGCGCAGCGAGTGGCGGGAGGCGTTGGGGTCCGTCACCACCGTCAGCGGGTAGCCCTTGGCCGCGCACACCACCGACAGGGCGACGCCGAGGTTGCCGGAGGAGGACTCGATGACGCGGGAGCCGGGGCGCAGGGTGCCGTCCCGTTCCATCGACTCGACGAGGGCGACGGCGGTCTTGAGCTTCACGGAGCCGGCGGGGTTGAGCCCCTCCAGCTTCAGGAACACCTCGCCGCCGGGCAGGAAGCCGGGCAGCCGCAGGAAGATGTCGTCGAGGACGACGTCGGACGCCTTCTCGTAGATCACTGCGCCGGCCCCTCTCCGCTGCCGGCGAGGCGTTCGGCGAGGACGGCCGCGATCGCGCCGAGCGGCCCGGGAGCGAGCATCTCCAGGTGCCGGCAGTCGACGACGTGCTCCTCGACCCGGCCGGTCACGTACGGCTTCCACAGCTCGGCCAGGGAGGACGCCTGCGGTGCGTCGCGCCCCGCGGCGAAGAACAGCACGTCCCCGTCGTAGGGCTCCGCGGGCGGCTCCAGGCCGATGCGGGCCTCGTTGCGGAAGGTGTCGTACACCGCCCGGAGCGTGTCCTCCTCCAGGCCGGCGAGCGGCCCGGCCCCCGGGCCCGCCGCGTCGAGGGCCCGCCGCAGCCCGGCGAGCGTCGGCGGACCCTCCCCGAGCGCCCCGCGGTCGAGGTCCGCCTCGTGCACCAGGTGGGAGACGAACTCCTCCTCGCCGGGCACCCGGACGTCCGTGGTGGACGGCTCGGAGTCCAGGACGGCCAGCAGGGCCACCTCGTGGCCGAGCCCCCGCAGCCGCACCGCCACCTCGTGGGCGAGGCGCCCGCCCCACGACCAGCCGAGCAGGTGGAAGGGGCCCTGCGCCTGGACGGTGAGGATCTGCGCCACGTAGTCCGCGGCCATCTCCCCGGTCGTGGCGGGGGCCCGATCGGGCCGGGTGAGGGCGCGCGCCTGCAGGCCGTACACGGGCCGCCCGGGCTCCAGCAGCCCCACCAGCCGGGCGTACGTCCAGGCCAGGCCGCTGGCCGGGTGGACGCAGAACAGCGGGGGCAGCTCGCCGGTGCGGCGCAGCGGCAGCAGGACGCCCAGGCCCGCCGCGCGGTCCTCGGTGCCCAGCCGGGCGGCCAGGGCGGCGACCGTCGGGGCCTCGAAGAGCAGCCGGACCGGCAGCCGGGTCCCCAGCTCCGTGCGGACCCGGGTGGCCACCCGGGTGGCCAGCAGCGAGTGGCCGCCGAGCTGGAAGAAGTCGTCGTCCACGCCGACGGACGGCACGCCGAGCACGTCGGCGAAGATGCCGCACAGCACCTTCTCCCGCTCGGTGGCGGGCGGGCGTCCGGCGCCCGCGGCTGGCAGCTCGGGTTCCGGCAGCCGCTTGCGGTCGACCTTGCCGTTGTCGCTCAGCGGCAGGGCGGCCATCGGCACCAGCACCGAGGGCACCATGGCCGGGGTGAGGACGCCGGTGAGCAGCGCCGCCACCTCGTCCGCCACGGCGGTGCCGGTGTAGTAGCCGACCAGGCGGTCGTGCCCGGCGGCGTCCGCGCGGACGACCACGACGGCGTCCCGGACGCCGTCCACCGCGCGCAGGGCGCTCTCCACCTCGGCGAGCTCGATGCGCTGGCCGCGGATCTTGACCTGGTGGTCGTTGCGGCCGAGGAACTCCAGCTGCCCGTCCGGCCGGTACCGCGCCTGGTCCCCGGTCCGGTACAGCCGCGCGCCGGGCACCTCGGAGAACGGGTCGGGCACGAACGCGTCCGCCGTCCTCGCGGGGTCGCCGAGATAGCCGTAGCCGACGCCGGTGCCGCCCACGTACAGCTCGCCGACGGCGCCCAGCGGGACCGGCCGCATCGCCTCGTCCAGCACGTACAGCCGCGTGTTGCGGATGACGCGGCCGATCGGCACGCGCTGCCCGGCCCCGGGCGCGGTCCGCGGGGTCAGCCACGCGTGCGTGACGTCGTCCGAACACTCCGTCGGGCCGTAGGCGTTGACCAGCGGGATGTCCGGGTAGCGGGCGAACCAGCGGGCGCACAGGTCTGGCGGCAGGGCCTCGCCGGTGACCATCAGCCAGCGCAGGGCGGGGAGTTCCGGCGCGTCGCCGGTGACGTCCCAGCCGTCGAGGGCGGTGCGCAGCAGCGAGGGCACCACCTCGACGCCGGTGAGCCGCTCGGCGGCGACCATGCCGAACAGCAGGTCGGGGTCGGCCGCCAGGTCGTCGCCGGCGACGCGGGTGCGCCCGCCGGTCACGAAGGCGGCCAGCATCTGCCACACCGAGATGTCGAAGCTCAGCGGCGCGTTCTGCAGCACGCTGTCGTCGGCGGTCAGTTCCAGGTCCTCCACCTTGGCGAGCAGGTGGTTGACCATGCCCCGGCGGTGCACCATCGCGCCCTTGGGGCGGCCGGTGGTCCCGGAGGTGAACAGGACGTACGCCAGGTCGTCCGGCTGTCCGACGGGCGCGGCCAGCTCGTCCGGGGCGTCGCACTCCTCGCCGAGCACCAGCACCAGCACCGCTGCCGCGTCGGCGCCCGCCGCAGCGGCGAGCTCCCCGGCCCGTTCCGCGTGCGCGGCGTCGGCGAGCACGACGCGGGCGCCGCTGCGGGCGAGCATGTCGGCGTTGCGGGCGACGGGGCCCGAGGGGTCCAGCGGGAGGTACGCGGCGCCCGCGCCGAGGATGCCGAGCAGCGCGACGGGCACCGCCACCGAGCGGGCCGCGCACACGGCCACCACGGTGCCCGGGCCGGCTCCGGCGGCGGTCAGCCGGCGGGAGAGCGCGGAGGCCCGGCCCGCCAGGGTGGCGTAGTCGAGCTCCGTGCGGCCGTCGCCGAGTGCGACCGCCCGCGGCCGCTCGGCGGCGATCCGCTGGACGTGGGCCACCAGGTCGTCGAGGTCCGTTTCCCGCTCGCTGCGGTTGAACTCGGTGAGCAGCAGCTCGCGTTCGGCCTCGCCGAGGACGTCCAGCCGGCTCACCGGCAGGGAGGGGTCCGCAGCGACCTGCCGCAGCACCCCGAGCAGGCGCTCGACGAGAGCGCGCGCGGTCGCCGGGTCGAACAGCTCGGTGCTGTAGTCGAGCCGGCCGGCCACCCCGGCGGGGCCCGAGGCATCCGTCCGGGCGGTGAGCTCGAAGGACAGGTCGAAGGGGACGGCGGCGGCGCCGACCGGCAGCACCGTGGCGGTCAGCCCGGGGAGGTCGAGCTCCTCCACGGCGCTTTCCATCACGCCCAGCTCGACCTGGAACAGCGGGTTGCGGCCGGGCACGCGCGGCGGGCCCAGCACCTCCACCAGCCGTTCGAACGGCACGTCCTGGTGCGCGTACGCCGCGAGGTCGCCCTCGCGCACCCGCTCCAGCAGGTCGGCGAAGGACGGGTCGCCGGAGACGTCGGTGCGCAGCACCAGCGAGTTGACGAAGAACCCGACCAGGTCGTCCAGCGCCTCGTCGGCGCGCCCGGCGACCGGGGCCCCGATCGGTATGTCGGTCCCGGCGCCGAGCCGGTGCAGCAGGGCCGCCAGCGCGGCCTGGACCACCATGAACAGGCTGGCCCGCCGCTCCGCGGCCAGGGCGGCGAGGGCGGCGTGCAGATCGGCGTCCACCGTGAACGGCTCGACGCCGCCCCGGTGGGTGCCGGCGGCCGGGCGCGGCCGGTCGGCCGGCAGGGCCAGCTCCTCGGGCAGATCGGCCAGGGCCGAGCGCCAGAAGTCCACCTGCCGGGCCATCAGGCTGCCGGGCGTCCCCTCGGACCCGGTCGTCTCCAGCTGCCAGGCGGCGTAGTCCGTGTACTGCACGGGCAGCGGCTCCCAGCCGGGCGCCGTGCCGCGCAGGCGCGCCGCGTAGGCCCGGGACAGGTCCCGGGCCAGCGGGCCCATCGACCAGCCGTCCGCGGCGATGTGGTGCACCACGAGCAGCAGGACGTGTGCACGCTCGCCGAGCCTGAAGAGCGTCGCCCGCAGCGGCGGCTCGACCTGCAGGCGGAACGGCCGGGAGACCTCCGCCAGCAGCGCCTCGTCCAGGCCGGCCTCGGTGGTCTCCCGCACCGCGAGGGCGGGCGCGGCCTGCGCCACGGGCAGTACGTGCTGGTACGGCTCGCCGTCGCGCTCCGGGTAGACGGTGCGCAGCACCTCGTGCCGCTCCACGACGTCGGCGAGGGCGTGTTCGAGGGCGTCGCGGTCCGGCTCGCCGTCCAGCCGCACGGCCAGCGGGATCTTGTAGGGCGAGTGCTCGGGGTCCATCGTGTCGAGGAACCACAGCCGGCGCTGCCCGGACGAGGCCGGCGCCGCCGCACCGCGCGGCCGGGGCCGCAGCGGCGGGCGGGCGGCCGGGGCGCCGCCCAGGCGGCCGGCGAGACCGGCGACGGTGGACGCCTCGAAGACCGTACGGACCGGGAGCTCGACGTCCAGGACGGTGCGCACCCGGGAGGCCAGGCGCATGGCCAGCAGCGAGTTGCCGCCGAGGTCGAAGAAGCTGTCGTCGATGCCGATGCCCTCGCCGCCGAGCGTCTCGGCGAACAGGCGGCACAGGGTCTCCTCCAGCTCGGTGCGCGGCGCCCGGCCGGCCGCCCGGCCGGTCAGCTCGGGTGCCGGGAGACCGGCGCGGTCCAGCTTGCCGTTGGGGGTCAGCGGGAGCTCGTCCAGCAGGACGACGGCGACCGGCACCATGTAGTCCGGCAGCCGCTGTGCCGCGTGGGCGCGCAGCTCGGCGGGGAGCGTGCCGGCGGCAGGGTGCGCCGCCGGTACCGCGTAGGCGACCAGCTGCTTGCCGCCGCCCGCGGCGTCGCGGGCGACGACGACGGTCTGCGCCACGGCGGGGTGCTGCTGCAGCACCGCCTCGATCTCGCCGAGCTCCACCCGGAAGCCGCGGATCTTGACCTGCTCGTCGGCGCGGCCGACGTACTCGATCTCCCCGGTCGGCAGCCAGCGGGCCAGGTCGCCGGTGCGGTACATCCGCTCGCCCGTGCCGAACGGGCAGGGCAGGAACCGGTCCGCGGTCAGCCCGGGCCGCTTGAGGTAGCCCCGGGAGACGCCGGCGCCCGCGATGTACAGCTCGCCGACCACCCCCACCGGGACGGGGGCCAGATCCGCGTCCAGCACGTAGGCACGGCCGTTCCACACCGGTCGGCCAATGTTCTGCCCGCTGGTGCCGCGCAGGCGCTGCGGGCTGGTCGCGTCGGCGGTGCACTCGGTGGGGCCGTAGCAGTTGTACGTCTCCATGTCGTCCGCCGCGCCGATCTCGGCGAGCAGCGCCTCGCCGATGGCCTCGCCGCCCATGACGAGCACCGCGGGCCGGCGGCCCTCCAGCAGCCCGGCGAGCAGCAGTTGCTCGGCGAAGGAGGGGGTGACGTCCACGACGTCGATGCGGTGCTCGTCGACGAAGCGCACGAACGCCGCCGGGTCGTACCGGCACACCTCGTCGACCAGGTGCAGCTCGTGCCCGTCGAGCATCCACAGCATCCCGGCCACCGACGCGTCGAAGGAGATCGACGAGGCCAGCGCCATGCGCAGCCGCTCCGCACCGGCCCCCCGGGCGGCGGGCCCGAAGTAGGCGGCGCGGTGGTTGTGGAAGAGGTTGACGGCGTTGCGGTGCTCGACCACCACGCCCTTGGGGACGCCGGTCGAGCCGGAGGTGTAGATGACGTAGGCGGCGTGCGCCGGGTCGAGCGGGGCGGCCCGCTCGGCGTCGGTGAGGTTCGTCCCCGGGTGGGCGGCGGCCTCCTTCGCGACCTGCGGGTCGTCCAGGAGGAGCAGCTCGGTGCCCTCCGGCAGGGCCGCGGCGTGCTCGGCGGAGGTGACGACGAGCACGGGCGCCGCGTCGGACACGAGGTGGGCGATGCGGGAGGCGGGGTAGTCCGGGTCGACGGGCACATAGGCCGCGCCGGTCTTCTGGATCGCGAGGACGGCGGCCATCATCCCGGGGGAGTGCCGCAGCGAGAGGCCGACCAGGCGCTCGGCGCCGGCGCCCCGGGCGACCAGCACCCGGGCCAGCCGGTTGGCCCGCTCGTTGAGCTCGGCGAAGGTCAGCGCCTCGCCGGCGAACACGGTGGCCACGGCGTCCGGTGTGCGGGCCGCCTGCGCCTCGAACAGCTCCGGCAGCGTGGTGGCGGGCACCGGGTGGGCGGTGTCGTTCCACTCCACCAGGACGCGGTGCCGCTCGGCCGGCCCCAGCAGGTCGACGGACGACAGCGGCCGGGCGGGGTCCTCGGCGAACGCCTCCAGCAGCCGCACCAGCCAGGCCAGGATGCGTGCGGCGGTCTCCGCGTCGAACGCGTCGGTGCGGTACTCCAGCCGCAGCCGCAGGTCCGCGCCGGGGAGCACGGTCAGGCTCAGCGGGTAGTGGGTGGCGTCGATGTCGTACGCGTCGACGATCCGCAGGTCCCCGCTCGCGTCCCGGGCCCGCTCGGGGTAGTTCTGGAACACCATCAGGGTGTCGAACAGCGGGCCGGAGCCGACGAGTTGCTGGATCTCGGTCAGGCCGAGGTTGTGGTGCGGCAGCAGGTCCGCCTGCTCGTCCTGCAGGCCGCGCAGCAGCTCGGCCAGCGGGAGCGAGGAGTCGACCCGCAGGCGGGCCGGCAGGGTGTTGATCAGCAGGCCGATGATCCGGTCGACGCCCTCGACCGCCTCCGGGCGGCTGGAGACGGTGACGCCGAAGAGCACGTCGTCCCGGCCGGTGAGGCGGGAGAGCACCGTCCCCCACGCGCCCTGGACGACGGTGTTCAGGGTGAGCCTGCTGCCGCGCGCCCGGGCGGTCAGCGCCGCCGTCACCTCCTCGCCCAGGCCCGTCTCCAGGGTGCGGGGCGGCGTGGTCTGCTCTCCGGTCGCCGCGGGGGCGAGCAGGGTGGGGCCCTCCACGCCGGCGAGCGAGCGCCGCCAGGCGTCGCGCGCGACGTCGCGGTCCTGGGCGGCCAGCCAGCGCAGGTAGTTCTCGTACGGCACGACCGGGGGTAAGCCGGCGGGATCCCCCTGCTGCCGGTAGAGGGTGAGCAGCTCGTCGAGCAGCGGCGGGACGGACCAGCCGTCCAGCAGGATGTGGTGGTGCGTCATCACCAGGCGCCAGCGCGTGGCGGTGCGCCGGATCAGCGTGAACCGCAGCAGCGGCGGCCGGGCCAGGTCGAAGGGGACCGCCCGGTCCTCGGCCATCAGCCGGTCGAGCTCGGCCTCGCGCGCGTCCTTAGGCAGCCCGGACAGGTCGAACTCCCGCAGCGGCACCTCCACCGCGGGCGGGATCAGCTGCACCGGCGTGCCCTGCTTCTTCGCCGTACGGAAGCACGCGCGCAGATTGGCGTGCCGCCCGGTCAGGGCGCGGACGGCGGATTCCAGGACCGGCGTCTCGACGTGTCCTTCGAGCTCGACCACCATCTGCGGCATGTAGACACCGGCACCGGCGGCCTGCCGGTCGAACAGGGAGAGGAACAGCATCCCCTCCTGCAGCGGGGCCAGCGGCAGGATGGCCGGCTTCCGGCTGTCAGAGTTCATCTGTCCATTCCCCTGTGAGATCGTCGATGTCGTCCTGGCTCAGCTCCAGCAGCGGTGCCCCGCCGGTGGCGTCGCCCCCGGTCGCACCGGCCGGCTGCGGCTGCGGTGCCGGTACGAGGAGCCCGGCCAGCGCCTCGGCCCGCTGGTGGGTGAACACGTCCTTGGGGGAGAGCACCCAGCCCGCCTCGCGGACCTTCGCCGCGAGCCGGATGGCCAGCACGCTGTCGCCGCCCAGGTCGAAGAACGCGTCGTCGGGGCCGACCCGGTCCAGGCCCAGGACCTCGGCGAACAGGCCGCACAGCAGGTCCTCGTGGGGGGTGCGCGGCGCCCGCGCGGAGACGGTGGCGGACAGGTCGGGCGCGGGCAGGGCGGCGCGGTCCAGCTTGCCGTTGCGGTTCAGCGGGAAGGCGTCCAGGACGACGACCGCGCTGGGCACGAGGTGGTCGGGCAGCAGCCCGGCCAGGTGGCGGCGCAGCGCGGCGGGCTCCGGCGCGGCCCCCTCCCGGGGGACGACGTACGCGACCAGGCGCTTGCCGCCCGGCTGGTCCTCGCGGGCGACGACCACGCTGTCGGAGACCTCCGGGTGGGCGCCGAGCGCGGCCTCGACCTCGCCGGGCTCGATACGGAATCCGCGGATCTTGACCTGCTCGTCGACCCGGCCGCGGAACTCCAGGTTCCCGTCCGGCCGCCACACGGCCAGGTCGCCCGTGCGGTACATCCGTTCACCCGGCTCCCCGAAGGGACAGGGCACGAACCGCTCGGCGGTCAGGCCGGGTTGGCGCAGGTAGCCCCGGGCCAGCCCGGCGCCGGCGAGGAACAGCTCGCCCTCCTCACCGACCGGAACCGGCCGCAGGTCCTCGTCGAGCACGTACGCCCGGGTGTTGACCACGGGCCGGCCGATCGGCGGGACGGCAGTGCCCGCCGTGACCTCCGTGGCCACCGCGTCCACGGTGGCCTCGGTGGGACCGTAGGCGTTGAACATCCGCCGGCCCGGGGCCCATTGGTCCACGAGCCTGCCGGAGCACACGTCACCGGCGGTGGCGATGGTCCGCAGCGTCGGGTACGCGGCGGGCGGCAGGGCGGCGAGCACCTGGGGCGGGATGGTCACATGGGTGGCGCCGGCCCGGTCGATCAGCGCGCCCAGCTCCTCCCCGGACAGGCAGTCCTCCGGGCGGACGACGAGGGCCGCACCGGAGGCCAGCGCCATCAGCATGTCGCCGACCGAGCAGTCGAAGCTGAACGAGGCGAACTGCAGCACGCCGTCGCCCTCGGTGATCCCGAAGCGCTCGATGTGGTCGATCGCCAGGCTCGCCAGACCGGCATGCGTCACCACCACGCCCTTGGGCCTGCCCGTCGATCCCGAGGTGTGGATGACGTACGCCGCGTGGTCCGCGTCGAGCGGGGCGAGCCGTTCGGCGTCGGTCAGGTCGTGGGCGTCCTGCCCGGCGATCAGCGCGGCGACGTCCGGGTCGTCGAGGACGATCCGCCCGGGGCCCTCCGGCAGCCCGTCCGCCACGGCGGCGGTGGTCAGGACGAGGTGGGGCGCCGCGGAATCCAGCAGCGCGGCGATGCGGGCCGGCGGGTACTGCGGGTCGACCGGCACCCAGGCCGCGCCGGCCTTCGCCACCGCCAGGTTCGCCACGAGCGTCCCGGCGGAGCGCGGCGTCGCCACGGCCACCAGCCGCTCGGGCCCGGCGCCGCGGGCCACCAGGACCCGCGCCAGCCGGTTGGCGCGCTCGTTGAGCTCCCGGTAGGTCAGGGCCGTGCGGTCGTGGACGACGGCCGTGCGGTCGGGCACGCGCCGGACCTGCGTTTCGAAAAGCTCGGGAAGGGTCGTGCGCAGCCCCTTGCGGGCGGTGTCGTTCCATTCCGCCCGGACGGCCGTGGGCTCGGTGGCGGACATCGTGTTCACGTGTGCGTTTCCCCCGCTGTGGTGTGGTCCCCCGGCGCCCGGCGCCGGATCGTCAGCGCGCGCCGGCGCACCATTCCAGGACGGCCATCGCCGCGTACATCTTGTTCTCGGACTGGTCGAAGGCCAGGCTCTTCGGGCCGTCCAGGACCTCGGCGGTGACGTCCTCGCCGCGGTGGGCGGGCAGGTCGTGCAGGAACACCGCGTCGGGGCTCGCGTCCCACAGCGCGGTGGTCACCTGGAACGGCGCGAAGACCGCGCGCCAGCCGGGGTCCGCCTTGCTGGTGCCCGTCGTCTGCCACCGGGTCGTGTAGATGACGTCGAAGCCGGCCGGTGCGGTGTCCATGGAGTGCAGTTCGGTCACCCGCGCCCCACTGGCCTCCGCGTTCGCCAGCGCCTGCCGCATCGTCGCGGGCGCCAGGCCGTAGCCGGGCGGCGTCCGCAGCTCCAGGTGGACGCCCTTGAAGCGGCTGAGCGTCAGCGCCAGGGCGGCGGCGGTGTTGTTGCCCTCGCCCACGTAACAGACCCGCAGACCCTCCAGGCTGCCGAAGCGGCACAGCAGGGTGGTCAGGTCGGCGATCGCCTGGGTCGGGTGCTCGTCGGCGGTCATCGCGTTGATCACGGCCATCCGCGACTGCGCGGCGAACGCCCGCAGGTCGGCGGGGTCCCCCGCGCTGCGCACCACGAGCAGGTCCAGCATCCGGGAGAGCACCTCGGCGGTGTCCTCCAGGGTCTCCCCGCTGTTGGTCTGCAGGTCGTCGGGGCCGTAGGAGATGAGCTTCGCGCCGAGCCGGAGGGCCGCGGCGGAGAAGGACGTACGGGTGCGCGTCGACGTCTTCAGGAAGAGGACGCCGGCGACCAGCCCGGAGAGCTGGTCCCCCGAACGGACGGAGCCACGGGAGAACGCGGCACCCCGCTCGACGAGGGAGCGCAGATCGGAGTCGGTCAGGTCCCTCGTGGAGATCAGGTGACGCACGGCGGGGCTGCTCACAATGTCCTTTCACGACGGGACGCCGGAAGGCGGCGCTCCCGTCACTCGTGTCGCTGTCGACTCCGCGGCCGCGCGCAGGCCGGGGCCCGGGGCGCACGCTGCGGGATCAGGTGGTGCCGTAGGGGGCGGTGCGGGATCGGGCGGTGGCGTACGGGGCGGGCCGCATCAAGAGGCGGACGCCGCGGTGCGGCGGCGCAGGCTCGCCGGGCGCATGTCGGTCCACACGGTGTCGATGTGGGCCAGGCACTCCTGCTTGGGGCCCTCGAAGCCCTCGGCCCGCCAGCCCGCCGGAAGGTCGCCGTCCGCGGGCCAGACGGAGTACTGCTCCTCGTCGTTGATCACCACGCGAAAACGCCGGTCGTCGTTCATGGGGCTCCCCCGAGCGGAAGGCGGGCGGTCCCGGAGCGGGGGCCCGCTGGATGTCTCGTCGTGCGATGACCGGCGAACGCCGGTGCAGGACTTGCTCGTTGTGCTGAGGAAACAGGGCATGACGCGGCGCGGCACGCCGGAGGTGCCGCCACTGTGGCCGGGCCGGCGTCGCTGCCGCCGCGCCAGGTTGCCACGCTGTTACAGGGCCTCGATATGACACGGATCACACGCGGGACGGGTGTGTCGCGCTCGAGCGCCGCTCGATGGCCGGAATCCACTGCATCTACCAGGTATTTCTTCGCCGGGGTGCCGTTCCCCGGCCAACTCCGGTGCGCGCAAAGGAATTCGGGAGAATGGCCGGAAGGAAACACCGGCCCGGCACGGGCCGTCCGTTCAGCGATTCTCCGCCACCGGCCGGAAAGGGCAGGTCCACCCCGGTTCGGCCGTGCGCCCCGAGTACTGCCGGGCCTCCGACGACAGGCCGAACTCGTCCAGATTCGGATTGACCGACTGCTGCAGGCGCATCTCGCGCTGGCGTATGCGGCGCTGGAGGCCGCTGTATACACCGTTCTGCTTCAACCGCTCGAACTGGTGGTGGGAGTTGAAGGCCAGGGCGGTGAGCGGGGAGCGGCGCGTGATCCGCGAGGCCCCGTCGTGCATGCCGACGACGAAGAAGGGGTGTCCGGCGACGCTGAAGGCGAAGCGCGGGGACTGCGGGTCGGGGTCCGCGTCCGGCGCCCACGCGTACCGCTGCCGGTCGATCGTGTGAAGATCCGACAACTGCTGCCACAGGATGGCCTCGAACTGCTCCTCCGAGAGCCCGGCGGGCCCGTCGAAGACGGCGATGAAGGTGGCGAAGTTCTCGTCCGGCCCGAGTCGTTCGGCGACGTACTCCTCAAGTGCCCGGTGCAGCCCGGCAGTCGTCTCCTCGGCCCCCAGGGGGCCGAGCACCGCATAGGTGATCAAGTCCCTGCGCAGGGCGGCCTTTCCCGCCAGACAGCTGAACCGGTCGCTGCGTAACCAGTCGCCGATCTGCGCGCGGATCTCGTCCTCTCGTTGACCGAGGTGCTCGGACACGCCAGTCTCCCCCTGTGGTCATGACGGTGTATGCGGCCATGGTGTGCGCGTATCGCCATGCGCCCGGCCGCATGCATTCCTCGGGATGTGCCGCGACAGGATCGGTCGAGTGAACAAAGCTCGCCAAGTGGAGGGAACCGCATGCAACTTCTCGTCTCGCCGGACGCCCGCGCCCTGGGCCTGCACCACTCCCGCGCCTGGCGGCTGACCGCCGACGCGCCGCTGCTCGGCGGCGACGGGCTCACCGCCGAGCAGGTCGCCGCCGCGTACGACGCGCAGGCCCCGCTGCCCGAGGGGTACCGCAAGCTCCTCGCGGGCCTCGGCCACCCCGAGGTCGTCCCGGCCGGCGAGCGCCTGCGGACCCTGCTCGCCACGCGCGGCTGGCGCTCCCACGGCGCCGTCGTCGACGCGGTGAGCGTGGCGACGCTGCGGCACGGCGCCGGAATCGGCCTGCACCGGCTGCTGCCCGAGGACGACGGCCGCGACCTCGTCGTCGCCCGCGCCACCGGCGGCGAACGGATCGTGCCGGCCTTCTCCTCCCGCTCCCGGCCCGTCCCGGCCGGCGACCTGGTCTACGGCGTGCCGGGCCCCGGCGGG
Source organism: Streptomyces sp. PKA51 (assembly GCF_057552455.1). Classification (NCBI taxonomy): domain Bacteria; kingdom Bacillati; phylum Actinomycetota; class Actinomycetes; order Kitasatosporales; family Streptomycetaceae; genus Streptomyces; species Streptomyces sp. PKA51. The sequence goes on from NZ_BAAJPZ010000013.1 coordinate 97,164, forward strand.
GAGCTGGAACCCTTCGCCTGGCTGGGCCGCCGCGACTGCGACTCCGCCGAACGCCAGGTCGGCGAGGGCGACCACGAGGCACTCCTCGTCGTCCTCGGCTGCCCCGGCGAGGGCGCGGAGCACACGGAGGAGATCGGCGCGACCGTCGCCACCACCCTGGCCGCGATGCGGCCCGACATCACCCTCACGCCCCTCCCGTAGGGGCGCGGGGAACTGCGCGATCGGCCACCGACGGCCCGCAGTCGACACACCACCCCGGGCGCCGGGGCGCAGCACGGCACCCCGTCTGCGGGCGCGTCGTGGCTTGTCGCGCAGTTCCCCGCGCCCCTACGGGGCGCCCCGCACGCCCACGTGGCGGCAACTGCAGGCCGGTGCGGGACCGCGCCCCCACGGGGCGCACCGCATCCGGTCGATCGGGCCGTCGTGCCTTGTGCGCCTCCGTGGGCTGTGCCTATCTTTCTGTCCGTCATACAGGGCCGCGGAGAGGCCTGCCGATCAGCCTTTGCGACCTCCGGCCGGGTGTGGGCCGGGCGGCCGCCGACGTCGTCGGCGGAGGGTGACGGGCGGGATCGACGAGCGATCCCCCTCCCCGGGTCCCGGACCGGCCGTACGCGCGCGTGCGCCCCGCCGGCGTCGTCCGGCGAGCGGGCCGCGTCCCGCCGGGCCGTGCCCGTACTCCAGCCCACCCCCGGACACCTCGCCGTGCGCGCGCCGGAACGGCGCACCGCCGAGCACCCGCGCCCGCGCGGCCCGAAGGAGCAACGTGTTAAAGGACCTGATCCCGCCCCCCGGCCCGCCCCGCGGCCTGGCCCTGGCCCAGCTGGTGTGCCGCATGGGGGACGGGGCCTACAACATCTGTGCGGCGCTGTTCTTCACCCGGATCGTCGGGCTGTCCCCGTTCCAGATGAGCCTCGGCCTGACCATCGGCTGGTCGGCGGCGCTCGTGCTGAGCGTGCCGCTGGGACACCTGGCCGACCGCATGGGCCCCCGTGGCACGGCGGTCGTGCTGTTCGTGTGCGCGGCCCTGTCCGTCGCCTCCTTCACCTTCATCACCTCCTTCGTGCCCTTCGTCATCGCCTCGTGCGCCTACGCGGTGAGCCAGCGCGGCGGTTCGGCGGCCGAACAGGCCCTGCTCGCCGGGCTGGTGCCCAAGGAGCAGGTCACGCGCGTGCGCGCGTACGTCCAGTCCAGCTTCAACGCGGGCATGACGATCGGCGCCGGCCTCGGCGGCCTCGTGCTGCTCTTCGACCGGCGCGGGGCGTACTACGCCGCGTTCGTGCTGAACGCCCTCGCTTTCCTCGTCGCCGCGTTCGTCCTGAGCCGGCTGCCGGCCGTGCCGCCCGTTCCCGCGGCCCCCCGGGCCGCCGCCGGGGCGACGGCGAAGCCGGGCGGCACCTCGGTCTTCCGGGACGGCCCGTACGTCCTGATCAGCGTGCTGAACACCGTCCTGCTGCTGTACGTCCCGCTGGTCAGCGTCGCGCTGCCGCTGTGGATCAGCGAGCACACCGCGGCCCCGGTGTCGCTGTTGTCCGTGATGCTGATGCTCAACACCGTGGTGGTGGCCCTCTTCCAGGTCCGGGTCTCGGACGGCGTCAAGGACCTCGCCTCCGCCGCGCGCTATCTGCTGCTCGGCAGCGTCCTGCTGGGCGCGGCGTGCCTGGCGTTCGCCTTCTCCGCCGCCGGGGACTCCGCCTGGACGGCGGGGGCGCTGCTCGTCCTCGCCGCCGGGCTGATGGTCGCCGGCGAGATGATGCAGGCGGCCGGGGAGTGGGAGGTCAGCTTCGGCCTTGCCCCCAAGGGCAAGACCGGCCAGTACCAGGCGTTCTTCGGCAACGGCATCACCGTCGCCGAGATGCTCGGCCCGCTGGCCCTGACGGGCCTCATCGTCTACTGGGGCGCCCCCGGCTGGATCTTCCTCGGCGTGCTGTTCGTGGTGACCTCCGCCGCGATGGCCCCCGTCATCCGCTGGGGCGGCCGGCGGCGCGCCGAGCTCGACGGGTCGGCAGCGGGCCCCGAGCCGGCCGTCGCCGACCGGGTGTGACCCCTCGGCGGACGCAGTGGAGCCCCCGTCCCACCGGACGGGGGCCCTTTCCGCTGAGTGTGAGTGACGTACGGAGCGAGAGACCTTCAGATGCCTCTCAGCTGCAGCTGCCGCCGCACTGGCAGGAGCCGCCCTGCTGGCAGCCGCACGAGCACCCGGGTCCACACTGACAGCCGCTCATTCGGAATCCTCCTCGAAGGGTGTCTGCCTTCCCCCTCAGTCAAGGGCCGTCCGTTGCGACCGTCAATGCCCGTCGCGTACGTATGTGCGGGCACGAGGGGCGCGCAGGGGCATGACGGAGCGCGCGTGATGCCGACGTGCGCCGCGCAAGAGGACTACGGTGAGCGCACTACGGCGAGCGGACTACGGCGCTTCGAGGGCGCCCTGCTGGCCGCCCGGCTGGGTGAGCTCGTCGGCGTGCTCACCGGTCACCAGGTACACCACGCGCTTGGCCACCGAGACCGCGTGGTCCGCGAAGCGCTCGTAGTAGCGGCCCAGCAGGGTGACGTCCACCGCCGTCTCGATGCCGTGCCGCCAGCGGTCGTCCATCAGGTGCTGGAAGAGCGCGCGGTGCAGCAGGTCCATCGCGTCGTCGTCGTGCTCCAGCTGCAGCGCCAGGTCCACGTCCTTGGTGATGATCACCTCGCCCGCCTTGGCCATCAGCCGCTGCGCGAGCTGGCCCATCTCCAGGATCGTCGCGTGCAGGTCGCGCGGCACGGCCGACTCCGGGAAGCGCAGCCGGGCCAGCTTGGCCACGTGCTGGGCCAGGTCGCCCGAGCGCTCCAGGTCCGCGCTCATGCGCAGCGACGTGACGACGATCCGCAGGTCCGTGGCCACCGGCTGCTGGCGGGCCAGCAGGGCGATCGCCCGGGCCTCCAGGTCCCGCTGCAGATCGTCGACCTTGGCGTCCGCCGCGATGACGGACTCCGCCAGCTTCAGGTCCGCGTCGAGGATCGCCGTGGTGGCGCGCCCGATCGCGGAGCCCACCAGCCGGGCCATCTCGACCAGGCCCTCGCCGATCGAATCCAGCTCCTCGTGGTACGCGTCCCGCATCTGTCGACCTTCTCTCGCTCGAGTACTGCCCTGACCGCCGGGAACCGCATCCGGTGCCCCTCGGACGGCCAACGCTCCCCACGGTCCGGCCGCAACGCGACGGCTGCCGTCCCCCGGAGTGAACCACTTCTGACCTGAAGGTGAACTCTCGGCAACGGGTGTTCGAGACGCCCCCCATTCGGCTGTGGGAGGGCCCTTTTTCCCGCATAACCTGGAGACATGAACCTGGACGCGGCCGTCGCCGCAGCGGCAGCGATCGCCGGAGTGTGCACCGGCGTCATCGCCATGCTGGCGTTCCGCTGGAGCGAGCGCGACCAGGCCAGGCCCACCCGCACCTCCCTGCACACCGACGCCGTCCTGCCGCCCGGCGTGGACACCGTCCTGTCCGTCCTGCGCTCCTCCGCCGTCGTCCTCGACGAGGCCGACACCGTGGTCAAGGCCAGCTCCGCCGCCTACGCCCTCGGGCTGGTGCGCGGCGGCAAGCTCGCCGTCGAACCGATGCTGCAGATGGCCCGCGACACCCGCCGCGACGGCGAGATACGCCAGGTCGAGCTCGACCTGCCGCGCCGCGGCACCGGCCGCGGCGATGCGCTGGCCGTCTCCGCCCGCGTCGCCCCGCTCGGCTCCCGGCTCGTCCTGCTCCTCGTCGAGGACCTCACCGAGGCCCGGCGCATCGAGGCTGTCCGCCGCGACTTCGTCGCCAACGTCAGCCACGAGCTCAAGACCCCCGTCGGCGCGCTGTCCCTGCTCTCGGAGGCCGTCATGGACGCGAGCGACGACCCCGAGGCCGTCACCCGCTTCGCCGGCCGCATGCAGATCGAGGCCACCCGCCTGACCAACCTCGTCCAGGAGCTCATCGACCTCTCCCGGGTCCAGAACGACGACCCGCTGGAGGACGCCGAGCCCGTCCGCGTCGACGAACTCGTCGCCGAGGCCATCGACCGCTGCCGCCACCAGGCGGGCACCAAGCAGATCACCATGGCCACCGGCGGCACCGCCGGCCTGTACGTCTGGGGCAACCGCGGCCAGCTCGCGGCCGCCCTCGGCAACCTCGTCGAGAACGCCGTCAACTACAGCCCCGCCCGCACCCGCGTCGGCATCGCCGCCCGCAAGGTGGCCGCCCCCGGCGGCGACCTGATCGAGCTCGCCGTCACCGACCAGGGCATCGGCATCTCCGAGAAGGACCGCGAACGCGTCTTCGAACGCTTCTACCGCGTCGACCCCGCCCGCTCCCGCGCCACCGGCGGCACGGGCCTGGGCCTGTCGATCGTCAAGCACGTCGCCGCCTCCCACGGCGGCGAGGTGACCGTCTGGAGCGCCGAGGGCCAGGGCTCCACGTTCACCCTGCGCCTGCCGGAGGCCGGCGCGAGCCGCGAGCGCGACCGCGCAGGTCAGGGCGCCCGGGCCACGCGTGAGCGCAACCGCCCGCTCATCGGCCCCGACGCGGCGGACTTCGTCCACCACGCGCCCCACGATCCCCTGCCCGCGCCGGGGGTGCACCGGTGACCACCGGCGCCGCCTCCCCGTTCCATCCCACGCCGTCTGGGCCGCAGGCCCGACCGGAGGTCGAACTGTGACACGAGTGCTCGTCGTAGAGGACGAGGAATCCTTCAGCGACGCGTTGTCCTACATGCTCCGCAAGGAGGGCTTCGAGGTCGCCGTCGCGGCCACGGGGCCGGACGGGCTGGACGAGTTCGAGCGCAACGGCGCCGACCTCGTCCTGCTGGACCTGATGCTGCCGGGCCTGCCCGGCACCGAGGTCTGCCGGCAGCTGCGCAGTCGCTCGAACGTTCCCGTGATCATGGTGACGGCCAAGGACAGCGAGATCGACAAGGTCGTCGGCCTGGAAATAGGCGCGGACGACTACGTCACCAAGCCGTTCTCCTCACGCGAGCTCGTCGCCCGCATCCGCGCCGTCCTGCGCCGCCGCGGAGAACCGGAGGAGGTCGCCCCGGCCGCCCTGGAGGCCGGCCCCGTCCGCATGGACGTCGACCGGCACGTGGTGACGGTCGCGGGCGCGAAGGTCGACCTGCCGCTGAAGGAGTTTGACCTCCTCGAGATGCTGCTGCGCAACGCGGGCCGCGTCCTGACCCGCATGCAGCTGATCGACCGCGTGTGGGGCGCGGACTACGTGGGCGACACGAAGACGCTCGACGTGCACGTCAAGCGCCTCCGAGCCAAGATCGAGCCGGACCCTGGCGCCCCCCGCTACCTGGTGACGGTGCGAGGCCTGGGCTACAAGTTCGAGCCGTAACCGGCCCGGCCCGCGCCGGCGGCCTGCACCCCGGGCCGGCAGCACGGCGCCCCGCCAGGGGCGCGGGGAACTGCGCGACAAGCCACCGACGGCCCGCAGTCGAACGCGCCACCCCGGGGCCCGGGGCACGGCACCGCACCTGCGGGCGCGTCGTGGCTGATCGCGCAGTTCCCCGCGCCCCTACGGGGCGCCGTGGTGCGGCGCGACGAAGGGGCGCCGGACACCCCGAGGGTGAGCTCGTACGCAACGGGCCGGGCCCGGAAGCTGGTCGCTTCCGGGCCCGGCCCGTTCGTGTCAGTGGCCCGCGTGCTGCGGCTGCGCGGCAGCGCCCGGCTTGGGCTGCCCCGAGGGGCTCGCGGAGGCGGACGCGGGCGCCGACGCGGGCGCGGACGCCGACGCCGGCGCACCCGAGGGCGCCCCGGGCTCGCCGGAGGCGCCCGGCTTGGCCTGGGCGGGGGCCTGCTCCGGGCCCCACTCCTTGAAGTAGCTCGTCGCCGGGACGACGAACGCGCCGATCTTGACGTCGCCCGTGGAGCTGAGGTTGAAGGTCAGCGGCTGGCTCGCGCCGTCCTTGATGCCTTCGCGGCCCTTGGGCAGCACCGCGGACGCGTTGCCCTTGCCGCCGAGCAGCACCGAGCCGCCGGCCGGGACGACGACGTCGCCGGCGCCCTTGGCGGGCGTGAGCTTCACGGTCACGTCCTTGCCGGGCAGCTTGATCGAGCGCAGCGTCTGGTCCTTGCGGCCGTTGTTGAAGATCTGGCCGGTGATCACGGCGGGGCCGGCCGTGTCCTGGTTGGGCTGCGTGATGACGGTGATGTTCTGCAGCTTGATGTCGCCGACCGAGGTGGCGGCGTTGTCCGGCTTGACCTCCAGCGTCTGCGCGTCGTTGCCCGCCGCGCAGGCGGAGAGCGAGGCGATCGAGAGCACGAGGGCGGAAGCGGCGAGTGCGCCGCGTCGAAGGCTGCTGCTCACGGCGGCGGCATCTCCTTGGACGAGGTACGCGTACGGGGTACGCACGAGATAAGGGTTGTGTCAGCGGGGTTAGGTTACCGAGCCGTCCGACGGCCGCTGCACCCGACCCGCCCCCATGGTCAACTCGCGCCCCGGCCGGGTGCGCGACCGAATATCGGCGGTCGGCCGATCTCGCGACATGGGTGAACGCGGGGATCACCGATGCGGGTGTTTATCGGCAATGAATGGGAGGCGTATGGGGAAGGAGTTCCGCAATTGATCAAGTTCGGTGTGATCAATTCCGGGCGGCGGAGCACAGAAGACCCGTGCGCCCCGAACGGAGTACGCGAAGTCCGCCGACCGGACCCCGGCAAAACGGGACGATCGGCTGCCCGTGGAGCCCGTCCGACGGGCGTAACGTCCGCGTTTCGCCCTGCCCGCAGATGCGCTCCCACCTGCGAATACCTGCTTCCGGAAGGGCCCCGCAGCACGTCCCGGTCTCTGTTGTCAAGCCCCGAGATATGCCCTGACCTGCGGAAACGCCATTCAGAACGGGCGGGCCCCGTGTTAGACTGGATAGCCACGGAAGGGGTACCTGTCACATGACGTTCAAGGTTGGCGACACCGTGGTCTATCCCCATCACGGGGCCGCGCTGATCGAGGCCATCGAAACTCGCCAGATCAAAGGCGTGGACAAGACCTACTTGGTGCTGAAGGTCGCCCAGGGTGACCTGACGGTTCGAGTGCCGGCGGACAATGCGGAGTTCGTCGGCGTTCGCGATGTGGTCGGCCAGGACGGGCTCGACCGGGTCTTCGAGGTGCTGCGTGCGCCCTATGCGGAAGAGCCGACCAACTGGTCCCGGCGCTACAAGGCAAATCTCGAGAAGCTCGCGTCCGGCGACGTGATCAAGGTCGCCGAGGTCGTCCGCGACCTGTGGCGGCGCGAGCGTGAGCGCGGCCTGTCCGCGGGTGAGAAGCGCATGCTCGCCAAGGCCCGCCAGATCCTGGTGAGCGAGCTCGCCCTCGCGGAGAACACCAACGAGGACAAGGCCGAGGCCCTGCTCGACGAGGTCCTCGCCTCCTGACGCACAGGTGCCGGTGGCCTCGCCGCCGCCCGGACCGGATGTGAAGAAGTGCCGCGGTGCCCGCGTGACGACGTCGTGTCGTCCGACGGGCGCTGCGGCATCTTCGGCTCCGGTCGCATCCAGTGGAACCAGTGGCTCGAAGGCGTGCCGGGCCCGGGCAGTCGACCGGCCAGTCGTCACGGAAGGGGCTGGTCGGGGCATCGTGCCCGGCAGGCACGCTGAGGCCATACCCAAATCGGCCGAGGAAGCAAACCTGAACGCCAACGCAATGTCCGAGCGACAGCCCGCGCCCGCCCCCGCCGTGCCGGGGCGTACCGCCGCCGTCATCCCCGCCGCCGGCCGTGGCGTACGCCTGGGCCCCGGCGCGCCGAAGGCCCTGCGTGCCCTGAGCGGCACGCCCATGCTCGTGCACGCGGTGCGTGCGATGGCGGCCTCCCGGGCCGTCTCGCTCGTCGTCGTGGTCGCCCCGCCGGACGGGGCCGCCGAGGTCCGCAACCTCCTGGACGCCCATCCCCTCGCCGACCGCGACAGCACCCGTACGGACGTCGTCGTCGTGCCCGGCGGCGCCACCCGCCAGGAGTCGGTGCGGCTCGGCCTGGCCGCGCTGCCCGACGACGTCACCGCCGTCCTCGTCCACGACGCCGCCCGGCCGCTGGTGCCCGTCGACACCGTCGACGCGGTGGCCGCCGCCGTGCGTGAAGGGGCGCCGGCCGTGGTGCCGGCGCTGCCGCTGGCCGACACGGTCAAGCAGGTCGAGCCGCGTACGGGCGAGCGGGCCGGGGAGCCCGAGCCCGTGGTCGGCACGCCCGAGCGCGCGCTGCTGCGGGCCGTGCAGACCCCCCAGGGCTTCGCCCGGGCCGTGCTGGCCGAGGCCCACGAGAAGGTCGCCGTGGACGGCGAGGGTGCCACCGACGACGCCGGCATGGTCGAGCGCCTCGGCGTGCCGGTCGTGGTGGTGCCCGGGCACGAGGAGGCGTTCAAGGTGACGCGGCCGCTGGACCTGGTCCTGGCCGAGGCCGTGCTGGCGCGCAGGAGGGCGAACGATGGCTTCTGAGGTGAGGCCGCTGCTGCCGCTGGTCGGCATCGGCACCGATGTGCACGCCTTCGAGGAGGGCCGCGAGCTGTGGTGCGCGGGCCTGCTGTGGGAGGGCGCGAGCCACGGGCTGGCCGGCCACTCCGACGGCGACGTGGCCGCGCACGCGGCCTGTGACGCGCTGTTCTCGGCGGCGGGCCTGGGCGACCTGGGCGCGCACTTCGGCACGGACCGGCCCGAGTGGTCGGGGGCGTCCGGGGTGACGCTGCTGGCCGAGGCGGCACGGATCGTGCGGGAGGCCGGCTTCGGCATCGGCAATGTGGCGATCCAGGTGATCGGCGTGCGGCCGAAGATCGGCAAGCGGCGCGAGGAGGCGCAGAAGGCGCTGTCGGCGGCGGTCGGCGCGCCGGTGTCCGTCTCCGGCACGACGACGGACGGGCTCGGCCTGACCGGCCGTGCGGAGGGCCTGGCGGCCGTGGCGACGGCCCTCGTGTACCGCAGCGCCCCGTAAGGGGCGCGGGGAACTGCGCGACCAGCCACGACGCGCCCGCAGACGCACTGCTCTGCTTCGCCCGGGCCTTGGGATGGCGCGTTCGGCTGCGGGCCGTCGGTGGCTGGTCGCGCAGTTCCCCGCGCCCCTGCGGTGCGCCCCCTTGCGGGGCGCGCGGTTTCGGGGAGGGGGTCGGTGGGGGAGGGATCCACGGACAAACCACCCCCACCGCACCGCCCCCCGGGAGGGCCGCCGTGTCCGCCGTACTGTCCGACGACCTCAAGAAGTACATCGACGACAACCCCGTCTTCGCCAGCATCGCCACCGTGCAGCCGGACGGCAGCCCGCAGCTGTCCGTCACCTGGATCAAGCGCGACGGCGACGATCTGCTGCTCTCCACCACCGTGGGGCGTCGCAAGGAGAAGAACCTGCGCCGCGACCCGCGGATCACGGTGCTGATCAACCCGCCGAACGCGCCGTACACCTACGCGGAGATCCGCGGCACCGTCGAGATCACGACCGAGGGCGGCGACGAGCTCATCGACGAGCTGGCGCGGAAATACACCGGTAAGGACTACGCGGACTTCAACCCCGCGGCCAAGGACGACGCCCAGCGCGTCGTCGTGCGCATCGTGCCGCGCAAGGTCGTGGGCTCGCTCTGAGCCGCGCCCGGCCCGTCCGTCAGGCGCCGTCCGCCGTGGCGGCGCCGACGGGGTCGGGCCCGGGGGCCGCCGGCCGGTCGAAGCGGCGCGGCTCCTTCAGCAGCGGCAGCCCGGCCTGCTGTGCGGGGGCGGCGGGCCGCTCGGTGCGGCGCAGTTCCTCCAGGCCGGTGCGCAGGGCGGCCCGCATCCGCCGGCCCAGCGGCTTCTCCACGAAGCGGTGCATCAGCCAGGCGGCGCCCAGCATCACCACGATCAGCCCGGCGACCAGCAGCGGTGCCGGCACCGTCGTGCGCAGCGCATAGATGACGGTCATGCCGATGTACTGGTGCAGCAGGTACAGCGGGTACGTCAGGGCTCCCGCCGTGCCCAGCCAGTTCCAGCGCACCCGGTCGAAGGCGCCCAGCGCGACGAGGGCCATGACCGCGAAGATGACGAAGACGCCGATCTGGGCGGGCAGGAGCGCCGTGGCGTGGTTGGCGTTGTCGTGCACGCGCTTGGCCACGTGGTGGTTGGCGATCAGGTAGGAGATGCCGACGATGCCCCACAGCAGGGCCGTGGGCTTGAAGCGGCGCATCAGGTAGAAGGAGATGCCGGCGACGAAGTACGGCTCGGCGAACGGCATGGCCCACATCGTGAGCAGCTTGCTGTCCGCTGTGGGGCTGACGGCGGCGGCCACCGTCCACACCCCGCAGAAGACCACGCACCGGCGGTAGGTGACCCCGCGGGCGACGACGAGGGCGAAGAGCAGGTAGAACTTCAGCTCCACCCACAGCGTCCAGTAGACGCCGTCGACGTCCCACACGCCGAGCCCGGTCTGGAGCATAGTGAAGTTGGTGAAGACCGTCTCCGGGCCCGCCACCGAGCGCACCTGCGGCCACAGCAGGACGACGCCGCCGGTGAGCACGATGGCCACCCAGTAGGCCGGGTAGATCCGCGCGGCGCGGGAGACCAGGAACTCCCCGGCGGTGCGGCCCCATGTGCTCATGCAGATGACGAAGCCGCTGATCAGGAAGAAGGTCTCGACGCCGAGCCAGCCGTAGCGGGTGAGGGGTTCGAGCGCGGGGAACAGCTGTCGCGGATCTCGGTGCCAGCCGCCGCTCAGGCTCGTGTAGTGGTACAGCACGACCATGAGGGCCGCGAGGAGCCGCAGTCCGTCCAGGATGTGGAGCCGGGGGGCGTGCCCGCGGCCCGTGCCATCCGTCCGGACGCCCGCGGTCGCGCCGCCGCTGGCGAAACGCATGTCGTCCTCTCCCGTCGGCGTGGAGCCCGTCGGTGTCTGGGTCACGCAGCATGCTGGCACAACCACGGTGCGTGCCGAGTGACTGTTGGAGGGGAGGACTCCGGGTGGACGGCGGGTTTTCGCCCGTAGGACACGCCGCGTCCGCCGAACGGACGTACCACCGGCGCGGTGCTGACAGCCGGATGCACGACGGCGCCCGGCCGCGGGGCCGGGCGCCGGTGGGGACGAGGGGTTCGGGGGTCAGATGCGCTCGCGCGCCGTGCGCATGTCGGCCAGGGCGCGGTTCATGCCGCGCTTGACCAGGCGGGCCAGCGGCCGCTCCCAGAAGCGGTGCAGCAGCCAGGCGGCGCCGAGCATGGCCGCGATCAGCGCGGGCACCAGCACGTACTGCGACACGTACGGCTCGGTGTGCTGGATGACGACCCAGCCGATCCGCTCGTGCAGCAGGTACAGCGGGTACGTCAGGGCGCCCGCGGTCGACAGCCAGCCCCAGCGGATGCGGCGCGTCCAGCCCAGGGCCACCGCGGCCATGGCCAGGAAGAAGAGGGTGAGCAGCAGGGTGGTCGGCCACTCGGGGACGTTGCGGCCGATGTACTTCTCGGCGTGCGTCTGCGCCTGCATCAGGAAGTGCTGGCTGATCAGGTAGCAGGAGGCCACGACGAGCCACAGCACCAGGTTGGGGCCGTAGCGGTACATCAGGTAGAAGGCGATGCCCGCGATGAAGTACCAGCAGTCGTCCGGCAGCAGCAGGGCGTCGAGCACCGGCACGTTCACCGTCGTCGCGAAGGCCGCGGCCAGGCCCCACACCACGCAGAAGCCCAGGGCGCGCCGGTAGGTCAGGCCCTTCCAGATCACCAGGGCGAAGAGCAGGTAGAACTTCAGCTCCACCCACAGCGTCCAGTACACGCCGTCGACGGGCGTCACCTTCAGCGGCTCGTGCAGCATGGTGAGGTTCACCGTGATGTCGCCGAGCTTGGGCACGTTGTTGATCCCCGGCCAGGTCACGGAGACCAGTGCGGTGGCGATCACGGCGAACCAGTACGCCGGGTAGAGCCGGGTCACGCGGGAGGAGGCGAATTCACCGACCGTGCGGCCCCAGGCACTCATGCAGATGACGAAGCCGCTGATCAGGAAGAACAGCTCCACGCCCGCCCAGCCGTAGGAGGCGGGCCACGACCCGATCGTGAAGATCTGGGCGACCGGTTTGGACCAGGCGCCGGCGTTGAAGGCCATGTAGTGGTAGAGGACGACCATGAGGGCCGCGAGCAGCCGCAGCCCGTCGAGGGCCGCCAGTCTTTCCTTGGCAGCTGCCGGTCGAGCGGGCGCCGGGACAGGGCGCTGTTCCTGCTGCCGTTGCTGCACCGTCACAGAGGACTGCAACGTCCCTCCTGAGTCCCGTGGCCGGGTTCCGCTGGTCGTACCACCGGTCAATGCGCCGGTGAGCTCGCCGTCCCGCCGGGTGGCGTGACGCCCGGCGAAGCTACCATGCGGCTCTTTATCATGTGCAGATAGTAAAGAGACGTCAAAGAAGGCGGGCAGGTTCCGCGGAATCTGTCCCTCCGCTGCAGCAGGCCCGCAAACCCGGGCTTTCCGGCCTTTCGGCGTGGCGAGGCACTGCCCACGGCCCACTACCCTGGTTCCGTGACCATTCGCCTGTATGACACCAGCGCCCGGCAGATCCGTGACTTCTCCCCGCTGCGGCCGGGCTGCGTCTCGATCTACCTGTGCGGCGCGACCGTGCAGGCTGCGCCCCACATCGGACACATCCGGTCGGGTCTGAACTTCGACATCATGCGCCGCTGGTTCACCTACCGCGGCTACGACGTCACCTTCGTGCGCAATGTCACGGACATCGACGACAAGATCCTCGCCAAGGGCGCCGAGCAGGGCCGCCCCTGGTGGGCGATCGGCTACGAGAACGAGCGCGCCTTCAACGACGGCTACGCCGCCCTCGGCTGCCTGCCGCCCACCGTCGAGCCCCGCGCCACCGGCCACGTCACCGAGATGGTCGAGATGATGCGCGGCCTGATCGAGCGCGGTCACGCCTACGTCGCCGACGGCAACGTCTACTTCGACGTGCGCTCCTTCCCCGGCTACCTGGAGCTGTCCAACCAGGAGCTGGACAACCTCCTGCAGCCCTCCGGCGAGGGCGAGACCGGCAAGCGCGACCCCCGCGACTTCGCCATGTGGAAGGCCGCCAAGCCCGGCGAGCCGTCCTGGGAGACCCCCTGGGGCCGCGGCCGTCCCGGCTGGCACCTGGAGTGCTCGGCGATGGCCCACAAGTACTTGGGCGAGTCCTTCGACATCCACGGCGGCGGCCTGGACCTGATCTTCCCGCACCACGAGAACGAGATCGCCCAGGCCAAGGCCTTCGGCGACGCCTTCGCCTCGTACTGGCTGCACAACGCCTGGGTCACCATGAGCGGCGAGAAGATGTCGAAGTCCCTCGGCAACTCCGTCCTCGTCTCCGAGATGGTCAAGCAGTGGCGGCCCATCGTCCTGCGCTACTACCTCGGCACCCCGCACTACCGCTCGATGATCGAGTACAGCCCGGAGGCGCTGCGCGAGGCCGAGGCGGCCTTCGCCCGCATCGAGGGCTTCATGCAGCGCGTCGTGGAGCTCGCCGGCCCGGTCGAGCCCGCCGCCGAGGTGCCCTTGGCCTTCGCCGAGGCCATGGACGACGACTTCGGCGTGCCCCAGGCCCTGGCCGTGGTCCACACCGCCGTCCGCCAGGGCAACTCCGCCCTGACCGCCGACGACAAGGACACCGCCGTCGCCCGCCTGGCCGAGGTCCGCGCCATGCTGGGCGTCCTCGGCCTCGACCCGCTGGACGCGCCCTGGGCCGGCGCCGACGGCGGCAAGGGCGAGGAGCTGCACGGCGTGGTGGACTCCCTGGTCCGCCTGGTGCTCGACCAGCGCGAGGCCGCCCGCACCCGCAAGGACTACGCCACCGCCGACGCCATCCGCGACAGCCTCAAGCAGTCCGGCCTGGTGATCGAGGACACTCCCTCCGGCCCGCGCTGGACCCTGTCCTGAGGGACACTTTCGTACGTACGTCTAGTAGGAGCCGCCTCCCACGCGGCTCCGAGCAGTGAAGAAACAGGTGACCCCCATGGCCGGCAACAGCCAGCGCAGGAACCGCCGCACGTCCAACAAGAAGGGCGCGACGGTCGGCAGCGGCGGCCAGCGGCGCCGGGGGCTGGAGGGCAAGGGCCCGACCCCGCCCGCGCACATGCGCAAGGGACACAAGAAGAACCGCGTGGCCAACGCCCAGGCCAAGCACGCCGCCCGCCGCCCGGCCCCGCGTCGCGGCGGCCCCAAGGGCACCAACGAGCTGGTCGTCGGCCGCAACTCCGTCGTCGAGGCGCTGCGCGAGGGCGTGCCGGCCAACACCCTGTACGTCCAGCAGTTCGTCGACAGCGACGAGCGCGTGCGCGAGGCGCTGCAGCTGGCCACCGAGCGCGGCATGAACCTCATGGAGGCGCCGCGCCCGGAGCTCGACCGCATGACCAACGGGCTCAACCACCAGGGCCTGGTCCTGTCGGTGCCGCCGTACGACTACGCGTACCCCGAGGACCTCTCCGCCGCCGCCCTCGACGACGGCGAGGACCCGCTGATCGTCGCCCTCGACGGCATCACCGACCCGCGCAACCTCGGCGCCGTCGTGCGCTCCGTCTCCGCCTTCGGCGGCCACGGTGTCGTCGTCCCCGAGCGCCGCGCGGCCGGCATGACCGCCAGCGCCTGGAAGACCTCCGCCGGCACCGCCGCGCGCACCCCCGTCGCCCGCGCCACCAACATGACGCGCGCCCTGGAGGGGTACCAGAAGGAGGGCCTGATGGTCGTCGGCCTCGCCGCCGACGGCGACGTCGAGCTGCACGAGCTCGACGTCCTCGACGGCCCCGTCGTGATCGTCGTGGGCAGCGAGGGCAAGGGCCTGTCCCGCCTCGTCGGCGAGACCTGCGACTACCGCGTGCGCATCCCGATGCCGGGCGGCGCCGAGTCGCTCAACGCCGGTGTCGCCGCGGGCGTGGTGCTCTACGAGGCCGCGCGCCGGCGCGCACAGCGCTGACACCCTCGTCGGCCACCACCGACGACGCACATCGACGACCTTTCGGGCGGCCGGGGACGATCTCCCCGGCCGTCGTGCGTTTGGCTGATGATGTTGACGGGTCTCGGACACATCCAACCGGTCAAGGCAGTGTCCTAACCTCCGGTCACTCGGTTAGATGAGTGTGGACACCAGAACACCCCGCACACCTACGGGGGGAAGCTCTTCCGGGTACGACGACCAGCCCGCGCTGAGTACGGTGAAGGTGCCGTCGGATCCGGCGCAGGTCATCGTCAACCACATGAGCTTCCGGGTGCAGCTCGCCCGCCCCCCACGCACCACACGGCCCTTCGCCGGGGGAGCGGATTCGGCGCTGCCCACCGCCAAGAGCGCGGCCAGGCGCCGCGCCCCCGTGGTGTGGAGCGGGCGGACGGGGCCGGGCGACGCCTCCACCCAGCTCCTGGAGGCCGTCAGGGACTCCGGCGCCCCCCTGCACGCCGGCGGCGACGCCGGTGCCACGCAGGTCCTCCCCCGGATCGCCGTCGGCGACGACGCCCCCACCACCGTCATCGGCCCCCGCGGCCCCGCCGAGGCCACCGGCTCCCACCCCCGCCTCCTGGACGGGGTGCGCCCCACCGGCAGCGCGTACGACGAGGACGCCGGGGCGCACGGTCCGTACGAGGACTACCCCGACTACGACACCGAGCACGACGACGACGAGGAGCGGCGCGGCCGCCAGGGCGACCCCCTGCGCCACGCCTACTACCCCGGGCGCCGGATGAACCTCGGCGTCGTCCTGCTGCCCCTGCGGATCTTCCTCGGCCTCAGCTCGGTCTACGCCGGCATGGGCAAGCTGTGCGACCCCGCCTACTTCGACGGCGGCAGCCGCCGCGGCTCCATGGTCAACTGGCTGCGGCACCTGCACCCCTGGAGCGCCGCCGAGCCCCTGCGGGACTTCGCCCTCGCCCACCCCATCGGCTCGGGCCTGACGGTGGCCTTCCTGCAGATCGTCGTCGGCGTCCTGACCCTCTTCGGCCTCTGGCAGCGGCTCGCCGCCGCCATCGGCGCCCTGCTGTCCGCCGTGCTGCTGGTCACCGTCAGCTGGCAGAGCGCCCCCGTCTACGACGCGCCCGACATCATCTACCTGGCCGCCTGGAGCCCCCTGGTGATCGCCGGGGCCCCGTTCTACTCCATCGACGGCCGGCTGGCCGGCGAGGCATGGCGGCGGCTCGGGCCGCGCGCCGAGCTGTGGGCGCTGCGCCGGCGGGTGCTGCGGCGGGGCACGGTCATGGCGACCGTCGTCATCGGTCTGGCGCTGCTCACCGGCTCGATGCTCGGCGGCGCCGTCCGCTCCTCGCGCGTCGCCGAGACCCCGGGGACGCCCACCATCCCGGCCAACAGCCTGCCCGGCTCCCCGCTGCCGCAGTCGCCGTCGTCCTCGGCGCGGCACGGCTCGCACGGCCCCTCCGCCTCCGGAACGCCGAAGCCGGGCGCGACCCACAAGCCCGCGGTGCCCGGGGCCACGCCCTCGGCGGCGCCCGGCACCCGTACGCCGGCCGGTTCGGCCGGGGCCACGGGGGCCGGCCCGGGCAGCACCGGCAGCGTCCGCCCGGCGCCGCAGAGCCCGCACCAGGCCCCGGCCCCGGCGGCCCCGCCGCGCAGCTCCTCGGGCTCGTCCACGGGCGGCACGAGCGGCACCGGCGCCGGCAGCGGCTCCAGCGGCCCGGGCAACGGCTCCGGCGGCGGAGCCCTCGGCGGCCTCCTCGGCTGACGCCGGCCGCGCCGAAAGTGCCCCGCGCCCGGAAGGGCGCGGGGCACTTTCCGTGCCCCGTCAGGGGCGCGGGGAACTGCGCGATCGGCCACCGACGGCCCGCAGTCGACATGTGCGGGCCGTCGCTGGCTTGTCGCGCCCACGCGGCGGCAGCCGCAGATCGACACTGCCCCGCGCCCCTACGGGGCGCCGTGGTGCCGCGCCCCTGACGGCGCCCCGTCATGCAGACGGGGCGCCGGACAGGCCCTAGCGGGCCAGTTCCTTGGCGGCCTCCGTGAGGTCCTTGGCCGTGTCGATGGCCCGCCAGTACGCACCCTGGGGCAGCGGGAAGCCCGCCAGCCGGCGCTCACGGGCCAGCCGGGGGAACGTGGTGCGCTCGTGGTCGCCCCGCTCCGGCAGCAGCGCCGTGAAGCCGGGGGCGAAGACGTACACGCCCGCGTTGATCAGGTACGGGGACGGGGGCGCCTCGATGAAGTCCAGCACGTGCCCGAACTCGTTGGTCTCCACCGCGCCCCACGGGATGCGCGGGCGGGCCAGGGCCAGCGTGGCCAGGGCGTCGCGCTCGTGGTGGAAGGCCGCCATCTCGCGCAGCGAGAAGCGGGTCCAGATGTCGCCGTTGGTGGCGTACCACGGCTCGTCGGGCCGGGGCAGGGACGCGGCGGCGAACTTCAGGCCGCCGCCCCGGCCGAGCGGTTCCTTCTCCACCACCGTCGTCACGCGCAGCGGCAGGTCGGCCGAGGCGAGCCAGTCCTCGAGGACCTCGGCCAGGTGGCCGCAGGAGACGACCGCGTCCGTCACTCCCTCGGCCGCCAGCCAGGCGAGCTGATGGCCGATGATCGGGACCCCGGTGCCGGGGATCTCGACCATCGGCTTGGGACGGTCGTCCGTGTAAGGGCGAAGCCGTGATCCTTGGCCACCGGCCAGGATCACGGCTTGGGTCGGATACGGGGAGGGCTGGGTGCCGGTCATGCTCCGCACGATATGCCGTGCCGCGAGCGGAGCCGTCGCCGGTGGCCCGCCCGGAGCCGTGGACCGTCAGTGGCCGCCCTGGACGACACCGGCCGCGAAGGCCGTGTCGCACACGGGGCGGGCGTAGGACTGCGCCTGCTTGACCGAGCGGTACTTCTTGACCGCGGCCTGGCCCAGGGCGCGGGCGATCTCCACGCAGTGCTGGGCGAGCGAGGGGCGGCCGTTGGTCGCCTCCTGCAGGTGGGTGAGCGCGACCCCGGGGTTCTTCTCCTGGAGTTCGCCCAGCAGCCGGTCGCGCAGGACCTCGTGCGGGGCGCGCGCCTTGGCGACGGTGGAGGCGTTCTCCGAGGATGCGGTGAGCACCTGCGACTCGGCGTTCGGAGCGGCCCAGGGAACGCGCGTGACCGCGAGGGTCCCCGAGAGCACGAGAACGACCGGGAGGACGAGAGCGAGAGTTCTGCCGATGCGGCGGGCGGCCTGGTTCATGCCGCAGATGGTAGCGAGGGGTAATGGGCGCGCGACATTTAGTCACCCGGTCGAGGGATGTCGTCGGGCGGCATTGTGACGAGCGCGTTGACGCACGGGGGTCGAAATGGGTGGTCTGCCGGGGTATTTTCCCGGGCGGTCACCGGGTCGGGGTAGACGCATACCCCGCGCCGCCCGGTCCGCACACATGGCGTAACGCATCGTGTACGGAGCGCGGGCGGCGCGGGGGTCTTCCGGGGGATGCCCGGGTCAGTCGCTCAGTCGCTCAGTCGCTCAGGCGCTCGCCGGAGGACGTGGAGAACACGTGCAGCTCGCCCGGGCGCGGCACGACGTGCAGCACCGAGCCCTTCTCCGGCACCCGGCGGCCGTTCACGCGCACCACGAGGTCCTGCTGCGCGCCGCCGACCTCGGCGGTGCCGTAGACGTAGCCGTCGGCGCCGAGCTCCTCGACGACGTTGACGGTCACGGCCACGCCCGCCGGGTCGCCCGCGGACTCCTTGCTCAGCGAGCGCGCGGCCTCGCCGTTCTGCTCCACGACGTCGAAGTGCTCGGGGCGCACGCCGACGGTGACCGTGCGGTCGCCCTTGTCGGCGGCGGTGGTCAGGGCCTCGCGGGAGACGGGCACCACGCTGTTGCCGAACTTCACGCCGCCGTCGGTGATCGGCACCTCGACGAGGTTCATCGCGGGCGAGCCGATGAAGCCGGCGACGAACAGGTTGGCCGGGCGGTCGTACATGTTGCGGGGGGAGTCGACCTGCTGCAGCAGGCCGTCCTTGAGCACCGCCACCCGGTCGCCCATGGTCATCGCCTCGACCTGGTCGTGCGTGACGTACACCGTCGTGATCCCCAACCGCCGCTGCAGGCTCGCGATCTGCGTACGGGTCTGCACGCGCAGCTTGGCGTCGAGGTTGGACAGCGGCTCGTCCATGAGGAACACCTGCGGCTCGCGCACGATGGCCCGGCCCATGGCCACGCGCTGGCGCTGGCCGCCGGACAGCGCCTTGGGCTTGCGTCCCAGGTACTCGGTGAGGTCCAGGATGCGGGCCGCGTCCTCGACCTTCTGCCGGATCTCCGCCTTGGGCACGCCCGCGATCTTCAGCGCGAAGCCCATGTTCTCGGCGACGGTCATGTGCGGGTAGAGCGCGTAGTTCTGGAACACCATGGCGATGTCCCGGTCCTTGGGCGGCAGGTGGGTGACGTCGCGGTCGCCGATGCGGATCGCGCCGGAGTCGACGTCCTCCAGCCCCGCCAGCATCCGCAGCGAGGTGGACTTGCCGCAGCCGGAGGGTCCGACGAGGACCAGGAACTCCCCGTCCTCGATGGTGATGTCGAGCTGGTCGACGGCGGGCTTCTCGGCGCCGGGGTAGATCCTGGACGCCTTGTCGTACGTGACCGTGGCCATGGTGGTGTGGTGGTCCCTTCACCGGCAGGAACGTGCCGGACGATCCGTTGTAGAGGGAGTGGTCCAGTCCAATAGGACGGGAGTGCTGGTGACGGTACCCGGGCGGCAGGCGCTTGTCAGCAGGTGGCGGGTCACAATGCGGGTGTGGGTAGACTGCGTCACGCACGCCGCCTTAGCTCAGCTGGTAGAGCACCGCTCTTGTAAAGCGAAGGTCGTCGGTTCGAGCCCGACAGGCGGCTCTCTCACCACCCACGCGAAACCGCAGGCCCCTCCCCGAGGGACCTGCGGTTTCGGCGTTCTCGCGGGATCGTTACGCGCGGACCCGCTCGCCCGCGTCGGCCGCCCGGGCGGCCTCGCCCTGCGGCTCGTCCTGGTGACCGGGCCACCAGGCCTTGTGGCCCAGCAGCGAGGTGACCGTCGGGACCAGCAGCATCGCCATGATGAAGGCGGTGAGCAGGATGCCGAAGCCGACGGCGAAGCCCATCTGCTGCAGCATCGAGTTGTCGGCCAGGATCAGCACGCCGAAGGTGCCGGCGAGGATGATCGCGGCCGCCGAGACGGTCGGCGTGGACTGGGCGACCGCCGTGCGGACGGCCTCCCGGGCGGGGATGCCGCGGCGCACCTCCTCGCGCAGGCGGGCGACCATGAGGATGTTGTAGTCCGTGCCGATCGCCACCACGAAGAGGTAGACGATCACCGGCAGCATGAACAGCAGGCCGTTCTCGCCCTTGTAGTCCTGGAAGAGCCAGACCGTGGAGCCGAGGGTGGCGCCGAAGCCGAGGGCGACGGCGATCATCAGGTACCACGGGGCCACCAGGCTGCGCAGCAGCAGACCGAGGATGACCATGATCGCGACACCGGCGACGGGGAAGACGACCCGGTAGTCGTGGCCGACCGCGTCCTCGATGTCGGCCAGCACCGCAGAGGTGCCGCCGACGAGGGCCTCGGTGCCCTCGGGCGCCGCCTTGTGGCTGGTCGTGCGCAGGTCGCCGCCGGCCAGGTCGATGGCCTCGTCCGAGGTCGGCGCGTACTTCAGTACCACGCGGTACTGGGCGACGCTGCCGTCGGGGTTGGCGACGCCCGGGGCGACCGGGGCGGTCACGCCCTCGATGCCCTCCAGCTTGGCGCGGAACGCCTCGATCTCGGCGGGCTTGAGGCGGGAGCCGTCCTTGCTCTTGAGGTAGACCATGGCCGGGTCGGACTGGCCGGCGGAGAAGCCGCGCTGCATGTCCTTCATGGCCTGGACCGACTCGAGCTTCTGCGGCATCTGGCTGCTGGTGTCGAACTCCGCCTTGAAGCTCAGGGCACCGACCGCCAGCACGGCCAGGACGGCGGTGGAGACGGCCGCGACGATGCCGGGGCGGCGGGCGACGAGGTTGCCCACGCCGTTCGCGAAACGATTCCGCGGGGTCTTCTTCCACGCCTTCGACGGCCAGAAGGCCGCCCGGCCCAGCAGCGAGAACACCGCCGGCACGAGGGTCAGCGCCGCGACCAGCGTCACGGCCACGGCGATGGCCAGCGACGGGCCCATGGCCCGCATCATGCCCATCGTCGACAGCAGCAGCGCGAGGAAGGCCGCGATGACGGCACCCGCCGCGGAGGCGATGGTCTCGCCGACGCGGGCGACGGCCTCCACGAGGGCCTGCTTGGGCTCCTGACCGGCGCGCAGGTGCTCGCGGTAGCGGAAGAGCAGGAAGAGGATGTAGTCGGTGCCGACGCCGAAGAGGACGACGATGAGGATCGCCGTGATCGAGGCGTCCGCCTTCAGACCGCCCACCTCGGCGGCGGTGCCGATCAGGCCCGTGGCGACGGTGGCCACGACGCCGATGATGATCACCGGCATGATGGCGATCAGCGGGCTGCGGAAGATGACCAGCAGCAGCACGATGATCAGCAGGAACGTCGCCGACATGACCATCGAGTCGGTGTCGCCGGACGAGTCCTTCGAGTCCAGCGTCTGCGCGGCCGGACCGGTGAAGCCCAGCTTCAGCTGGGTGCCCTTGAGCAGTTCCTTGGCGTCCTCGCGCAACGCCTTGACGGAATCGGGCAGTGCGTCGTCGAAGCTGTTCTTGGTGGTGGCATAGACATTGGCCAGGGCTATTTCCCCGTTGGGGGAGACGGCCTGCTCGTTGGTGACCACCTTGGCGATCTTCGGCCGGTGCTTGGCGTCCAGACCGCTCGTCACCTTCGCGACGTCACGCTTGTCGGCCTCGGACAGCTTCCCGCCGTCGGACCGCTGGAAGACACCGATGGCGGTCGGCTGCTCGGTCTGCGGGAACGCCTTCTGTGTCAGATTCCCCACCTGCACGGATTCGTAGTGCGAGGGCAGGAACTCGGTCTCGTCGGTGGTGGACTTCAGGCCGGGGGCCAGCATGGCGAGCGCCACGGCTGCAATGATCCAGCCCGCGATCGTGAGCCAGGGCCGGTGGACGGCGAACCGCCCGACTCCTCGGAACATGATGCTCCTTCAACTTCCTTTTCCGCGCGTCGTTCGCGCTCTTGCTTCGCATCGTGCAAATGGGCAGGGTTGTGCGCCGACCCCCTCCTTCGGACGGGACCGGCTTTTCGACGGGCGTGCAGCACGGGCATGAACACGCTAGGGATGCGGGTTCCCCGCGGACAACAAAGTTCTGCGGAATCAGGGGTAAATCGATCCTGGGGATGAGGGCCTCTCACCCGTGGGGTAGAGACGGCGGCGCCGACCACCTGCAGCTGGATGACGCGGGTCTACGCTTCCCCCATGAGCGATGTCGACTTCTACGCAGCCCGCATGGACCGTGCCGCCCGCACGGCCGCCGACGCCGGGCTCGCCGGGCTGATCGTCACACCCGGCCCCGACCTCGTATGGCTGTGCGGCTACGCGCCCCCCGTCACCGAACGGCTCACCGCGCTGCTCCTCGCGCCGGGCCGGCGGCCCCAGTTGTTCGTACCCCAGCTCGAACGACCCGATGCCGAAAAGGCTCCGGGAGCCGGCGCCCTGTCCGTCTCCGGCTGGGTCGACGGCGAGAACCCCTACGCCGCGGTCGCCAAGCAGCTGCCCCCGCAGGGACGTTACGGCATCTCCGACAACGCCTGGGCCCTGCACCTGCTCGCCCTCCAGCGCACCGTCCCCGGCCTCGGCCTCGGCGCCCTGACCGAGGCCCTGCCCATGCTGCGGGCCGTCAAGGACGCCCACGAGACCGAGCTGCTCGCCGCCGCGGGAGCCGCGGCCGACGCCACGTTCGAGGAGATCGTACGGCTGCGCTTCGCCGGCCGTCGCGAGGACGAGGTGGCCGCCGACCTCGCCCGGCTGCTGCGCGAGCACGGCCACAGCCAGGTCGACTTCACGATCGTCGGCTCGGGCCCCAACGGCGCCAACCCCCACCACGAGGCGGGCGACCGCGTCATCGAGGACGGCGACATGGTCGTCCTCGACTTCGGCGGCCTGAAGGACGGCTACGGCTCCGACACGACCCGTACGGTCCACGTGGGCGAGCCCACCGCCGAGGAGCGCAAGGTCCACGACCTGGTGCGCGAGGCGCAGCAGGCGGCGTTCGAAGCGGTCCGCCCCGGCGTCGCCTGCCAGGAGATCGACCGCGTCGCCCGCCAGGTCATCCGCCGCGCCGGCTACGGCGAGTACTTCATCCACCGCACCGGCCACGGCATCGGCGTCACCACCCACGAACCGCCCTACATGGTCGAGGGCGAACACCTGCCGCTCGTGCCCGGCATGTGCTTCTCCATCGAACCCGGCATCTACCTGCCCGGCCGCTTCGGCGTCCGCATCGAGGACATCGTCGTCTGCACGGAGACCGGCGCACGCCGCCTCAACAACACCGCGCGGGAGCTGCGCGTGGTGGCGTGAGACCTCACAGCCGCCGGTACATGACGAGCAGCCCGGTGTACGTCCCGTCCGGCAGCCGGAATCCCTCGGGCACGGTGCCGACGACGGCGAAGCCGAGGGAGCGCCAGAGGGCGACGGCCGCGGTGTTCGCCTCGACGACGGCGTTGAACTGCATGCCGCGGTACCCCTCGGCGCGCGCCCACGCGAGGGCGTGTTCGCCCAGCGCCCGGCCGACGCCGCGGCGGCGGTGGCCGGGCGCGACCATGAAGCTGGCGCTGGCGATGTGGGAGCCGCCGCCGGCCTGGTTGGGGTTCATCTTGGCGGTCCCCAGAACCGCACCGTCGTCGTCCACGGCGACGACGGTGCGCCCGGGGGCGTCGAGCATCCACCACGAACGGGCCACCTCGGGCGTGAGGTCGCGGGGGTAGGTGTAGGTGTCACCGGCGGCGGTGACGGCACGGAAGACCGGCCAGATGGCGGGCCAGTCGGCGGCCTCGGCGTCTCGGATGAGCATGGGGGCGAGCATGGGGCCCCGGGCCCGTGCCCGCCACCGGTTTTCGCGGGCTCACGGCGCCCCGCCGGGGGCGCCCCGCAGGGCCCTACTCCGCCCGCATGCGGTGCGGGTCGTACGCCGCCGGGTACGTGCCCTCCGGGCGGCCCCGCTTCGGCGCCCCCGCCGTGACCAGCGTCGTCGCCACCAGCCCGGCCGTCAGCATGATGACCGCCGCCCACCCGATCGCCACATTGAAGCCGTGCACCACCCCGGCCCGGGCCACCGCCACCCCCGCGCCGCCCGCCCTGGCCCGGGCGGCCACGTACGCCGTTCCCGCGGACGTCGCGATCGTGTTGAGCAGGGCCGTGCCCACGGAACCGCCCACCTGCTGCGCCGTGTTGACCGTGGCGGAGGTGACGCCCGAGTCCTGAGGGGCGACGCCGCGGGTCGCGACGTCCATGACGGGCATGAAGGTCAGCCCCATCCCCAGGCCCACCAGCACTTCCGCCGGCAGGACGTGCGAGACGTACGCCGATTCGACCGGCAGGAAGGTCAGCAGGAAGAGCCCGGCCGCGGCGAGGAGCGTGCCCGGGCCCATGAGGAGCCGCGGCGGCAGGTGGTTCATCAGCCGCGCGGAGATCTGCGTCGAGGCGAGGACGATGGACGCGGTCACCGGCAGGAAGGCCAGCCCGGTGCGGACGGGGGAGTAGCCGAGCACGACCTGCAGGTAATAGGTCATGAACAGGAACATCCCGAACATGGCGATCACCGCGAGCCCCATCGTGAGCACCGCTCCGCCGCGGTTGCGGTCGCGCAGGACGTGCACGGGCAGCAGCGGGTGCGGCGCGCGCCGCTGCCACAGCGCGAAAGCCGTGAGCAGCGCGACGCCACCGCACAGCAGGCCGAGGACGAGCGGGTCGCCCCAGCCGCGCGGTTCGGCCTCGCTGCAGGCGTAGACGATGGCCACGAGCCCCCCGCAGCCGAGCAGGACGCCGGGCAGGTCGAGGGAGGGGCGGTGCGCCCGGTCGGGCCGGTGGTCGTGCAGCAGGGCGAGGGCGCCGAGGAGGGCGACGAGGGCGATGGGCACGTTCACGTACAGGCACCAGCGCCAGTCGAGGTACTCGGTCAGCAGCCCGCCGGCGATCAGCCCGATGGCGGCGCCGCCGCCGGCGATGGCGCCGTAGATGCCGAAGGCCTTGCTGCGCTCCCTGCGGTCGGTGAAGGTCGTGGTCAGCAGGGACAGCGCGGAGGGCGCGAGCAGGGCGCCGAAGACGCCCTGCAGCGCGCGGGCCGCGAAGAGCATGCCGGAGCTGTGCGCGGCGCCGCCGATCGCCGAGGCGGCGGCGAAACCGACGAGCCCGGTGCAGAAGGTGCGCTTGCGGCCGGCGAGGTCGGCGATCCTGCCCCCGAGCAGCAGGAGTCCGCCGAAGGCGAGGGTGTAGGCGGTGATGACCCACTGCCGGTTGCTGTCGGACATGCCGAGCGCGCGCTGGGCGGAGGGCAGGGCGATGTTCACGATGGTGGCGTCGAGGACGACCATGAGCTGGGCGACGGCGATGACGACCAGTCCCCACCAGCGCCGGGGGTCGGGCTCGGCGCCGGGCCGGTGGGGCGGGGATATGGGGGGCTGGTTCGCCGAGCTCATCACGCACCTGCTCTCGACGTGTGCCGGGCGCGGTCGGTCGCAGTCCAGCGTAGGCCCTGTGGGTGACGTCCGCGCGCGGAATGGGGAGGCGCCCCGGAGGGGCGCGGGGGCGCGATCGGGCACTGACGGCACGCTGTCGTCCGCGGGCGCATCGTGGCTTGTCGCGCCCACGCGGCGGCAGCCGCAGATCGACGCGGCCCCGCGCCCCTGACGGGGCACTCACGGCACCAGGACGACCTTGCCCATGGTGCCGCGCGTCTCCAGGGCCCGGTGGGCCTCCGCGGCCCGGGCGAGCGGGAAGCGGTGCACGGTGGGGACGACGTGGCCGGCGGCGGCCTCGGCCAGGGACAGTTCCTCGAGCCGCCGGAGCCCCGCCTGTCCACCGCCGAAACGTTCCAGCATGGCCGGGCCCAGGACGCTGCGCGAGGTGATCCCCCGCGCGGCGAGTTCCTCGGCGGACTGCTGCCCGCCGGGGGCGGCGCCCGTGCGGCCCTGCGAGGACCAGCCGAAGACCAGGTGCAGCCCGCCGCGCCCGAGCAGGCCGACGGCCTCGCGGGCGACGTCGCCGCCGACGCCGTCGAGGACGACGGTGGCCGGGCGCCCGCCCAGGGCGGCCCGGGCGGCCTGCGGCCACGCGGGGTCGGTGTAGTCCAGGGCGATGCCGGCGCCCAGCCCGCGGGCGTGCGCCACCTTCGCCGGCCCGCCGGCCAGGGCCACGACGGTGGCGCCGGCGTTGCGGGCGTACTGCACGAGCAGCGAGCCGATGCCGCCGGCCGCGGCGGGCACGACCACGACGTCGTCGGCGGTCAGGTCGGTGAAGGAGAGGATGCCGAGCGCCGTGCGGCCCGTCCCGATCATGGCGATCGCGGCGGCCTCGGCCAGCCCGGCGGGCAGCCGGTGCAGCCGGCCGGCGTCGGCCACGGCCAGCTCGGCGTAGCCGCCGCCGGGGGCGTCGTGCCCCAGGTGGGCGACGACACGGGCGCCGAGCCAGGCGGGGTCGGTGCCCGCGCCGAGCGCGTCGACGGTGCCGGCGACCTCGCGCCCGGGGACGTACGGCAGCTCGGGCAGCGCGTACGGGCCGTTCGGGTCGCCCGAGCGCTGGGTGGTGTCGACGAGGTGCACGCCCGCGGCGGCCACGGCGATGCGGACCTGGCCGGGGCCCGGGAGCGGGTCGTCGGTGCGCTCGTGGGTGAGGTTCTCGGCGGGTCCGAAGGCGTGCAGCCGGACTGCGTGCATGGCGGGGCTCCTCGGTGCGGAAGGGGGGTCTCGCACCGAGTCTGCGACCTCGACCGGACTTGAGGTCAAGGCCCGAACTTCCTGCTCACAGGCCGTTGTCAGTGCCGTGTGCCACGGTGGGGCCATGACGAACACGAGGCGCGGGCAGGGCACGGCGGCACGACTTCCACGCCTGCCGCAGGTGCGGCTTCCGCAGCTGTGGACGTACGAGGGCGCGGGGCTGGAGCCCGAGGGGGATCACGAGGGCGTCGGCTTCCGGGAGGCCGACTTCACGGGGCAGGACGGTGCCGCGTCGCGCTTCATCGACTGTCTGTTCGAGCGGTGCGTGCTGGACGGGACGGCGCTGGGCCGGGCCCGGTTCGCCGACTGCGTCCTGGACGCGCCGCGCGGGGTGGGCACCGGGCTGGCCGGGGCGTCCCTGCGGGACGTGGAGATACGGGATGCGCGCCTGGGCGGGACGCAGCTGCACGGCGCCGTGCTGGAGCGGGTCCTGGTGCGCGGCGGCAAGATCGACTATCTGAACCTGCGGTCGGCCGTGCTCAAGGACGTCACCTTCGAGGGCTGTGTGCTGGCGGAGGCCGACTTCGGCGGCGCGACGCTGGAGCGCGTGGTCTTCCGCGACTGCGTGCTGCGCCGCGCCGACCTCACCGGGGCGCGGCTCACCGACGTCGACCTGCGCGAGGCGGCCGAGCTGGACATCGCCGCGGGCATCGAGCGGCTGGCGGGCGCGGTCGTCACCCCGGCCCAGCTGCTGGACCTGGCCCCGGCGTTCGCGGCCCACATGGGCCTGCGGGTGGTGGCACGGGGGGAGTGACGGGCGCCCCGTAAGGGGCGCCGTGTCACACCCGCGGGAAGCGGGTCTGCAGGTTCCAGATCGCGGGGTTGTCGGCGAGGCCCTCGTGCATGTCGGCCAGGTCGGCGATCAGGTCGTGCAGGAAGTCGCGGGCCTCGCGGCGCAGCTCGGTGTGGCCGAAGGTCAGCGGGGCCTCGTCGGGCGCCCAGTCGGCGGTGACGTCCACCCAGCCGAAGCGGCGTTCGAAGACCAGGCAGTCGGTGGACTCGGTGAAGTCGAGCTCGGCGAACTGCGTCGTGGCCGAGCGGCTGCCGCGGGGGTCGCGGTCGAGCTGCTCGACGATGTCGCACAGGGCCCAGGCGAAGTCGAGCACCGGCACCCATCCCCAGGCTGTGGACAGCTCCCGGTCGGCCTTGACGTCGGCGAGGTAGACGTCGCCGCAGAACAGGTCGTGCCGCAGGGCGTGCACGTCCGCGGTCCGGTAGTCCGTCTGGGGCGGGTCCGGGAAGCGGCGGGAGAGGGAGTAGCCGAGGTCGATCACGCCTCGATGGTACGTACTGCCGCGTGCGTACGCGCCGTCCCGGCGGCGCGTACGGGGACAGGGCCCGCGCCCCCGCCGCCGTGGGGCGGAGGGGGCGCGAG
This sequence comes from Streptomyces sp. PKA51, assembly GCF_057552455.1. NCBI lineage: Bacteria > Bacillati > Actinomycetota > Actinomycetes > Kitasatosporales > Streptomycetaceae > Streptomyces > Streptomyces sp. PKA51. The sequence goes on from NZ_BAAJPZ010000013.1 coordinate 125,281, forward strand.
CCCTGGGGAGGACCTGCGGTTACTTGACGTTGATCGCGGACCAGGTGGCGGCGACCGTCTTGTACTCGGTGCTGGTCGAGCCGTACAGGTCCGCGGTGGCCTTCAGGGTCGCGGTCCGGGCGGCCTTGTAGTTGGTGGTGGAGGTGAAGTACGTGGTGAGGGCCTTGTACCAGATCTTGGTGGCCTTGTCCCGGCCGATACCGGTGATCTTGGAGTTGTTGTAGGTCGGGCTGTTGTAGCTCACGCCGCCCAGGACCTTGCTGCCGCTGCCCTCGGACAGCAGGTAGAAGAAGTGGTTGGCGGGGCCGGACGAGTAGTGGACGTCCACGTTGCCGAGCGAGGAGGACCAGTAGTCGCGCGAGGCGCCGTCCTTGCTGGGCTTGTCCATGTAGCGCAGCGGGGTGCCGTCGCCGTTGATGTCGATCTTCTCGCCGATCAGGTAGTCACCCGGGTCGGTGGAGTTGTTCGCGTAGAACTCGGCGGCGGTGCCGAAGATGTCGGAGGTCGCCTCGTTCAGACCGCCGGACTCGCCGCTGTAGTTGAGGTTGGCGGTGGCGGAGGTGACGCCGTGGCTCATCTCGTGGGCGGCCACGTCGAGCGAGGTCAGCGGGTGGGCGTTGTTCTCGCCGTCGCCGTACGTCATGCAGAAGCAGTCGTCGTCCCAGAAGGCGTTGACGTAGCCGTCGCCGTAGTGGACACGGGAGTAGGCGCCCTTGCCGTCGTTGCGGATGCCGCTGCGGCCGAGCACGTTCTTGTAGAAGTCCCAGGTGACGGCCGCGCCGTACTGGGCGTCCACGCCGGCGGTCTGGCGGCCGCCGCCCCACACGTCGCTGGAGTTGGTGAACAGTGCGCCCGTGCCGGACGTGCCCTGGTTCAGGTCGTACGTCTTGTGGCCGCCGCGCGAGCCGTCGGTGAGGCTGTAGCCGGAGGACGTCTTCGTCGTCGTCAGCGGAACCGTGCCGCTGTAGGTGCTGGTGCCCGTGCCGGTGTGCACGCGCTCCTCGGAGTACAGCTTCTTGCCGGTGTTCGCGTCGGTGATGACGCGCAGCTTGCTGGGCGTGCCGTCCTTCTGGACGCCGGTGACGAAGGTCTCGTACGCGAGCACGGCCTTGCCCTGCGCCGCCCAGATCACCTTGCGCGGCGCCTGGCCGGCGTCGGCCTTGGCCGTCTTCTCCTCGGCGGCGGCGCTCAGCGCGCTCTTCTTCGCCGTGCCCGGACCAAGGGCGGAGGTCGTGGTGGGCACGGCTATCGAGGCGTCGGTCGCCTTGGTGACGTCGCGGGCGCCGTTCTTCTTCTCGTGGACCACGAGGTCGCCGCCGAGCACCGGCAGGCCGTCGTACGTGCGCTCGTAGCGCGTGTGCACCGTGCCGTCCGCGTCCTTGACGACGTCGCGGGCGACCAGCTTCTCCTTGCCGTCGAGGCCGATCTTCGCGGCGGTCGAGGAGGCCTCGCCCTGTGCGTCCTTGATGGCCGCGGCCCGCTGGCCGGCCGACAGCGCGAGCTGCTGCCCGCCCTCGGCCTTGTCGGCCGAGGCGTTCGCCGAGCCGGTCGTCGCGCCGATCACGACCATCGCGGCCGAGGCGACCAGGGCGGCTGCACGCAGGGAGGTCGTGCGGGGGGTGGCGGTGTTGCTTCTCAACTCAGTCTCCTATGAGGGGGGTTACGGGCGGCGTGTGCTGACGCCGCTCGCTGGTACAGGAGTTGTGCAGGAGCGAATTGAGGAGAGAGTGCCACTGATCGTTCGACTTTGACAGGGGCGCAACAAGGATTTGATCTATCGGTAAACAAATAGCGGTCATTTGCGTCCGCTATGCGGTGAGTTGAGAAGTCCCGCAGGAGTGTTCATCCGCCGGCCGCCGCCCGTTTGTATGCAGAATCGATTCGACCGGCGAAGGAAGCCAGGGGAGAAGGTGCGCGTGTCGATCAGAACCTATACGGAGTCAGCTGTTCCGTGGGCTCTGCGCGTTCAGGTGGACGCGCTGCACGAGGAGGCATGGTCCGGCACGGGCGGCAGCGGCGGGCACGACCCCGCACTGCATCCGATGACCATGCTGCTGGTCTCGGCACACGACGAAGTGCTGGCAGCGCTCGACATCCTCACCAAGGACATCGAACACGGCCCGCCCGGCGGGCCGGCCGAGCGCTACCGGGCCGCCGGCCTGAGCGCAGTCGTCACGGCCCCGGCGCACCGGGGCACGGGAAACGGGCGACGGCTCGTGGCCGCCGCCCGTGACGCGATGGCGCGCAGCGGTGCGGACCTGGGGATCTTCACCTGCGACCGCCCGACGCGCGGCTTCTACGAGCGCGCGGGCTGGCGGGTGCTGGAGGGCACGGTCCTCGTCGGCGGTACGCCGCAGGACCCCTTCCCCAGCGACCGGCCGGGGTTCGACAAGGTGACCATGGCCGACTTCTTCACCGAGCGCGCACGGCGCGCGGAGCCGGCCTTCCGGGGGAGCCGCATCCGGCTCCACCCCGGCGAGATCGACAGGTTGTGGTGAGGTGGGGGTCGGTGGCGGTTACTGCTGGTCGTCCGGCCGCCTCTCCTGAGTGCCGAGCTGCTCGTTGATCTTCTGTTGGGCGGTGTCGACCTGGCTCTGGTACTTGTTCCCCGTCCGGGCGTCGAAGGCGTCACCGCCCTTCTCGACGCCCTGCCGGGCGACATCCTCGTGACCCTTGAGCAGTCCCTTGAGCTTGTCGAGCATGGACATGGCGCGATCCTCCCGGGGCGCGGTCCTTCTCCGTGTGTACCTGACCCCCTCAGGATCGCCAGCGCGGCCCCGCCCCGCATCCCGAGCCCAGGGCGTACGGGGGCGGGCACGGGGCGTACGGATGGCTGCGCCGCAGCGCCCCGTCAGGGGCGCGGCGATCTGCGGCCACCGCCGCGGGGGCGCGAGACGGCGCCCGTCTGCGGGCGCATCGTGGCTCGTCGCGCAGTTCCCCGCGCCCCTTGCGGGGCACTGCACCAGCCCACGGCGCCCCGTAGGGGCGCGGGGAACTGCGCGATCGGCCCGCGACGACCTGCAGTCGACACACCACCCGGGGCCGACGGCGGGCAGGTCGTGGCCGGTCGCGCCCACGCGGTGGCAGCCGCAGGGGCACTGCCCCGCGCCCCTGCGGGGCGCGGTGGCTAACCCTGGGAGTAGTCCTTCGGTGCTGCCCGCATGCCGACGTAGCAGCAGGGCGTGCCGTCCCGGAGGGCGGAGAAGACCACGGGCATCCAGTCCTCGCTGAAGGCGCCACTGCCGGGTACGGCGAAGACGTTGGCCGTCACGGGGGCGAGGTCCGCCTCCAGTGCCGGTGACAGGTTCTTCATCCCGTCCACGAACTCGTACCGCAGGTGCAGGCCGCCGTCGGCCCGCTCGGTGACGGTGATGACGACGCCCTCGCGGCGGTACGTGCCCGCGAACGGCGAGGCCACGACGGCCGGCGGCTGCGCCGCCGGGGCGAAGGCCGGGGGCAGGTCGACGCCGGCGAGTTCGCCGAGGAGCTCACGGGAGAGGGCGGCGTGCAGGCGGCGCGAGCCGCCGTTGGTGAGGAGGGCGACGGCGACGCCCGCGCCGGGGACCACGCGCAGGAATCCGTACTGCCCGATCGTCGCGCCGTCGTGGCCGAAGCCCGGGGTCCCCTGCCAGTCGTAGAGCGTCCAGCCCAGGCCCCAGCCGTCCGAGTCGACCGTCCACTTGTCCGGCGAGTCGGCGTGCCGCCGCTGCATCGCGGCGACCGCGTCGGCGCCGAGCAGGCGCGTGCCGTCCGGCGCCGTACCGCCGGCGAGGTGCATCCCCGCGAGCCGGACGACGTCGCCGGCCGATGCGCACAGGACGCCGCCGTATGGGCCGGACGAGCGGGGCAGCATGTTCCACGCCGGGGCGGGCTCGGGCTCCTGCCCCGGCTCGCCGAGGTGCCCCATGGCCGCCCGGAACCGCAGGACGTCCTCGGGAAGCGTCACGGTGCGGGTGAGGCCGAGGGGCGCGCACAGCCGCTCCTGCAGGGCCTCGTCCCACGTCTGCCCGGTCAGTGCTTCGACGATGCGGCCGAGGACGTTGTAGCCGACGCTGCTGTAGGAGAACGTGCCGGGCGGCCCGTCGAGCGCCACGCCCGCGGCCGCCTCCACATAGCGGGCCAGGCAGTCGTCACCGCGGCCGGTGTCATGGGTGAAGTCGCACGTCAAACCGCTGGTGTGGCTCAGCAGCTGACGTGTTGTGATCACCTTGGTGGCCTCCGGATCCGCCGTGGCGAACTCCGGCAGCACGTCCACCACCGGCGCGTCCAGGTCGAGGGCGCCGGACGCGGCGAGCTGCATCACGAGCGTGGCGGTGTGCAGCTTGGTGATCGAACCCACCTGGAACACGGAGTCGGTCGTGACCTCCACGCCCGTCCCGCGGTGCAGCACGCCACTGGCCACCTCGTGGACGACGCCGTCGACCAGTACGGCGAGGGAGGCGCCGGGGACGTGGTGGGTGGCGCGAAGCTCGTCGAGTCGGGCCTGCCAGTGGGTGGTGTCGAAGCGCATGAGTGTCCCCCCGGGGGTGCGGATGCGGTGCGACCGTACGGTGTACGGCATGTCGAACACTGTACGGTCGCCGAACGTGATTCGTAAAGCCGTACACTGTTCGGACACCCGGGGTTCAGGAGGAGACCGCATGAAGGGTTCGGAACAGCAGGCACTGCCGTCCGTGTGGACCAGGCCGGAACGGCGCCGCCGCGACCAGCCGGCACTGAGCCGGGAACAGATCGTCGCCACGGCCCTCGAACTGCTGGACAGCGAGGGCATCGACGCCCTCAGCATGCGCAAGCTCGGCGCCCGGCTGGGCGCGGGAGCCGCCTCCCTCTACACACACGTCGCCAACAAGGACGAGCTCATCGAGCTGGCCGTGGACGAGGTCTACGGCGAGGTCGAAGTCCCCGAGGCGGGCGGTGACTGGCGTGCGGCGGCGATCCGGTGCGCCCACGCCCTGCGGGCGGCCCTCCTGCGGCACCCCTGGATCGCCTCCGTGCTGGGCGAGGCGGGGCTGTCCCACCTCGGACCCAACATGCTGCGCATGTCCGAGGGAATGCTGGGCCTGTTCGAGGACGCGGGCTTCCCCCTGGAGGAGGCCGACCAGGCGGTGAACACGCTCAGCGCGTACGTCATCGGCACGGCGACCAGTGAGGCGGCCTGGCTCACGCTGCTGGCCCGCAGCGGCCGCAGCGAACAGGAATGGGTGGAACACCTGTGGCCGGCGGCGGAACGGGCGGTCGAACCGTATCCGCGGCTGCGCAGACTGTACGCGGCACGGCGCGCCCAGAACGCGGAAGGCGCCCGCGGCGATGCGTTCGGGGCGGGGCTGGAGAGCGTGCTGGACGGGCTGGAGGCCCGGCTGGCGAGGTAGCGGGGCGGGTGGGTGTGGGTGCGGGCCGGTGGGCCTGGTCGCGGAGGGTGCGCTGCGCCGCTGCGCGGCTTGGGGGGCGGAGGGCCGGGCTGCGCCCTGGGGGCCCACCCGCTGCGCGGCTGGAAGGGGGAGCCCGGCATCGTGCGGGTGCCCCGAATCGTTTTCCTGGCGCAGTGGGGTCCGCCGCTGCGCGGCTTGAGGGCGAGCCCCGTGTTCGCGGCGTTTCCCTTCCTCGTGGGCGGGTCGCTCCGCTTCGCTGCGCGGGCAGGATGCCCGGGCCGGGGTTGGGTGCCGTCTTGGCGGCGGGAATCCTCGTGGAGGGTGCTCCCGCGGTGCGGGGTATCGCTGCCAAGCCGCGCAGCGGCGGGCTTCACTGCGATCCGGGGGGTGCTTTGCCCCTTGCGGGGCTCGCCCTTGAGCCGCGCAGCGGCGTGCCTCGCTTCATCGCTCAGACCGGTGCCGGGCATCGATCCCGTTCCGGGTGCGCGCTTCCGGCCGCGCAGCGGGCGGACCCCCCAGGGCGCAGCCCGGCCCTCCGCCCCCCAAGCCGCGCAGCGGCGCAGCGCACCCTCCGCCACTGGACCCACTCACCCGCACCTCACCTCCACACCCCCTGCGGCACCAGGTGAGCCCACCGGAAGTGGCTGCGCACGGCCACCGTCGCGTCGGCGACGGCCTTCTCGTCGCCGCCCTTCACCGCCTCCCGCCGCGCCGCCTCCAGGTCGGCGCATTCCGTGCAGCCGATCGGCGACGCCGCGGCGGTGCCGGGCAGGCCGGCGGCCCGGCGCTCCTGCTGCGTGGCCAGGCGCAATGCGTTCGTGGGCACGTACCACTCGTACGCACCACCCGGCTCCTTGACCCGCACGTGCGGTCCGGCGTTGCCCAGTACTTGCGCGAGCGTCGCGTCCCGCGTGTCCACGACGTAGGCCCCCTCGCGGTAGGTCATGGAATGTTCCCTTCGGGTTGTGCTGACTGATGCGGGCCTCAGCGTTGTGCGGCAGGGCCTAGCTTCGGGAGGGGGTTGTCCGCTACAACCAGTACCGTAAGAAGGGGAGTTAACCCATGGCCAAGGATGCAGGCCGCTTCGGGCGTTTCGGCCAGGCCAGGGTCGGATGGGAGTTCTTCGGATCCGAGTTGAAGCGTCGCCGCGAAGCGGCTGGCCTCACGCAGCACGAGCTGGGCAGGCGGGTGTTCTGCTCAGGTTCCTACATTGGCCAGCTGGAGGCCGGGATCCGCAGGCCGCAGCCCGATCTCGCCGCCCTGATCGACGCCGAACTGGAGACGGACGGCCTGTTCGAGCGCATGTGCAGGGAGCTGATCAGCGTCTCCCCGTATGCGGCGTGGTTCACCGAGGCGCTGTACCTGTACGGGCAGGCCACCAAGATCAGGGAGTATGCGCCCATCTTCGTGCCGGGCGTGCTGCAGACCGCGGGGTACGCCCGCGCTGTCTTCCTGGGAGGCTTTCCGTTCCTCCCGGAAGACGATCTGCAGGCCCGTATCGAGACCCGCATGGAGCGGGCACGGATTCTGGAGCATCCAACAACCCCCGTGTGGTGGGCCGTACTCGATGAAGCCGTCATCCGCCGTCGGACCGGCGGAGCGGCGGTGATGTGCGAACAGTTGATGCACATCGTGTCGCTGATCCGGCGTCGCCGGATCGGTGTGCAGGTTCTCCCGCTTGCAGCCGGGCACCCAGTGGTGGAAGGGGCGTTGACTCTTATGACCTTTGAGGACGCGCCGCCCGTGGCGTACAGCGAAGGCCATCGCACCGGCATCCTGCTGGACGATCCGGCGACCGTGAGCCGTTGTATCGACTCCTACAGCCGCGCTCGGTCCGTCGCGCTGTCTCCCGACGACTCCCTGACCCTGCTCGAATCTGTCGCGAAGGAATACGCCCATGAGGCCGGTAAATGATCCGGGTGCGGTGAAGTGGCGCAAGAGCAGTTACAGCGGCTCGGGAGATGAACAAGGTGGCGACAACTGCCTCGAAGTCGCCGACAACATACCCAACTTAACCCGCGTCCGGGACAGCAAGCGCCCCCACGGCCCCACCCTCGCCCTCCCCACCCCCACCTGGGCCGCCTTCGTCGCCTACCTTCAGGGCCCATGACCGATCAGATGACATACCGCCGCCGTTCCGCCCGCGTGCTGGTGCTCGACGAGGCGGACCGCCTCCTGCTGCTGAAGTCGCACGTCGATCCGGAGGATCCCGCGGCCGGTCATGCGTGGGCCACTCCCGGCGGTGGGGTGGAGGCCGGCGAGTCGTTGGCTCAGGCCGCCGCTCGTGAGCTGCGGGAGGAGACGGGGCTCGTCGTGGCGCCGGAGGCGCTCGGTCCCGCCATCGCGTACACCTCCGGGTATGCCGATCTCGGCTGGGCCGAGGGGGTCTTCCGGGACGACTTCTTCCACCTCCGCGTGGCCCGCCACACGGTCGACATCAGTGGCCAGGGCGCCGACGAGCGCACGTACCACGCGGGGCACCGCTGGTGGGCGCCCGGCGAGCTTGCCGGCAGCGGAGAGACCGTTTATCCCCTCGGCCTGGCCGGCCTGCTCGGCGAGCTGGTCGCCGGGCGCGTACCGGGCGCGCCCGTACGGCTGCCCTGGCATCACTGACGGCGTCGGCTGCCGGCCTCCGCGCGTCGGACCAGCGCGGCGATGCGGGCCGTGATCGTGGGCCACACCTCGCGGGGGAGGTTGTGGCCCATGCCCTCGACGAGGAGGAGTTCCGCGCCGGGTACGGCCGCCGCCGTGGCGTGGCCGCCGCTGGGGTCGCACATGGCGTCGTCCGTGCCGTGGACGACGAGGGTGGGGACGCGCAGGGAGCGCAGTGCCGGTGTGCGGTCGCCGGAGGCGAGCGTGGCGACGGACTGGCGCAGCATGCCGGTGAGGTCGTGGCCGCGGTCGTAGGCGCGTGCGGCCCGTTCGGCGGCGACCGCCTCGTCGTAGGGGAACCCGGGGGAGCCGATCGCGCGGAAGGCGCGGACGCGCCAGTCGATGTAGCCCCGGCGGTCCGGCGGTGGTGCGCCGATTCCGGCGAGGGCGGCGAAGCGGGGCTGGCCGACGCCGCGGTCGCCGGTGGTGGACATCATCGAGGTCAACGACCGGACGCGGTCGGGGTGTTCGATGGCGATCGTCTGGGCGATCATGCCGCCCAGCGACGCGCCGACGAGGTGGGCGCTGCCGAGTCCGAGGGCGTCGAGCAGGCCGACGGTGTCGGCGGCCATGTCGGAGAGGGTGTACGACGCGGAGGTGAAGTCGCCGGCCAGGGCGGCCTGGAGGTCGGGTGCGGGCGCGTCGTGGAGATGGGTGGAGCGTCCGGAGTCGCGGTTGTCGAACCGGACGACGTGCAGTCCGTGGTCGACGAGTGCGGTGCAGAAGCCGTCGGGCCAGTCGGTGAGTTGTGCTCCGCCGCCCATCAGCAGCAGGAGGGGCGGGTGGTCGGGGTCGCCCAGGCGTTCGTAGGTGATGTCGATGGCGGACGGTCCGACGTTCAGGGCTTTTTCCTCGCTCACCGTCGTACCAACTCCTCGTTGTGGAGGGGGCGGCGACGGTGAGGCTTCCCCGGCGTCGGTTTCCTTATCCGTCGTCGAGGGAGCACAGGAGGCGCTTGAGTGCGCCTGCGAGTGCGTCGCGTTCGGGGCCGGTGAGGGCGGCGAGGAGGCGTTCCTCGGTGGCGACGTGGTCGGGCAGGGCGCGGTCGATCAGGGCCCGGCCCTCGTCGGTGAGGGTGACGACGACGCTGCGGCCGTCGTCGGGGCTGGGGGCGCGGGTGACCAGGCCGCGCTCTTCGAGGCGGTCGAGGCGCTGGGTGATGGCGCCCGAGGTGACCATGGACGAGCGCATGAGGGCGGCGGGGGTGAGGCGGTGGGGCGGGTCGCTGCGCCGCAGGGTGGCGAGGACGTCGAAGGATGCGGAGTCCAGGCCGTGGGCGGCGAAGGTGCGGCGCAGCTCGGCGGAGACGAGGTGCTGCAGGCGGGAGAGGCGCCCGATGACGGCCATGGGGGAGACGTCGAGGTCCGGGCGTTGCCGGCCCCACTGTTCGAGGACGCGGTCGACGTGGTCGGTCACGGGTCCAGCCTAGCGCCGGTTGCTTAGCGCTGAGGCAGATCCCTTAGTGGTGAGACAGATTGCTTAGTGCTGAGATATATTGGCTTAGTGCTAAGCGACCTGAGCAGCAACAGCAGCATGAGCAGCAACAGGAGCAGCAGGCTCGCCCTCCTGCTCGTCACCGCCCTCGCCCCCGCCGTGTGGGGCACCACCTACGTCGTCACCACCGAGTTCCTTCCGCCCGGCCGGCCGCTGCTGGCCGCCGTCGTCCGGGCGCTGCCGGCCGGGCTCGTCCTGGTCGCCGTCACCCGGCGGCTGCCGCGCGGCAGCTGGTGGTGGCGGGCGGCCGTGCTGGGGGCGCTCAACATCGGGGTGTTCTTCGCGCTGCTGTTCGTCGCCGCCTACCGGTTGCCCGGCGGCGTCGCCGCCACCGTGGGGGCCGTCCAGCCGCTGCTGGCGGCCGGGTTGTCGGCCGGGCTGCTGGGGGAGCGGCTCTCGCTGCGCACGGTGCTGGCGGGTGCGGCGGGAGTGGCCGGTGTGAGCCTGCTGGTGCTGCGGGCCGATGCCCGGCTGGATGCGCTGGGGGTCGCCGCGGCGCTCGGTGGCGCGGTGGTCATGGCCACCGGTGTCGTACTCAGCAAGCGCTGGGCCTCGCCCGCGCCGCTGCTGGCGACCACCGGCTGGCAGCTGGTGGCCGGCGGCGTCCTGCTGCTGCCGGTCGCCCTGCTGGTGGAGGGCCCGCCGCCGGCGGCACTGACCGGGGGCAACCTCGCCGGGTACGCCTATCTCGCCGTCGTCGGCTCGGCGCTGGCGTACGCCCTGTGGTTCCGCGGCATCCGGGCGCTGCCCGCCACCGACGTCACGTTCCTGGGCCTGCTGAGCCCGGTCGTCGCCACGACGGTGGGGTGGCTGGCCCTCGGCCAGGACCTGGCGCCGGCGCAGGTACTGGGCGGCCTCGTCGTGCTCGGGTCGCTGGTCGTCGCCCAGACGCGGAGGCCGGGGGCCGCCGCGGAACGGAAATCACCTCTGCCTCAGATGTCTCAAAGGAGCTGAGAACACATGCGCATCACCGTCTTCGGCGCAGCCGGAAGCGTGGGCAGCCGGATCGTCGCCGAGGCCCTGGAACGGGGCCACGAGGTCACGGCCGTCGTCCGGGACGCGGCCCGCTTCGGCGAGCTGCCGCCGGGCGCCCGGCACCGTACGGGGGACGCCTCGGTGGCCGCCGACGTCACCGCGCTGGGCGCGGACCAGGACCTCGTCGTCGGCGCCACCCGGCCCGCCGCCGGCCGGGAGGACGACCACGGCGCCACCGCCGGCGGCCTGCTGGCCGGGCTCGCGGGCACGGGCGTACGGCTGCTGGTGGTCGGCGGCGCGGGCAGCCTGGTCGTACGGGATTCGGGGAAGCCCGTGTACGACGACCCGCGGTACGTGCCCGCGGCGTGGCGGGACATCGCCCTCGCGAGCGTGCGGCAGTTCGAGGTCTTCCGGAATGCCGGGAACGCCGGTACGGCTGCCGTCGACTGGACGTACCTGAGCCCGCCGGCCCTGCTGGAGCCGGGCGAGCGGACCGGGACGTACCGGACGGGGCGCGACGAACTGCTCGTCGACGCCGAGGGCCGCTCCGAAATCTCCGTCGAGGACCTCGCGGTGGCGGTACTCGACGAGGCGGAACACCCCCGCCACCGCGGACGGCGCTTCACGGTGGCGTACTAGCGCCTGTCCGGCGGATCCTCGTCACGCGCCACCACGGCGCCCCGAAGGGGCGCGGGGCGTTGTCGATCTGCGGCTGCCGCCGCGTGGGCGCGACAAGCCACGATGCGCCCGCAGGGTCCGGGACGGCGCGTCGACTGCGGGCCGTCGGTGGCCGATCGCGCAGTTCCCCGCGCCCCTTCGGGGCGCCGTGGGCTGGGGCAGTGCCCCGTCAGGGGCGCGGGGAACTGCGCGACGAGCCACGACGCACCCGCAGGCCGAGTGCCGCACCGTGGCTGATCAGACCGTTCCCCGCGCCCCTAGGGCGCGTCCGGGTCAGACGTTGACGCCGAAGTCCTGGGCGATGCCGACCAGGCCCGAGGCGTAGCCCTGGCCCACTGCGCGGAACTTCCACTCCGCACCGTGGCGGTAGAGCTCGCCGAAGACCATGGCGGTCTCGGTGGCCGCGTCCTCGCTCAGGTCGTAGCGGGCGATCTCGGCGCCGCCGGCCTGGTTGACGATGCGGATGTAGGCGTTGCGCACCTGGCCGAAGTTCTGGCCGCGGGAGGCCGCGTCGTAGATGGAGACCGGGAAGACGATCTTGTCGACGTCGGCCGGCAGGGCGGCCAGGTTGACGTTGATCTGCTCGTCGTCGCCCTCGCCCTGGCCGGTGCGGTTGTCACCGGTGTGGACGATGGACTGGTCCGGCGTCGACTTGTTGTTGAAGAAGACGAAGTGCGCGTCGGAGTAGACGCGACCGGACGGGTTGACGGCGATCGCGCTCGCGTCGAGGTCGAAGTCCGTGCCGGTGGTGGTGCGGACGTCCCAGCCGAGGCCGACCGTGACGGCCGTCAGGCCCGGGGCCTCCTTGGTGAGGGAGACGTTGCCGCCCTTGGACAGGCTTACAGCCATGGGATGGTCCCTTTCTGCGTACGAGCTGCGTCGCCCCTCATAACGCCATGTGGGGGACCGAGGGTTCCAGGTCCCTTTACTTTCTTTGCCGGACATTAACGGGATGACGAGTTCCGGCCGCCGGGGACATCATGGAACGCATGTCCGGCCCTTATGTCATCCGCGGTTCCGTCACACTCCCCGAGGGGGAGCTGATGTGGCGTTTCTCCCGTTCGTCCGGGCCGGGCGGGCAGCACGTCAACACCAGCGACAGCCAGGTCGAGCTGCGCTTCGACCTGGCGGCGACCGAAGCGTTGCCGCCGGTGTGGAAGGAGCGCGCCCTGACCCGGCTCGCGGGCCGGCTCGTGGACGGCGTCGTGAGCGTACGGGCCTCCGAGCACCGCTCCCAGTGGCGCAACCGCGAGACGGCGGCCGTGCGGCTGGCGGCCCTGCTGGCGGAGGCCAGCGCCCCGCCGCCCAAGCCGCGCCGGGCGACGAAGATCCCCCGCGGCATCAACGAGCGCCGGCTGCGGGAGAAGAAGCAGCGCGCCGAAACGAAGCGCGGGCGCTCGGCCCGCGACTGGCAGTAGACGGTGCCCCGCGCCCCTTCGGGGCGCCCCCGCCAGTCGCCGTCTACGCCAGGTGGCGGTAGCGGCCCTGGAAGTACGTCAGCGGGCCGCTGCCCGTGTCGGGCGTGTCCACGCGCAGGACGCGGCCGATGACGAGCGTGTGGTCGCCGGCGGTCACGCGCTGCTCGGTGCGGCACTCGACGGCGGCGAGGGCGCCGTGCACCAGGGGTGCGCCGGTGACCGGGCCGCGTGTGGTGGCCATGTCCTCGAAGAGGAGCCGGTCGCTGAGGCGGCCCTTCATCGCGAAGCGGCCGGCGATGTGGCGTTGCTCCTGCGCGAGGACGGAGACCGCCCACAGCGGCTGCCGTTCCAGCAGTTCGTCCATGCGCGAGCCGGTGCGCACGCTGGCCATGACCAGGGGTGGTTCGAGGGAGACGGACAGGAAGGCGGTGGCCGTCATGCCCACGTCCTCGCCGCGGGGCCCGTCCTCCGGGTCGTGCGCGGTCACCAGCACCACGCCGGCGGCGAGCCGTGCGAGCGCGGCACGGAACTCGTCGGCGGTCACTCCCTCACTGGCACTGGCGGCGGTCACCCCTTCAGGATGGGCTATCCCGGTCACGGTGGGCGTAGTCGTCTGCAACACGCTCCGCACGCTAGTCGGCCCGGGGGACGGGACGCATCGGGCCCGGGGACCAGGAGGGAGGGGGATACGGTCCTAGGTCGTGGGGTCCCGTGTGCCCGAATTTGCGTTCACGAAGCATAGAGGGCACTCGAACGCCAGTAGCGCGGCGCGATCACTCATTGTGACATGAGTCACAGTGGCCTCTAATTGTTGACCCTGTGTACCGGGCAGTCAGCTCGCTGTGATTCAGTGGCCGGGTAATCGGACGAAAACAAGAAGTCTGGAGTTGCTGTCGAGGTCTCGGGGGAGAGCGAGCTATGGAGACCGAGTCGGAGCCGTATGTCCGCCTGGCGACCTTGAAACAGGTCCACCGGGCCATCGCGGACCTGAACACCGCGCGAAGCCTCGCGGACACCTTGCAGACCGTGGCCGACGGTGTCGTCACCGGGCTCGGCTACGAGCTCTCGGCCGTCAATCTCGTACGACCGGACGGCGACCTCGTGGTCGCCGCGGTGGCCGGCAGCGCCAGTGCCGAGGCGCTCATGGCGGGGCGCGTCGGGTCGCGCGTGTCGTGGGAGCGCCGGCTGGCCATGGGCGACCAGTGGGGCGAGCTGAGGTTCATCCCGTACACCGAGGGCTGGGTCCTCGACGACGACGACGTTCCGCAGTGGCACACCGGCGGACCGGCGCCGCGCTTCGCCGACGAGTGGCACCCGATGGACCGGCTGTTCGCGCCGATGTATACGACCGGGCCGTCCGGTGGTGAACTGCTGGGTGTCATTTCGGTGGACAAACCGCGCAATGGGCGCAGACCAGGCGCATGGGGCCGCGAAGCCCTTCAGATGTATGCATCGCAAGCGGCGATTGCAATCAGTAACGCTCGCTTGCGCGCAAACATGCAACGCGCGTTGGTCAGACTCGAACGCGAACAGCAGGCCCTGCGCGCCAGTGAGGAAAGCTTCCGCCAGGCCTTCGAGTACGCCCCCAGCGGCATGGCCATCGCCGAGATGGGCGGCGACCAGCACGGCCGGCTGCACCGCACCAACGACGCCCTGTGCCGGCTGCTCGGCCGCTCCGCGTCCCAGATGCGCCGCTACTCCTTCTCCGACCTCGTGCACCCGGACGACGTCGGCACCCTGCTGCGCACCTCCGCCGAGGGCGGCCGCGCCGAACTGCGCCTCGCCCGGCGCGACGGCACCTTCGTGTGGGTCTCCCTGCGCAACTCCGTCGTCGCCGACGCCGCCGACGGACCCCGCTACCTGCTCACGCACGTGGAGGACATCGAGGAGCGCAAGCGGCACGAACTGCAGCTCGCGCACCGGGCCAGCCACGACTCGCTCACCGGCCTGCCCAACAGCGCCGAGCTGCGCGCCCGCCTCAGCAGCCGGCTGTGCGGCCGCCCGCCCGGCAGCGAGACGCACGGCGCGGCCACCGTCGCCCCGTACGGGCACCTGGAGGGCTTCGCCGAGGTCGAGAGCGTCACCGCGGGCGTCGCGGTGCCGGCCGCGCTGGAGGCCGCGGGCATCGGGGCCGGCGCGGGGGCCGGCCCGGGCCACGGCCACGGCTTCGGCTCCGACGCCGGACCCGACTACGCGCCGGACTTCCCCCCGGTCTCCCCGGAGGACTACGGCAGCCTGCCGCCCGCCGGCGGCTACGACCACCACCACGAGCACGCCATCGCCCCCGACGAGGACATCGCCGACGGCACCAAGGGGCTCGCCGTCCTCTTTTGCGACCTCGACGGCTTCAAGGCGATCAACGACCGCTTCGGGCACCACACGGGCGACGAGGTGCTCATAGAGGTCGCCCGGCGGCTCAGCAGCGGGGTGCGCGACGGCGACACGGTCGCCCGACTCGGCGGCGACGAGTTCGTCGTCCTGGCCGACGGGCTCACCCCCGCCGACGCCGAGGATCTCGCGGCCCGGCTGCGCAATGCCATCATTCCGCCCATAAGGGTCGACGGGCGCGCCGTGCGGGTGGGGGCCAGTTTCGGAATCGGCTGGGCCGGCTGCGGAATGTCCGCCGACGAGGTGCTCCACTCGGCCGACCAGCGGATGTACGTCGAGAAAAGATCGCGTGCCAAGGCGGGAAGACGGGCCGGCTGAGTGCCGGGACCGTGGGGTTTTGCGTACGTTGTGAAGGGCAGGGGCACGGCGTGAAACCACCCTCTCGGGGTACGCTTCGCCGATGCGGCAACCGCCGCCGACAGCTGCGGTTTCGGCGGGTATCAGCGTGGGCGCCGATGGGCACACCATGTGGGGAGTGACAGGGGATGACGGCCGGTAACAACGGCACGGGCACGGGCCCGGGCACCGGTACGCCGGAGAACGACGATCCGTTCGGCTACCTGTACCGCTCGGAGGGCGGCGAGGGCACCAACCAGGACTCCGCCGGCTACCAGCCGGGCGTCCCGCGCACGTCGTACAACCAGGTCCGCCCGGTCGGCTCCCGCACCTACGGCGGTGCCCAGGGCGTCGGCGCCACCCAGCGTCCGAACCCGCACTACGCGGCGCCGGAGACGCTCGGCCGCGGCGCCCCCGCCCCCGCCGCCCCGCCCCAGGGCGGCCACGCCGCCCCACCGGCCCGCCCGAAGCGCCGCGGGCTGCTCATAGCCGCGGTGGCGGTCGTGGTGGTCGTCGCGGGCGGCATCGGCGCGGCGATCGTGGCCAACAGCTCGGGCGACGACAAGAAGACGTCGGCCAATGGCGACAGCGACAAGGTCAAGACCGACGAGCCGGCCAAGGACGACGACGCGAAGAAGAAAAAGGGCAAGGACGACCAGCCGAACAACCCCTCGGTCAACGACCAGCAGAAGCGCGACGCGGCGAATCTGCGGCTGAGCGGCGGGGCCACCACGGAGAAGACGGTCAAGGGTGCCCAGGCCGACGGGGGCGTCTACATCACCGGGATGAACCAGCCCGGCGCCGCCGTCGAGTGGACGGTCGACGTCAAGCAGGCCGGGAACTACCGGCTGAACCTGCGCTACGGCGTGCCCGGCAAGGACGCCAGCCTCACCACGTGGGCCAACGGCGACAAGACCACGACGCCCATCAACATGAGGAATTACGGGGCCAAGCCGGGCGACTGGGAGAACGCCTGGTACAGCAGCTGGGTCCAGGTGACCCTCAACAAGGGCACCAACGTCCTGAAGATCTCCTGCGAGCCGGGCAACGCCTGCGAGTCCCACCTCGACCAGGTCTGGCTCTCGCAGGGCTAGGGCCTGTCCGGCGCCCCTCACGGGGCGCCGTGTCGGCAGATCTGCGTGAGTCGTAGGAACTGCTCCACCACCCCGGCCATCGCCTCGCGGGCCGGGGTGAAGTGTTTGCGGGGGTCCGTCGCCTCGGGGTGGGCTTTCAGGGAGGCGCGGAGCGCGGCCGTGAAGGCGCGGTTCAGCGCCGTGCCCACGTTGATCTTGCGGATGCCCGCCGTGACCGCCGCGCGGAGTTCGGAGTCGGGGACGCCCGAGGAGCCGTGCAGGACCAGGGGGACGGGGACGGTCGCGCGGAGGGTGGCGATCAGCGCGTGGTCCAGGGTTGCGGTGCGGGTGGTCATGGCGTGGCTGCTGCCGACCGCCACGGCGAGGGCGTCCACGCCGGTTTCGGCGACGTAGGCGGCGGCCTCGGTGGGGTCCGTACGGACGCCGAGGGTGTGGGCGTCGCCCGGTTTGCCGCCGATGCGGCCGAGTTCGGCCTCCAGCCAGATGTCGCGTGCCTGGGCCCAGCGGACGGCTGCGGCGGTCGCCTTGACGTTGTCGGCGTAGGGGAGTTTCGACGCGTCGAACATGACGGAGCCGAAGCCGTGGGCGTGCGCGGCGTGGAGGAGGTCCGTGCTCTCGACGTGGTCGAGGTGGAGGGCGAGCGGGGCGCTGGAGGCGCGGGCCACGGCGGCCGTGGCGGCGGCGAGGGGGGCCAGGGCGCCGCCGTGGTACTTCACGGCGTTCTCGGAGATCTGGAGGACGGCCGGGGTGCCCGCGGCTTCGGCACCCGCCGCGATGGCTTCGGCGTGTTCGAGGGTGATGACGTTGAAGGCGGCGAGGGGGCGGCCGGACTTCATGAGCTCGCCGGTGCGGGTGAGGGGCATGTGCGGCTCCTGTCGTGGGGTGTCACATTGCCGTGACCCGTACCTGCGGCAGCAGGTCCTCGTACGCCGCCGCGTCGAAGTCGCCCGCCGTCGGGGAGTGGACGGTGGCGGCCGCCAGGGCCACGGCCCGGGCGAGGCGGTCGGGCCACGGCAGGTCGCGGGCGAGCAGGAGGCCGGCCACGGCCGAGTCGCCGGCGCCCGTGGGGTTGCCCCGCAGGGGGCGGGGGGTGGTGGCCCGCCAGGTGCCGTCGGGGGTGACGGCCAGCATGCCGTCGGGGCCGAGGGAGGCCGCGACCGTGTGGGCGCCGCGGCGGCGGGCGTCCATGGCGGCGCGCAGGGGTTCCGTCGAGCCGGTGAGGGCCGCCAGTTCGGCGGCGTTGGGCTTGACGACGTCGGGGCGGGCGGCGATGCCGCGCCGCAGGGGTTCGCCGCTGGTGTCGAGCAGGACGGGTACGTGGCGGGCCCGGGCCTGGCGGACGAGGTGGGCGTACGCGCCCACCGGCACGCCCGGCGGCAGGCTGCCGCACAGGGCCACGGCCTCGGCGTCGCGCAGGAGTTGGGCGTAGCGGTCGGTGAAGGCGGCCCATTCGCCGGGGGTGATGTCGGGGCCGGTCTCGTTGAGCTGGGTGGTGGTGCCGGTGGCGGCGTCGGTGACGGCGACGGTGCGGCGGGTGGTGCCGGTGACGGGGAGGAGGGCGTCGGTCAGCGGGCCGGGCGCGTCGGCCAGCAGCCGGCGCAGGGTGTCGCCGGTGGGGCCGCCGGCGAAGCCGGTGACGACGGTCTCGTGGCCGAGGGCGGCCAGGACGCGGGAGACGTTGAGCCCTTTGCCGCCGGGGCGTTCGAGGGCCCGGTCGACGCGGTGTTCGGTCTGCGGGAGCAGCCGGGGGACGCGATAGGTCAGATCGAGCGCGGCGTTGAGCGTGACCGTGAGGATCATCGGCGCCTCTCTCTCCTCGACTCTCTCCTCGTCCGGCGGACGACAGCGCCAGTGATCATGCCAAAAGCGCGGCGGCAGGCCCAGACCTCGGGACCTGCCGCCGCGCCGCAACTGGGGGAGGAATCAGCCCACTTCGGGACGGACCAGCCACTCGCCCCTGCGCATGACACCCACCAGGTCGTAGGAACCGTCGAACACCAGCAGGTCCGCGTCCTTGCCGGGTTCGAGGGAGCCGACACGGTCGTCGACGCCGAGCAGCCGTGCCGGATTGGCGGACAGGGCCCGTACGGCGTCCTCGACCGGCAGCCGGTCGACCGTCACCGCCCGCTTGAAGGCCACGTCGAGGGTGAGCGTGGAGCCGGCGATCGAACCGGCCGTGGGGCCGTCGGCGATGCGGGCGACGCCGTCCCTGACCTCGACCCCCATCGGTCCGAGCGTGTACATGCCGTCGGACATGCCCGCGGCGGCCATCGCGTCCGTGACGAACGCGACGCGGTCCGCGCCGGCCCGCGCGAAGGCCAGCTGCAGGACGGCCGGGTGCAGGTGGGTGCCGTCGTTGATGAGCTCGACGGTGACCCGCTCGTCCTCCAGCAGGGCCGTCACCGGCCCCGGCGCCCGGTGCAGCAGCGAGGGCATCGCGTTGAACAGGTGGGTGGCCACGGTGGCTCCCGCCTCGACGGCCTCCAGTGTGGCCTCGTACGAGGAGTCGGTGTGGCCCACGGCGGCGACGACCCCGTGGTCGGCGAGCAGCCGCACCGAGTCCAGGCCGCCGGGCAGTTCGGGGGCCAGCGTCATCATCCGGGCGGCGCCGCGGGCCGCGTCCAGCAGCTTGCGCACGTCCGCCGGGTGCGGATCGCGCAGCAGCTCCGGCTGGTGGGCGCCGCAGCGGTGCGGGGAGATGAACGGGCCCTCGAAGTGGACGCCGGCCAGCTCGCCCTGCTCCGTCAGCTCCGACAGCAGTGCCGCCTGCCGGGCCAGGTCGTCCAGGTCGCCGGTCACCATGGAGGCGACCATGGTCGTCGTGCCGCGCGCGCGGTGCGCCCCGATCGCCGTCATCGCCTCCTCGGCGCCACCCGCCTGGAACGACGCGCCACCGCCGCCGTGGACGTGCATGTCGACGAAGCCGGGGACGATCCAGTGCCCGGTCAGGTCCATGGTGGGCGCCTCGTGCGGCACGCCCTCGGCGATCCGGGTCCCCTCCACCGTCAGCCGGTCGTCCTCCGCGACCCCGGCCGGCAGGACCACGCGGGCTCCCGTGAGAACCGTACGTTCGTTCATCGGGCGGATACCTCCGTGGTGTCGGTGGGGACGGCGAGCAGGTCCCAGGCGAGCAGACCGGCGCCCAGGCAGCCGGCGGCGTCCCCGAGGGCCGCCGGGACGATGAGGGGAAGCCTGCGGAACGTCACGCGCTCGGCGACCGCCGCGCGCAGCGGCGCGAACAGCGTCCTGCCGGCCTCGGCCAGCCCGCCGCCGATGATCAGTGTGCCGGGGTCCAGCAGGCTGATCGCCACGACGAGGCCGTCGGCGAGGGCGTCCACGGCGCGCTGCCACACGGCGCGGGCGCGCTCGTCGCCGGCCTCGACGGCCCGGGCGCAGCCGGCCGCGTCCGCCGCCGGGTCGCCACTGGCCTCGGCCCAGGCGCGGCTGACGGCCGAGGCGGAGGCCAGCGTCTCCAGGCAGCCGCGGCCCCCGCAGCCGCACAGCGGCGCGTCCGGGCCGGTACGGACGGCCACGTGGCCGATCTCGCCCGCGTTGCCGTGGGCGCCGGCCTCGATACGGCCGTCGATGCCGATCGCGCCCGCTATGCCGGTGCCCAGCGGCACGAACAGGAAGCGGTCCGCACCCCGGCCCGCGCCGATACGGCCCTCGGCCAGCCCGCCGGTGCGCACGTCGTGGCCGACGGCCACGGGGATGCCGCCGAGGCGCTCGGCCAGCACGTCGCGCAGGGGCACGTCGCGCCAGCCGAGGTTCGCGGCGTACACGGCGGTGCCGGAGGCCGCGTCCACGATGCCGGGCACGGCCACCCCGGCCGCCACGGCCCCCTCCCCGAACCGCTCCTCCCCGACCCCCCGCAGCTCGGCGGCAAGATCGAGGATCCCCGCCACGACGGCGTCCGGCCCCCGATCACGACCGGTGGGACGGCGCGTCTCGTACAGAAGCGTGTGGTCCGGGGCGACGAGCGCCGCCTTGATGGCGGTGCCGCCGACGTCGAGGGCGATGACGTGTTTCACGCCTGTAGTTTTGCGCGTCGAGGCACGAAAGGTCTAGTCCACTCGCCCGGGGGCGGGTGCGGTGCGCCTGCGGCGGGCCGTTCCCCACCCCGCCCTCTCCCCGTCTCCTAGCGGGGCTGCGCCCCTAGCACCCCCGGACCGGGGTCCGGGGTGGAGCCCCGGTTTCGGGAAGGGGCGGGGTGGGGAACGGCCCGCCGCAGGCGCCACCGGCGCCGGCTCAGCCCGCCGGCAGGATCACGCTGCGCGTCAGGTTGCGGGGGGCGTCCGGGTTCAGGCCGCGGGCCTCTGCCAGGGTCACCGCCAGGCGCTGGGCGCGGACGAGGTCCGCCATCGGGTCGCGGCCCTCCGCGTGGACGAGGGTGCCGCCGATGGCGGCCACCTCCGCCGGGAGGCCGTCGGGCAGGGGGCCGAAGGCCCACGTCACGCGGCCGGGGGCGGTGACGGCGATCGGGCCGTGGCGGTATTCCATCGCCGGGTAGGACTCCGTCCACGCGCCGGCCGCCTCGCGCATCTTCAGGGCCGCCTCCTGGGCCAGGCCGTACGTCCAGCCGCGGCCGAGGAACGTCCACTGTTCGGCGGTCAGTGCCGCCTCGGGCAGCGGGTCGGTCAGGGCCTCCTCCGCGTCGGCCGCGGCCTTCTCGACCGTGGTGGCCCCCTCGATGCCGGTGCGCAGGTAGGCCAGGGCGGTGGTCGCGAAGCGGGTCTGGACGACGGATTCCTCGTCGGCCCAGTCCAGGACGGCGGCCTCGGCCGCGGCGTGCATCACCGGTGTGTGCGGGTCTGCGGTCAGGGCGAGGGTGGGGGTGCGGCCGCGGAGGGTGTCGAGGAGGTGCAGGACCTCGGTGGTGGTGCCGGAGCGGGTGATGGCGACCACGCGGTCGTACGTCCGGGCCGCCGGGAATTCGGAGGAGGCGAAGGCGTCGGTCTCGCCGTGGCCGGCGGCCTCGCGCAGGGCCGCGTACGCCTGGGCCATGAACCACGAAGTGCCGCAGCCGGTGACCGCCACGCGTTCGCCGGGGGCGGGGAGTCCTGGGGCGTGTGCGGCGGCGGTGGCGGCGCGGCGCCAGGAGGCGGGCTGGGTGGACAGCTCACGCGTGGTCAGTGACGGCTTCATGCGGCTGGCGCTCCTTGCGGGTGCGGTGGTGCGGCAATCGGTCGTTCCCGTGCATAGCAGTCCGCGCTGACCTGGGGGAAGGGCGTTAGGGCGATACCGAAGCGCAACGCGGGATCCGTAGACCGTAAGGTTGCGCGCGGGAGAAACTCACGGTCTCCACGGGACCGACGAATCCCAGGGGGGAGATTCACGGTCTCCATAGTGCGGACACGAACCACAAGGTGGGTAGCAGAGAGTGCAGCGGCGGCGGTTCCTGGGCATGACGGCGGCGGGCGTGGCGACGGCGGCGCTGGCGCCCGTTCTGACGGCGTGCGGGAGTGAGGGCCCCGTCGGCGACAAGAAGCTGAAGCTGGTCGCGGCGGACTACGGTGACAAACCGGACAACAGCTCCAAGAAGTACTGGAATTCCCTCGCTCGGGATTTCGAGTCCAAGCACAGCGGCATCAAGATCGACGTCGAGGTCTACAGCTGGACCGAGGTCGACAAGAAGGTCGCCGACATGGTGGCCGCCGGCAAGGCGCCCGACATCGCGCAGATCGGCGCGTACGCGGACTTCGCGGCCGCCGGCAAGCTCTACAGCGCCGACCAGCTGATCTCCATCCCCACCCAGGCGGACTTCATCACCCCGATCGCCAAGGCGGGCGAGGTGCACCGGGTGCAGTACGGCCTGCCGTTCGTCTCCAGCACCCGCATGCTCTTCTACAACCAGTCCCTCTTTACCAGGGCCGGCATCGGCAAGGCGCCGGAGACCTGGGAGGAGCTGCAGGCCGCGGCGGTCAAGCTCAAGGCGGCCGGCGTGAAGATACCCTTCGGTCTCCCGCTGGGCCCCGAGGAGGCGCCCGCCGAGACGATGCTGTGGATGCTGGCGGGTGGCGGCGGCTACACCGACAACACCGGCGCATACACGATCAATTCGGACGCGAACATCAAGGCGTTCGCCTGGGTGCGCGACGAGCTCGTCGGCAAGGGCCTCACCGGCCCCGGCGACCCCGCCCGCACCAACCGTCAGGACCTCTTCGACGCCTTCTGCAAGGGCGAGGTCGGCATGCTGCACGGCCACCCGACGCTGATGCAGCAGGCGGAGGGCGCCAAGCTCAAGTACGGCACGGCGCCGCTGCCGGGCATCAAGGGCAAGGCCGCCTCCACCATGGGCGTCGCCGACTGGATCATGGCCTTCAAGCAGAACGGCCACCGCGAGCAGATCGGCACCTTCCTCGACTTCGTCTTCAGCAAGGACAACCACCTCAGCTTCACCGGCCAGTACCAGCTGCTGCCCGTGACCGAGTCCGCCTCGGCCGCCATGCACCTGGACCGGCAGTACGAGAAGCTGTGGCCGTTCCTCGACCAGCTGCAGAACTCCGACTTCTACCCGGCCGACAAGACCTCCTGGGCCAAGGTCAGCGCGACGATCAAGGAGAAGATCGGATCCGTCGTGCAGAAGAGCGGCGACCCCGCCGCCGTCCTCGGCGAGATCCAGCGCGAGGCCGAGGCGACGGAGCTGGCCGACCGGTAGGTTGGGATACGTGAGTCGGGAGAAGGACGGCGGAACGGACGCGCCGGAAGGCCGCCCCCAGGGCGGCCTGTCCGCACGCGACCTCGCCGTCCTCGCCCTGGAGCGGCAGTCCTGGCCCGGGCCCGGCGCCAAGGAACGGGCCGTCCGCGAACGGCTCGGCATCACACCCACCCGCTACTACCAGCTCCTGAACGTCCTGCTCGACGACCCCCGCGCCCTCGCCCACGACCCCGTCACGGTCAACCGGCTGCGGCGCCTGCGCGAGCAGCGGCGCGAGCGCCGCTGACACCGGTAGGGTCGGGCCCCATGGGCAGCCAACCGCTTCCGGAACCCGTGACCGACGCCGGCCGCGAGGGCCTGACCGCGCTGCTCGCGCGGCCCGAACACGCCGTCGTCGCCCTCGACTTCGACGGCACCCTCGCCGAGATCGTCACCGACCCCGAGCGGGCCCGCGCCCACCCCGGCGCCGTGCCCGCCCTCGCCCGCCTCGCCCCCCACCTCGCCTCCGTCGCCGTCGTCACCGGCCGCCCCGCCGGGGCCGCGGTGCGCCACGGCGGCTTCGCCGGCGTGCCCGGCCTGGAGCGCCTGGTCGTGCTCGGCCACTACGGCGCCGAGCGCTGGGACGCGGTCACCGGCACCGTACGCGCCCCGGCGCCGCACCCGGGCGTCGCGGCGGTACGGGCCGAGCTGCCCGGCGTGCTCGACGCGTCCGGTACGTGGCAGGGCACCTGGACCGAGGACAAGGGCCGGGCCATCGCCGTGCACACCCGGCGCGCCACCGACCCGCAGGCCGCCTTCGAGGCGCTGCGCGCGCCGCTCGCGGCGCTCGCCGAACGGCACGGGCTGATCGTCGAGCCCGGGCGGTACGTGCTCGAACTGCGCCCGCCCGGTGTGGACAAGGGCGTCGCCCTCGCCGGCTACCTCCGCGAGACCGGCGCCCGCGCCGTGCTGTACGCCGGCGACGACCTCGGCGACGTGGCCGCCTTCGCGGCGGTGGAGGAGCTGCGGGGGGAAGGGGTGGCGGGGACGCTCGTGTGCAGTGGCAGTGCGGAGGTGACGGTGCTGGCGGAGCGGGCGGATCTTGTCGTGGACGGGCCGTCGGGTGTGGTGGAGCTGTTGACGGCGCTGGCCGACAAGCTCGGCTGAGCGGCGCGGGCTGCCGTGGGCTGCCGCGGGGTGGTGCGGGCCGGTGGGCCGGGTTTGTGCCCACCCGTGCCTCCCCCAGCTACCGCTGGGAGGTGCCCCCAGCGGCACGCCTGCCCACAACCGGGCAGCGGCCCGGCCGCCTGCAAAACGGGCAGCCGGGGGCGCCGCCCCCGGAACACGCCTACCTCCGCAGTGCTGCCAGTTGGTCCGTGAACCAGCGGGCCGGGGGGAGGGCTGTGGCTGCGGAGGAGAGGCGTTTGGTGCGTTCCGCGCGCTCGGCCGGGTCCATCAGCAGGGCCATGTGCAGGGCGCGCGCCGTCGCCTCCACGTCGTAGGGGTTCACCAGCAGCGCGTCGTCGCCCAGTTCCGCCGCGGCGCCGGCCTCGCGGGAGAGCACGAGGGCGCAGCCGCGGTCGGAGACGACGGGGACCTCCTTGGCGACGAGGTTCATGCCGTCGCGGATGGGGTTGACCAGGGCCACGTCGGCGATGCGGTAGGCGGCGAGGGAGCGCGCGAAGTCGTCCTTGACCTGCAGGGAGACCGGTTGCCAGGAGTCCGTGCCGAAGGTGGAGTTGATCTCCTGGGCGACGCGCTGGACCTCGTCGGTGTAGTCGCGGTAGACCTTCAGGTCCTGCCGGGAGGGGTAGGCGAAGGCGAGGTGGACGACGCGGCCGCGCCACTGGGGGTGGTCCTCCAGGAGGCGCCGGTAGGCGTGCAGGCCGCGCACGATGTTCTTGGACAGCTCCGTGCGGTCGACGCGCAGGACGATGCTGCGGTCGGGGCCGATCTGCTCGCGCAGCCGGTCGATCCACTCCTCGACGTCCGGCCGGTGCGCGCGGGCGCGCAGGAACTCGGCGTCGGCGCCGAGCCCGTGCACGCCGAGCCGGGTGGTGCGGTCCTCGAAGCGGACGGCCGCGGCGGTGCCGTCGGCCTCGCGCAGGATCTCCGCGCCGGGCAGCACGCTCGTGCAGCAGGCGGCGAAGGACTCGGCCCAGCGGCGGGTGAGGAAGGCCGCCCGGTCGCCGCCGAGCATGCCGCGCAGCACCTGTTCGGCGATGTCGTCGGGCAGCAGGCGGTAGTAGTCGGGCGGGGCCCACGGGGTGTGGGAGAAGTGGCCGATGCGCAGGTCGGGGCGGCGGGCGCGGAGCAGCCCGGGCACGAGGGTGAGGTGGTAGTCCTGGACGAGGACGCAGGCGCCCTCGGCGGCCTCCTCGGCGACGGCGTCGGCGAAGGCGGTGTTGTACGCCTCGTACTGGGCCCACTGCTCGCGGAACCCGCTGTCGAAGGAGGGTTCGAGCGGGGTCTGCCAGAGCATGTGGTGCAGGAACCACAGGACGGAGTTGGCCACGCCGTTGTAGGCGGCGGCGAAGGTGGCGGAGGGGATGTCGAGCATCCGCACCGGCTGCTCGCCGGTGTCGGCGGCGGCCAGTCTGCGCCCGGCGCGCCGGGCGGCGAGCCGGTCGCCCTCGCCGAGGGCCGCGCAGACCCACACCGCCCCGGCGTCCGGGCCGATCGCGCTCAGCCCCGAGACCAGCCCGCCGCCGCCGCGGCCCGCGTGCAGGGTGCCGTCCTCGCCGAGCCGGTAGGAGACCGGGCCGCGGTTGGAGGCGACCACGATGGGTGCCGTGCCGGGGGCGGTGTGGGTGTGCTCAACGACCATGTCGCCAGCCTTGCCCCCGGGAGAACCGCTCAAACGTACGCTTACGCGGCATGCCGGCGGGCGTACTCCGGGATTCCGGCCATCGGGGGCCGCTCCTCCGTGTCGACGGGGTACGTGCGCGGGACGAAACCCTCCGCCGTTCGCTCGAACTGGGTCAGCGCGGGCCGTACGAGGTGGCCGCGGGCCAGGCGCAGCTGTGCCGTGCGGTAGATGGTCGCCGCCATCCGGCCGAGCGCGCGGCCGTCCTGGTGGCGGTGCTTGCGCTCGCCGACGTCGACCTGGGCGAGGGCGTCCAGGCCCACCGTGTGCAGGGCGTCGACGAGCAGGCCGAGCTCCACGCCGTACCCCACGGGGAAGGGCAGCCGCTCCAGCAGCGAGCGGCGGGCCGCGTACTCGCCGCCCAGCGGCTGGACGAAGCCGGCGAGCTGCGGCCAGTGCAGGTTCAGCAGCGGGCGGGCGACCAGCTCGGTGACCCGGCCGCCCTGGCCGGGGGCCTCGCCGAGGGGACGGTCGTACATCCCCTTGACGAACTGCACCTCCGGGTCGGTCAGCAGCGGGCCGACGATGCCGGAGACGAACGTGGCGGAGAAGTCCCGCAGATCGGCGTCGACGAAGCAGACGATGTCACCGGTGGTGACCAGCAGCGAGCGCCACAGGACCTCGCCCTTGCCGGGCAGGGCGGGGATCCGCGGCAGCACCTCGTCGCGGTGCACCACGCGCGCCCCGGCCGCCGCCGCCTCCTCCGCCGTACGGTCGGTGGAGCCGGAATCCAGCACCACCAGCTCGTCCACGAGCGGGACGGCGTCCGTCATCAGCTCGCGGCGGATCGTCGCCGCTATGGCGCCGACCGTGGCCTCCTCGTTCAGCGCCGGCAGTACGACGCTGACCGTGGTGCCCGAGCCGCGTTTGGCAGCGAGAAGCCGGTCGAGCGGACGATCGGCTGCGGACCAGGACCGCTGGGCCAGCCAGCGCTCCACCTCATCCAGCACGTGTAGGACTCCCTGCTGTGCATCGTCTCGATGGTCGCCGATGCGCCCGTGTGACGCATCTCGCGGTTCGGACGGCCCTCTGCTGCGGCCGCCCCTTCCGTTACAGTCTTGAACAACGCGGACGGCCGTCCTATGTCGGGGTCGTGCCGCGCACAAATGCCTGGGTCCGCCCAGCGCCATACCGCTCATCCAGAGGGGCAGAGGGACACGGCCCGATGAAGCCCCGGCAACCCTCCAGCCGGTCTTTCGTCCGCAGCAGGACGCGAGGCTCCCGGCGGGGAAGGTGCCAATTCCGTCTCGCGGCGAGGTGCGCCGCGAGGAAGATGAGGAGAAAGGGCCTCGCCTCCATGGCCGTCGAAGCCGTTGAAAGTCGTACCGTCACATCTTCTTTCGGGTCCGCCGTCGCGCTCTCCTGCCGCGAGTGCGGGGAGCGTTCCCCCCTCGGCCCCGTCTTCGCCTGCGCCTCCTGCTTCGGACCGCTGGAAGTGGCCTACGAGCTGCCCCAGGGCGACCCCGAGGAGCTGCGCCGGTGCATCGAGGCCGGCCCCGCCAGCATCTGGCGGTACGCGCCGCTGCTGCCCGTCGCCGCGGACGTCGCCGAACGGCCCAACCTCGAGCCCGGCCTCACCAGGCTCGTCAAGGCCGACAACCTCGCCCGCGAACTCGGCGTGACCGGCGGCCTGTACGTCAAGGACGACTCCGGCAACCCCACGCACTCCTTCAAGGACCGCGTCGTCGCCGTCGCCGTCGAGGCGGCGCGCGCCTTCGGCTTCACCACCCTGTCCTGCTCCTCCACCGGGAACCTCGCCGGCGCCGTCGGCGCGGCCGCGGCCCGCGCGGGCCTGCGCTCGTGCGTGTTCATCCCGCACGACCTGGAGGCCGGCAAGGTCGTCATGGCCGCGGTCTACGGCGGCGACCTCGTCGGCATCGAGGGCACGTACGACGACGTCAACCGCTTCTGCTCCGAGCTCATCGGCGATCCGCTCGGCGAGGGCTGGGGCTTCGTCAACGTCAACCTCCGCCCGTACTACGCGGAGGGCTCCAAGACCCTCGCGTACGAGATCTGCGAGCAGCTCGGCTGGCGGCTGCCGGACCAGATCGTCGTGCCGGTCGCCTCCGGCTCCCAGCTGACGAAGATCGACAAGGGGCTGCGGGAGCTCGTCGCGCTCGGGCTCGTCGAGGACCGCCCGTACAAGATCTTCGGCGCCCAGGCCGAGGGCTGCGCCCCGGTCTCCCGGGCCTTCAAGGCGGGGCACGAGGTGGTGCGGCCGGTACGGCCGGACACCATCGCCAAGTCCCTGGCGATCGGCAACCCGGCCGACGGTATCTACGTGCTCGACATCGCCCGGCGCACCGGCGGCGGCGTGGAGGACGTCGACGACGCGGCGGTCGTCGACGCGATCCGGCTGCTCGCCCGGACGGAGGGCATCTTCGCCGAGACCGCGGGCGGGGTGACGGTGGGCGTGACGCGCAAGCTGCTCGCGAGCGGCGCGCTGGACCCGGAGCTGACCACGGTCGTGCTCAACACGGGGGACGGGCTCAAGACGCTCGACGCGGTGGCGGCGGGGCCGACGGCCACGATCCGCCCGACGCTCGACGCCTTCCGCGCGGCGGGCCTGCAGGGCCGGTAGGGCCCTTCGCCCGAATGGGCGTCCCTCTCTTCACTCACACCGCTCACCTCACACCGCTCACCTCACACGACACACAGAAGGCTGAGGCATACCCATGAGCGTCACCGTCCGCATCCCCACCATCCTGCGCACCTACACCGCCGGGCAGGCGGAGGTCACCGCCGACGGAGCCACTCTCGGCGAGGTGATCGCCTCCCTGGAGGCGAACCACCCCGGCATCGCCGGCCGGGTGCTCGACGACGCCGGCAAGCTGCGCCGCTTCGTGAACGTCTACGTGAACGACGACGACGTCCGCTTCGAGGACGGCCTGGGCACGGCCACGCCCGACGGGGCCGGCGTCTCGATCATTCCCGCCGTCGCGGGCGGCTGAGCGGCCCCGCGCGAGCACGCTCGGCAAGCAGACGGAATCGCCCCGTCCGTAAAGCGGACGGGGCGATTCCGTCTGTTGAAGCGCGCTACAGTTGGGGCGTTCCCCCTCTGGCGTCACTGCCGAGTGCGTACGAGAACCCGTCAAGTTGCGCCCAATGCGAGGATGCGATCTGCCGGGTTGGTGGCGTTTTGCCCGGTCCGACTTGCCCGGGAAGCTGTGGAAATCGGTACGAATAACCGATCGGCCGCCGCCGGATTTCTCGTCCGAGTGACCTGTTGCAGACGGCATCCGTGCAGATACATTCAGCCGCGGTCGACGCGTTCCGGCGCACACCCCCACCCTGTCTGGGGGTGAGGTCTGACCCGGGTCCGCGAAGTGCGGTCCTGTGCAAGGGCCAGTAATAGGGGAGTTAGGCATGGCTCAGGGCACCGTCAAGTGGTTCAACGCGGAGAAGGGGTACGGCTTCATCGCGGTCGACGGTGGTGCGGATGTATTCGTCCACTACAGCGCGATCCAGATGGACGGTTACCGCACCCTCGAGGAGGGGCAGCGGGTCGAGTTCGAGATCTCGCAGGGCCAGAAGGGGCCGCAGGCGGACATGGTCAAGGTGACCGCCTGATCGGTGCGCATCGACCACCGGCTCACTCAAGCTCACTGAAGCTCGCCGAGGGGCTCGCGTCATCACGACGCGGGCCCCTCGCGTGTTGCGGGCACCCTTGGGCACCACGTGTGACGCCGGGCCCGGCGGGGCAGGCTGCACCGGTAGGGCGGCCTTGCACTCTCAGGGTGCGAGTGCTAATCATTGGGCTTAGCACTCTCCAGGTGAGAGTGACAGATTTGGACCGTCGGTGAGGTCGCGGGCCAAGCGGGGCAAGGAACCGCGGGGCAAGCAGGCCGTCCGTCGCGGGCGCCAGCGCGGTCCGGAGCAATCCACCCCGTCCTGGGAGGACCACTTCACATGGCCAAGATCATCGCGTTCGACGAGGAGGCACGGCGCGGTCTCGAGCGCGGGATGAACCAGCTCGCCGACGCCGTCAAGGTCACCCTCGGCCCCAAGGGCCGGAACGTCGTCCTCGAGAAGAAGTGGGGCGCCCCCACGATCACCAACGATGGTGTGTCCATCGCCAAGGAGATCGAGCTCGAGGACCCGTACGAGAAGATCGGCGCCGAGCTGGTCAAGGAGGTCGCGAAGAAGACGGACGACGTCGCCGGTGACGGCACGACGACCGCGACCGTCCTCGCCCAGGCGCTGGTCCGCGAGGGTCTGCGCAACGTGGCCGCGGGTGCCAACCCGATGGCCCTCAAGCGCGGTATCGAGAAGGCCGTCGAGGCCGTCTCCGCCGCCCTGCTCGAGCAGGCCAAGGACGTGGAGACCAAGGAGCAGATCGCCTCCACCGCCTCCATCTCCGCCGCCGACACCCAGATCGGCGAGCTCATCGCCGAGGCCATGGACAAGGTCGGCAAGGAAGGCGTCATCACCGTCGAGGAGTCCAACACCTTCGGCCTCGAGCTCGAGCTCACCGAGGGCATGCGCTTCGACAAGGGCTACATCTCGGCGTACTTCGCGACCGACATGGAGCGCATGGAGGCCGTCCTCGAGGACCCCTACATCCTCATCGCCAACTCCAAGATCTCCTCGGTCAAGGACCTGCTCCCGCTGCTGGAGAAGGTCATGCAGTCGGGCAAGCCGCTGCTGATCATCGCCGAGGACGTCGAGGGCGAGGCCCTGTCGACCCTGGTCGTCAACAAGATCCGCGGCACCTTCAAGTCCGTCGCCGTCAAGGCCCCGGGCTTCGGCGACCGCCGCAAGGCCATGCTCGGCGACATCGCCATCCTCACCGGTGGCACGGTCATCTCCGAGGAGGTCGGCCTCAAGCTGGAGAACGCCGGTCTCGACCTGCTCGGCCGCGCCCGCAAGGTCGTCATCACCAAGGACGAGACGACCATCGTCGACGGTGCCGGTGACAGCGACCAGGTCCAGGGCCGCGTCAACCAGATCCGCGCCGAGATCGAGAACAGCGACTCCGACTACGACCGCGAGAAGCTGCAGGAGCGCCTGGCGAAGCTGGCCGGCGGCGTGGCCGTCATCAAGGCCGGTGCCGCCACCGAGGTGGAGCTCAAGGAGCGCAAGCACCGCATCGAGGACGCCGTCCGCAACGCCAAGGCCGCCGTCGAGGAGGGCATCGTCGCCGGTGGTGGCGTGGCCCTGCTCCAGGCTTCCTCGGTCTTCGAGAAGCTGGACCTCGAGGGCGACGAGGCCACCGGTGCCGCCGCCGTCAAGGCCGCCCTGGAGGCCCCGCTCAAGCAGATCGCCGTCAACGGTGGTCTCGAGGGCGGCGTCGTCGTGGAGAAGGTGCGCAACCTGACCGTCGGTCACGGTCTGAACGCCGCCACGGGCGAGTACGTCGACATGATCGCCGAGGGCATCATCGACCCGGCGAAGGTCACCCGCTCCGCCCTGCAGAACGCCGCGTCCATCGCCGCGCTGTTCCTGACCACCGAGGCCGTCATCGCCGACAAGCCGGAGAAGGCCGCCGCGGCCGCTCCGGGCGGCATGCCGGGCGGTGACATGGACTTCTGATCGACCGCACCGGTTGATCGACCGTCCTGATCGCCGGGGCGGCACCCCTCTCCCAGGGGGTGCCGCCCCGGCGGCGTTTTCCCCTCCCCGCGGCCCCGTGCGCCCGTACCGTGGGGAGGCACACGGATGCGAGCGAGGGGCGGGGCGTGCACAACGACATATCCGGCGGCGTCTTCTTCCACACCGTCGTCCAGGGCCAGAACGTCACCCTCCAGCTGCCCCGCGAACTGCCGCCCCACCTCACCGGCATGCCCGACCCGTCACCCGCCTTCACCGGCCGCGGCGACGACCTCGCCTTCCTCACGGACCTCCTGCGCCCGCGCCCGCCCGGCGACGGCGCACCCCACGTGTGCTCCGTGGCCGGACTGCCCGGCGTCGGCAAGACCGAACTCGTCCGGCAGGCCGCCTGGCACGCCTGGCGCGAGCAGGACTGGTTCCCCGGCGGCGTGCTGTTCACCGACCTCTTCGGCTACGACGCCGAACGCCGCCTCACCCCCGAACGCGCCCTCGGCTCCCTGCTGCGCGCCCTCGGCGTCACCGACGAGCACCTCCCCGCCGACCTGCAGGACCGCGCCCGCCTCTACCGCTCGGTCCTCGCCGCCTACGCCGACCAGGGGCGCCGGCTCCTCGTCGTCCTCGACAACGCCGGCAGCAGCGAACAGGCCCGGCCGCTGCTCTCCGGCGACCCGCGCATCCCCGTCCTCGTCACCTCCCGCCACACCCTCACCGGCCTCGGCGCCCGGCTGTACGACCTGTCCGTACTCGACGAGGCCGCCGCCGTGGACCTGCTGGCCGGAGCCGTGCGCCAGGCCCGCGGCGAGGACGACACCCGCGTCGCCGACGACCCCGGCGCCGCCGCCCGCCTCGCCCGGCTGTGCGGCCACCTGCCCCTCGCCCTGCGGATCGTCGCCGCCCTGCTCGCCGAACTGCCCAGCCGGCCGCTGGCCTCCATGGCCGGCGCCCTGGAGGACGGCCGCAGCAGACTCGAGCGCCTGACCAGCGAGGACGCCACGGTCCGCGCGGCCTTCGCGCTCTCCTACGCGCACCTGCGCCCCGACCAGGCCCGCCTCTTCCGGCTGCTGTCCCTCAACCCCGGCCCCGACCTGTCCACCGAGGCCGCCGCGCGCCTGGCCGACGCCGACCCCTACGCCGCCGAGGAGCTGCTGCGCGCCCTCGCCCGCGGCCACCTGCTGGAGGCGGGCGCGACGTACGGGCGCTGGCGCATGCACGACCTGATGCGGCTGTACGCCGCCGAACTGGGCGAGGCCCACGGCCCCGAGGACGCCGCCGCGCGGGCCCTCGAACGGCTCCTGCAGCACTACGTCACCACCACCCGGGCCTCCGCCAGCCACCTGGCCCACGCGACCGCGCCCCACCCCCGCTTCGCCACCCGCAACCAGGCCCTGACCTGGCTCGACGACGAGCGCACCAACCTCATCGCGGTCGCGGCGACGGCCGCCGCCCTCGACGCACCGCAACTGCCCCTGATGCTGTTCGAGGCCCTCGGTGAGTACCTCTCCCTGCGGCGCCACTTCGACGACTGGCTGGGCCTTGGGGCCCTGGCCATGTCGGCGGCCAGGGCCATGGAATGGCCGCTCGCCCTCGCCGGAGTGCTCAACAACATCAGCGTGCCGATGCGCCACCTGCGACGGTTCGAGGAGGCGGCCTCGATCATCGAGGTCGCCGCGGACCTGTACCGGCGGATCGACGACCGCAGCGGCGAGGCCGGCGCCCTGAGCAACCTCGGGCTGGTGCTCGGCGAGATGCGCCGCTTCGACGAGGCGATCACCGTCCTGGAGTAGGCCATCGCCATCCACCGCGAGACCGGCGAACTGCGCAACGAGGGCATCGCGCTGACCAACCTCGGCCTCGTCCTGCAGGACCTGCGCCGCTTCGCCGAGGCCATCGAGGTCCACCGCCGGGACGCCGCCATCTGCGCACGCATCGGCGACCGCCGCGGGGAGGCCCTGGCCCTGAACAACCTCGGCACGGTCCTGCGCCACGAGGGCCTGCTCGACGAGGCCGCCGAGGCCCTCGTCCGCGCCCGGGACATCCTGGGCGAGCTGGGCGACGTCCACGGCGAGGCCCAGACGCTCACCAACCTGGGCCTCGTCCGCTCCCGGCAGGGGCGGTTCGAGGAGTCCCTGGACGCGCAGGCCCGGGCCGTCGAGTCCTTCCGCACCTGCCACGCCCCGCACGGCGAGGCCAACGCACTGGGCAACCTCGGGCTGTCCCTGATCAGGTCCGGCCGCAACGAGGAGGCGCTCGCCCCCCTCGAACAGGCGGTGGCCCGCTACCGCGAGCTGGCCGACCGCAACGCCGAGGGCAGGGTCCTCGTCAACCTCGCCTCCGCCCTGGCCGGCGCCGACCGCCCGGCCGAAGCCCTCGCGGCCTGCACCGAGGCCGTCGCCTGCTACCGCGACACCGACGACCGCTACCACGAGGGCCTGGCCCGGGTGAACCTCGCCCAGCTCCTGCACGAGGCCGGCAGCCCGGCGGAATCCGCCACCGCCCTCGCCGAGGCGGTCCCCGCCCTGCGCGAGACGGGCGTCCTGGAGCAGGACGCGCCCGCGCCGCGGACCCTGGAGGACGTCCACCAGATCCTCGACGCCCGCGGAATCCTCGACTGAGGCTGCCGGCCGGGTCTCCCACAGCGGTCACCGGAAATCTGTCAGGTTGTCCTACGAGATTGCCAGTGGGCCCCGCAAGATAAGCCACACTTGCACCCGGGAGGGTGAAGTGGGCAAAGCATCGAGGAAGAAGCAGGAAGCACGAGGGCAGAAGACAGCGCCGACTTCCGTGGCTCGAGTCAGTGTCAGTGGCGATCCACGAGCACTGGGCGAAGAAGCGCTCGGGCGGCTGTTGCGCTCCAACGCGCCGGGGAAGCTCAGCCTGGCCGGCGCCTACGCATTCGGTTACGGGGGGCTCGGGTTCGCCCAGCAGGAGGGAACCGCGCCGCACTGGTACCGGGAGATCGACCCGCTGGACGCGCTGTTCCTGGGAACGGTTTGGCCCCAGGCATTCGAGGACGAGTACGAATTCGCCAACGCACGTGATGCGTGGCTGCGCCTCCTGCGCGGCACCGTGCACGGCAAAGGCATCCAACGCTTCGTCCGCGAAGCCGTCTTGATAAGCGAGGAGCTGAGGCTCCCGGTGGATGACGGGCATCTGATGCTTGCGCTGGCAGGCCGGCTCGAAGCTGCCGGGCTCGACCAGCGCCGCATTCCCCGGCGGTTTCTTCCGGGGGAGGCCCTAGATGGATGCCGCGCGGTCTTCGGACCGCCCAGCGACCTGCGGTTCCCCGATCCGCCGGCGGACGCGAAGGAACGGGTCAGGCGGTTCTGGAAGAGCGCGGACGAGGAGGAGCGGGCCGACGACACCCCTGAGGCCATCCTCGGCGAAGGCCTGCGCCGGATTCGTGACGCCGGGCTGCCGGTGAAGAAGGACTCGCTACTACTGCTGGTTGCCTTGTACGCGGCGCTCATGGCGAAGCCCGGCGAACTCGTGGAGGACTTGGGTGAACATGCCTCGGCCTGGGCTCTCTCCATGGGCGAGGCATCGACGTTGGTGCCGGTGCTCGACATCCTTCTTCTCGCCCCAGCGCGGGAGATGCCCGTCGCCGATGTTCTCGGGCACCTCTTCGCCATACCCGCGTTCACCGAACCGATTCCCTCCGAAGCCCTGCTCTGGACCAGCTCTCCCGGTCTCGCCCTGTCGCGCCTGGCTTTCGAGCTGGGTATTTCTAGTGTGACCACACGGGACACGGTGATCACTGCGGACATGCTGGACTGGGTCGGCATGCACGCACGAATGAGTCTGAGTGCCGCTGCTCGGAGAAGTGCCGCCGCCTTGGCGGAAGCGGAGGGTGACGAAGAGGCGGACCGCACTCCGGAAGGAGAGGACACGGGATGGGCCGAGCGGCGACAGGCCGTTCGCGAGGCGGTGCGGCAGAAGGTCCACAAGAAGTCCGGTGGGACGGCGGCCAATGGCCGGAGGATCGACCGGCCTTTCGAGCGCATCTGGAACGCGGATGGAAGTTCCGTGATGACGTTCTCGACCGATTCTGCGCAAGGGCAGGAGATCAAGAAGTCGCTGGAAGCCCAACGTAGTGAGTTCAGGAGGAAGTTTGGGCGCGATCCGGGTCCGGAAGACCCGGTGTTCTTCGATCCCGACGCCGAAGAACCCACTCCTCTCACCAAGAAGTACTTCGACGACGCGCTGCTGAGAATGGCGGAGCAGGCGGAGGAGATGGGCATGGACCCTGCGTTTCTGCATGCATGGCGTGAGGTCGGATATGTGGTCACCACAGAAACCAGACACATGTTCACCGCGGCGGAGGTGATCGCCTTCAGTAGAGCGGTCGCCCGGCACCAGCAGGTCGGGGAATGACCGACACGATCGAAAACTCTATTAGCGGTGGAGTGTTCTTCGACGTCGTCGTCCAGGGGCAGACAGTCACTCTGACTCTGCCAGATCGCCCCGACCCGGCGCTCGCCGGGCTTCCCCGGCAGACGGCCACCTTCGCCGGACGCCGTGCCGAGTTGGAACAGACCCTCGCGCTTCTGGCGCCGACACCCGCCGAGACCGTGGGCGCCGTGGTGGTGACTGGACTCGCCGGCGTTGGCAAGACCGAATTCGTGCTACAGGCCGCTCACCGAGCGCTGCGAGAAGAAGGCTGGTTCCCCGGTGGGGTCCTCTTCGTTGATCTGCACGGGTACGACGCGGGACGCAAGGTGTCACCCAAGCGGGCTCTCGGTACCCTCCTGCGGGCGCTCGGTGTCCCCCCGGAACACGTTCCGCCAGGCACCGATGAGCGCGCGCTCGTCTACCGTTCCGCTCTCGGCGCGCTGGCTGCTGCCGGACGACGGGTCTTGGTGGTCCTGGACGATGTACCGGCCACCGACAAGATCCGTCATCTTCTGCCGAGTGACGGAAGTACGGCGGTGCTCGTGTCGTCACGGCATTCCCTGGCCGAACTGGATGCCTTGTCGCTGACCTTGCAGGAGCTGCCCGCCCACGAGGGCCGGGAGCTGCTGGCCGGTGCGCTCCGCACGGCTCTGCCCGAGGACTCGCGGATGGTGGACGAGGCTCATGAGGGCGACCGGCTCGTCGCGCTGTGCGGCGGTTTGCCGCTGGCGCTGCGCATCCTGGCGTCCCTGCTCGTCGACGTACCGACACGGCCTTTGTCCCACCTGTGCCGCGACCTGGCGGACGCGCACTCCCGGCTCTCCGTACTGAGCAGGGAGGAACGGGCTGTGACGGCGGCCTTCGAACTCTCCTATCGGAGGCTCACCAAAGCCCAGGCCAAGCTATTCCGGCTGATTTCCTTGAACCCGGGGCCGGATTTCTCCACCGAGTCTGCGGCCCAGCTGTCCGGCGACAGTGTCAAGGAGACCGAACGGATTTTGCTGGACTTGGCTCGCCGACACCTCGTTGAGCCACGGGAACCGTACGGTCGCTGGCAGCCGCACAGTCTTGTGCGCCTCTACTCCCGCCAGCTGCTCATGTCGAGCGACGACTCCTGGGGCGAGGGCCTCATGCGTCTGCTCGTCCATCTCCACAAGATGGCCACCGTGGCGTGCGATACGCTTTTCGACTTCGCGGTAGAGGGGCATGGGGCCGAACCCATCTTCGCCGGCCGGGCTGCGGCGCTGCAGTGGCTGGAGGTCGAGCGACACACCCTGGTCGCAGCCACCGTCTGGGCTCATGAGGCCGGTGACGATTTTATGTGTGCGGCTCTGGCAGCGCCCGTCTCGCGTTTTCTGCAGGAGGCACGCTATCTGGAGGACGCCAGGCGGGTCCTGACTGCGGGCATCCGGTCGAATCGAAACCGCAAGGACGGATATCGCGAGGCAGCTCTGCTGAGTTCTCTCGGCGTGGCCCTTCGGGATATGCGCAAACTGCGTAAGTCGGTTCGCGCACACCATAAGGCCATCAAGATCTGCCGGAAGCTGAAGAGAGGCCAGGCCCTGGCCAGTGCGCTGAATAATTTCGGTCTCTCACTTCACGATCAGCGCAAGTTCCAAGCGGCGGTAGTGGCCCACAGCGAAGCCGCGCAGCTGTTCAGGAAAGCCGGCGACCGGAACGGAGTAGCCAGTGCTCTGAGCAATGTCGGCGAGACACTGCTCCAGCTGGAGCGTGTTGGCGAGGCTCGCCGTGCCTTCCGGAAAGCCGCGAAGATTTACCGGAAGCAAGGAGACCTACGTAGCTATTCCCAGGCTCTGGGCGGCCTCGCCAAGGCCGTGCGCGATGAGGGGAAGGCCGAGCAGGCCGTGGAGCTGCACAAGCGTGCGCTCGGAATGGCCGATGGTCTGCTCATTCCCCATGAGAGGGCGGTCGAGCTCTCCAACTTCGCCGGGACGCTGATCGTTGCTGGGGATCTCGAAGCGGCTCTTACCGCGCAGCAGGAGGCACTCGGTGTATTCCAGAGCTTGGGAGACCATCGCGGCGAGGCGATGACCTTGGGAAACATGGCCCTGGTGCGACAGAAGCAAGGAAAATGGCGCAAGGCGATACGGCTCCACACCCTCGCCCTGGAGGCTTTCCTGGAGGCAAAGGACGATCACGCTCTCGCCTCGGAGCTCACGAGTCTCGCGTTCGCGCTTCTCCGGCAGGGTTGCAACACCGAGGCTCTGGAAAACCTTGAGCTTGCCGCCGATCTCTATCACCAGACCGGCGATGTTGAGAAGGCCGACGTGACCCTCGACTACATCGGCCGGGTACGAAGGAGGGTAGGAGCCGGCTTGCGACCCGGCGAACCCCCGACGTGACCACCGCCGCATGAGGCACACTGGAGGTTTAGCCGTAGCGAAAGGGTGACGCGTGAACGGTCCGCTGATCGTCCAAAGCGACAAGACGCTGCTCCTGGAGGTGGACCACGAGCAGGCCGACGCCTGCCGGCGGGCCATTGCGCCGTTCGCGGAGCTGGAGCGGGCGCCGGAGCACATCCACACCTACCGGGTCACCCCGCTGGGCCTGTGGAACGCGCGGGCCGCCGGGCACGACGCGGAGCAGGTCGT
This sequence comes from Streptomyces sp. PKA51, assembly GCF_057552455.1. Lineage (NCBI taxonomy): Bacteria > Bacillati > Actinomycetota > Actinomycetes > Kitasatosporales > Streptomycetaceae > Streptomyces > Streptomyces sp. PKA51. The sequence goes on from NZ_BAAJPZ010000013.1 coordinate 163,739, forward strand.
CGACGCGCTCGTCACCCACTCCCGCTACCCCGTGCCGCACGCGCTGCTCGTCGACGTCGCCGAGACCATGGCCCGCTACGGGCGGCTGCGGCTGCTCAAGCACCCGGTGCACGGGCTGGTGCTGGAGAGCACCGACCGGCCGGTGCTGGAGGAGATCCTCCGGTCGAAGAAGATCGTGCCGCTGGTGGGGGCTCGGATCGACGACGACACCGTCGCGGTGCACCCCTCCGAGCGCGGGCAGATCAAGCAGACCCTGCTCAAGCTGGGCTGGCCCGCGGAGGACCTCGCCGGGTACGTCGACGGCGAGGCGCACCCCATAGAGCTGCGCGAGGACGGCTGGGCGCTGCGGCCGTACCAGCAGCAGGCCGTCGACGGTTTCTGGCACGGCGGCTCCGGCGTGGTCGTGCTGCCGTGCGGCGCGGGCAAGACGCTGGTCGGCGCGGGGGCCATGGCCAAGGCCAAGGCCACGACGCTGATCCTGGTGACCAACACCGTCTCGGCCCGGCAGTGGAAGCACGAGCTGGTCAAGCGCACCTCGCTGACCGAGGACGAGGTGGGCGAGTACAGCGGGACGCGCAAGGAGATCCGCCCGGTCACCATCGCCACGTACCAGGTGCTGACCACCAAGCGAAAGGGCATCTACCCCCACCTGGAGCTGTTCGACTCCCGGGACTGGGGCCTGGTCGTCTACGACGAGGTGCATCTGCTGCCCGCACCCGTCTTCAAGTTCACCGCCGACCTGCAGGCCAGGCGGCGGCTCGGGCTGACCGCGACGCTGGTGCGCGAGGACGGGCGGGAGTCCGACGTCTTCTCCCTGATCGGCCCCAAGCGCTTCGACGCGCCGTGGAAGGAGATCGAGGCCCAGGGCTACATCGCCCCGGCCGACTGCGTCGAGGTGCGGGTGAACCTCACCGAGTCGGAGCGGCTGGCGTACGCGACGGCGGAGACCGAGGAGAAGTACCGCTTCTGCTCGACCACCGACTCCAAGCGCAAGGTCACCGAGGCGCTGGTGGCCCGGCACAAGGGTGAGCAGACGCTGGTCATCGGCCAGTACATCGACCAGCTCGACGAGCTCGGCGAGCACCTGGACGCGCCCGTGATCAAGGGCGAGACCAGCAACGCCCAGCGCGAGAAGCTCTTCGACGCCTTCCGGGCGGGGGAGATCTCCGTGCTGGTCGTCTCCAAGGTCGCGAACTTCTCGATCGACCTGCCGGAGGCGACCGTCGCCATCCAGGTGTCGGGCACCTTCGGCTCCCGCCAGGAGGAGGCCCAGCGGCTCGGGCGGGTGCTGCGGCCCAAGGCCGACGGGCACGAGGCGCGGTTCTACTCGGTCGTCGCCCGCGACACCGTCGACCAGGACTTCGCGGCCCACCGCCAGCGCTTCCTGGCCGAGCAGGGCTATGCGTACCGCATCGTCGACGCCGACGAGTTGCTCGCCGGTGACGGGACCGGCTGATGCGTCCGCGTGTGCGCGGGAGCAGTCGCTACCCTGGCGGGTGAATTCCGCGGACGCATCACGCCACGGCGCACGGCGGTACGGCGAGGAGGGCGCTTTGCCTCATCAGGAGATCTACGAGGTGCTGTACACCGAGCCGGCGGCGCGCGACCGCGACCGGCTCGACCCGGTGCGCCGCGCCGCGTTCGACAAGGCCGTCGAGATCCTGGCGCGTGACCCCTACACCGAGCTCTCCCGGCCCATCGGGCTGGGCGAGCACGACCGCGAGGTGCGGCTGACCTCGCAGATCGTCGCGGAGTACATGGTCTCGCGCGGGCGGCTGCTGCTGGTGGTGCTGCGCATCTTCGACGACGCGGACGTGCTGCTGCCGGAGCCGTAGACGGTCCGCACGGCCGTGCCCGTCAGCCGTTCGGCAGGTTGGCCAGGACGGCGAAGGTGAGCAGGCCGGCGCCCGCGGACAGGGCGGCCGTGGTCGTGCGGGCCGCGGAGAAGCGGGTGCGCGAGGGCAGCGCCCACGAGGTGATCAGCAGGCCGATGGCGGTCAGCCACAGGACGGGGGCGGCCGCCAGGGCGTTCGTCAGCTCCTGCGAGCAGTGGTCGGGGCCGCAGCTGTCGGTCGCCATCGGCGACAGGCCGATGAACACGAAGTCCATGAACAGCATCGGCAGCATCACGACGGCGGTCAGGGAGCGGACCAGCCAGGCCTTGCCGTCGGTCGCGGAGTCAGTGGGGTTCATGCTCCCCAGCCAACCGGCCGGTGGGCCGGCGGAACACCGTCGGCGTACTCAGTTCCCGCTGGGACGGGCTACTCAGAGGGCGGGGCGCTCCTCCGCGTGGCGGCCCAGGAGGACGACGCTGACGGCTGCGCCGGCGAAGGCCTTCAGGGCGCGGAGGGCGGAGTTGAGGGGCGTGGTCGTGTTCATGCCCTCCATCATGGTTTCCGCGCGCCCGCGCGGCATCGGCCTGCCGGTGTAACTGTGCAGGTCCGGGCGTACGACTTGAGCAGCACGGCGTCCCCTACGGGAGAGGGACGGCGTCCCCGAGGGCGCGCCGGGGGCGCTGAAAATGCTTCGCGCGCCCAGGGGGCGGGTGACTACAATCCCCCCTTCTCGCCGCCTCCCGCCCCTCTCGTCGCGGGTGCGCTGCCGTCCGGACGGAAACCGGCGGCCGACCGCTCTTCCGCCGTACGTCTGGAGGCTCCGCCGTGCCCGCACAGCAAGTGACCACCCACGCCGACGACCCGCTGGAGCGCGAGCGCACCCATTTGGCCGCCTCGCGGGCGGCCCTGCGGGCGATGCGGGCCGACGTCGAGGCGCTCGACATCAAGGACGTCGCCGCCAACTGGGTCAACGCCCAGGTGCTGGAGCGGCAGATCGAGGAGCGCATCGCGGCGCTGGCGGATCTTGCGCACACCCCGCTGTTCTTCGGGCGCCTGGACTACCTGCACGCGCCGGGCGCGGAGCTCGCCGAGGGCGCAGGCGGGGAGCAGTTCTACATCGGGCGGCGGCATGTGCACGACGGCGACGGCGATCCGATGGTGATCGACTGGCGTGCACCGGTCTCCCAGCCGTTCTACCGGGCGTCGAAGAAGGAGCCGATGGACGTGCGGCTGCGCCGCCGCTTCGGCTACACGGGCGGGGAGTTGACGGCGTACGAGGACGAGGACCTCACGGGCGCCGACCCGGCCGCCGGCGAGCGGGCCGGGGCCCTGCTGCAGGCCGAGATCGAGCGGCCGCGCGTCGGCCCCATGCGGGACATCGTGGCCACCATCCAGCCGGAGCAGGACGAGATCGTGCGCGCCGGGATCGCCGGCACCGTGTGCGTGCAGGGCGCCCCCGGCACCGGCAAGACGGCGGTGGGCCTGCACCGCGTCGCGTACCTCCTGTACGCCCACCGGGAGCGGCTCGCCCGTACCGGCACGCTCGTCGTCGGGCCGAACCGCTCCTTCCTGCGCTACATCGAGCAAGTGCTTCCCGCGCTGGGCGAGTTGAACGTCGCCCAGGCCACCGTCGACGACCTGGTGGGCAGCGTCGCCAAGGTCGAGGTGCGCGGCACCGACACCCCCGCCGCCGCCCGCATCAAGGGCGACGCGCGCTTGGCCGAGGTGCTGCGGCGCGCGGTGCGCTCCGGCGTGACGATGCCCACCGAACCGGTCGTCGTCGTGCGCGGCGCCCGGCGCTGGCGGGTGCCGGCGTACGAGATCGAGGAGATGGTGCGCGAGCTGCTGGCCCGCGACATCCGCTACGGCGCCGCACGCGAGGCGCTGCCGCAGCGCATCGCGCACGCCGTGCTCGTGCGCATGGAGGAGTCCGGCGAGGCCCCCGACGACCGGGTGCAGGACGCGGTCGCCCGCAACCCCGCCGTGAAGGCGGCGGTCAAGGCGATCTGGCCGGCGGTCGACCCGGCGAAGCTCGTCCTGCGCCTGCTGTCCGACGCGCCGTTCCTGGCGCAGCAGGCGGCCGGGCTGCTCGACGAGGACGAGCAGCGGCACATCCTGTGGGAGCGCCCGCCGCGCTCGGCGCGCTCGGCCAAGTGGTCCGCGGCGGACGCGGTGCTGATCGACGAGGCGGCCGACCTCGTGACCCGTACGCCCTCGCTGGGGCACGTGGTGCTCGACGAGGCCCAGGACCTCTCGCCCATGCAGTACCGCGCGGTCGGCCGGCGCTGCACCACGGGCTCGGCGACGATCCTCGGCGACCTGGCGCAGGGCACGACGCCGTGGGCCACGCGCACCTGGCAGGAGGCGCTGGCCCACCTCGGCAAGGCCGACGCGGTCGTCACCGAGCTCACGCAGGGCTTCCGCGTGCCCCGCCAGGTGATCGCCTACGCGTCCCGGCTGCTCCCGGCGATCGCGCCCGGCCTCACGGAGGCCACCTCGGTGCGCGAGTCGCCCGGCGACTTCGCGGTGCGTGAGGTCGGCGCGGAGGCGCTCGACGAGGCGGTGGTGGCGGCCTGCCGCCAGGCACTGGGCCACGAGGGCTCGGTCGGCCTCATCGCCGCCGACGCCCGCGTACCGGAGCTGGCCCGGGCCCTGGACCGGGCCGGCCTCGCCCACCTCGCCCCGGGCGAGGAGACGAGCGAGGGCGCCCGCCTGACCCTGGTGCCGGCGACGCTGGCGAAGGGCCTGGAGTACGACTACGTGGTCCTGGACGAGCCGGCGGCGGTCGTGGCGGGCGAACCGGACGAACGGACGGGCCTGCGGCGCCTGTACGTGGCGCTGACCCGAGCGGTCTCGGGCCTGACCGTGCTGCACGCGCAGTCGCTGCCGGCGGAGCTGGGGCAGGCCGGGGGCTGAGGCCCGTCAGCCGCCGGACCCGGCCTGCGCGGCCTCCTTGAGGATCGCGTCCAGCAGGCCGGGGAAGCGGGCGTCGAGGTCGGCGCGGCGCAGGCGCACGTAGCGGTGGCGGCCCGCCGCGCGTGTCGTGGTGACGCCGGCCTCGCGCAGGACGCGCATGTGGTGCGAGACGGTCGACTTGTGGAGGTCCTCCAGCCCGAGGTCCGCCTGGGCGCAGCTGTGCTCGCGGTCGTCGGCGTAGACGGCGAGGAGCTGCAGGCGTACGGGGTCGCCGAGGGCCCGCAACACGCCGACCAGCTCGATCTCCTCGCGTGCGGGCTGCGGAAGCACTTCGTCCGGCATCTGGCGGGGTCCTCTCCTGCTCGGCCTGCTCGGCAATTGTCCGACGACCATCCGACGACCATCCGACAACTGTTTGACAATCATCCACCATTCCCTATTGTTTGACGAACGCCAAACAAGCGACGTGAGACGTCAGACAAGGGGGATCCGTGCGTCTTCGCCTGCTCCTGCTCGCCCTCGGCACCTTCGCCGTGGGCACCGATTCGATGGTCATGGCCGGCATCCTCGGCCTCGTCGCCCGCGACCTGGACGTCTCCGTCCCGGCCGCGGGCCAGATGGTGACCGTCTTCGCCCTCGCCTACGCGGTGTTCGCACCCCTGCTGGCGACGGTCACCGCCCGCTGGCCGCGCCGCCGGCTGCTGCTGACGGCCCTCGCCGTCTTCACCGCCGCCAACGCCCTCAGCGCACTCGCCCCCACCTACGGGACGCTCCTCGCCACCCGCGTGCTCGCCGCGGCCGGGGCCGCGCTCTACACGCCGACCGCCAACGCGGTCGCCACCGGGCTCGTGCCGCCCGAGCAGCGCGGCCGCGCGCTGGGCACCGTCATGGGCGGAATGACCGTCGCCACGGCGCTCGGCGTACCGCTCGGCACCTACCTCGGGCGCGTCGAGTGGCGGCTGACCCTGTGGCTCGTCGTCGCGCTCGGCGTCGTCGCCATCGCCGGAGTGGCCCTCTTCCTGCGCGAACTGCCGGCCACCGGCGGCGGCCCCGCCCCGGCACCCGGACTGCGCGAGCGGCTGGCGCCGCTGCGGGACCGGCGCGTGGCGATCGGCGTACTGACCACCTTCGCCTACTTCCTCGCCGTCAACGCCGTCTACATCTACCTCGGCACGGCCGTGCGGACCGCCACCGGCGGCGACGCCGACCGGCTGAGCCTGGTCCTGCTCGCCGGCGGCGTCGCCTCGGTCGCCGGCACCTGGGTGGGCGGCCGGGCCGTCGACCGGCTGGGGGCCGACCGGGTGCTGCTCCTGGGCGGCACGGTGGCGGCCGCGGCCTTCACGGCACTGCCGTGGCTGGGGCGCACCATGCCGGGGGCGATGGCGTACGCGGCGGTGGTCTCCATGGCCGGATGGGCGATCGGAGTGGCCCTGCCGCACCGGCTGGTGTCGGTCGACCCGGCGAACGCACCCCTGCTGATCTCGCTCAACAGCAGCGCGCTCTACACGGGGATCGCGGCGGGCGGGGCGACGGGCAGCGCGGCGATCGCGCTGCTGGGGGAACGCTGGTTCCCGTTGACGAGCACGGTGCTGGTGGCGGCCGCGACGGTGCTGGCGTGGGCCGTGCGGGAGAAGCGCCGGCCGGCGGGCCGGCTTGCGCCCACCCCTTCCGCCCCCGACCGACCGGCCGCGAGCCGGCGGTGACGCAGCGCCCCGTAAGGGGCGCGGGGCTGTGCCGAATTGCGGCTGCCGCCGCGCGGGTGCGACCGGCCACCGGCGGCCCGCGGCCGAGGTGCTTCCCGACCTGCGGGCGCGTCGTGGCTGATCGCGCCCACGCGGCGGCAGCCGCAGCTCGGCACAGCCCCGCGCCCCTTCGGGGCGCCTACGCGTCGAGCGCTTCGCGCCAGACGCGGACCGCGGCGGGGTCGACCGGGGACGTCCAGCCCGCCGGGCGGGCCGCGGAGCCGATGTGGAAGGCCGTGATGCCCGCCGCCCGCAGCGGCGGCACGTGCTTGAGCTGCAGTCCGCCGCCGGCCATGATGCGCGGCTCGTAGCCCGGCTCGTCCGCGCGGCCGGCCTCGGCCAGGAGCGTGGGCAGGCCGTCGTCGACGCCGGAGGGGGAGCCGGCGGTGAGGTAGGTGTCCAGGCCCGGCTGGTCGGCGAGCTGCTTGCGCAGCGCGTCGCGGTCGGCCGCGCGGTCGACGGCGCGGTGGAAGGTCCAGCGGGCGGCCGGGCCGGCGGCCTCGACGAGGGCCCCGATGGCGGCGAGGTCGGCGCGGCCGTCGTCGGTCAGGAAGCCGAGGACGTACTCCCGTGCCCCCGCGGCCCGCAGGGCGGCGGCCCGGGCGCACAGGGCGTCCAGCGCGGCGGCGTCGCCCGCGGCGAAGCCGTCGGTGGCGCGCAGCATCACGCGGACGGGGATGTCGACGGCGTCCCGTACGGCGGTGAAGGTCTCGAGGGGAGGGGTGAGGCCGTCGGCCGCCATGTCGCAGACCAGTTCCAGCCGGTCCGCACCTCCGGCCTGTGCGGCCGCCGCGTCCTCGGGGCCGAGGGCGATCACCTCAAGAATTGGTCTAGACATGTAATCAAGCGTGCCACACGCCGCACCGGCCCGTCGACGGGGCCTCGCCGGGCCTCGCCGGGGCGGGTGCGGCGGCACACGTGACGGCGGTGGTCAGCAGGTGGTCAGGCTCTTCGCGTCGGTGACGCTGCCGAGCGAGTAGTACGTCTCCGTACGCGACTGGTGGGCGGGAACCGAGTAGCAGGTGGTGCCCGGACCGTTGGCGTAGACCACCTTCACCTGAACGGTCTGCGCGCACCCGTTCGTGATCGTGAACTTCTGCCAGCTCGTGAAGGGCGTCCAGGGTGCGTCGAACGACACGCAACTCGGGACCGTCCCGCCCGTCGCGGCGGGTGCGGCCTGGGCGGCACCGTGAGCCGTGCCGAACAGGGCGATCGTGCCCACGGCCACCGCAGCGGCCCTCTTCATCGTCTTCACGTCGTCCTCTCCTGACGTCCGTGGACGCACCGCCGGCCGGCACGTCCGTTCGCGAGACCCCAGGCAAGTCGGTGCCGGCGGCAAAGCACAGGCGCGATCAAGGAATTCCATACCGACCCGCCGGATCCGGCCAGGTGAGTGCCCCACAATGGGCTCCATGGCCCTCACGTCCGAGCACGATGCCCTGCGCGCCCGCTGGCGGCGGACCGTCGAGCGGGTCCGGCCCGGTCAGGGGCCCGATCCCGACCGTTACGCGGACGATCTGCTGGCCCGCTGGGCCGAGCCGCAGCGGCGGTACCACACCGTCGACCACCTCTCCGCCGTGCTCGCGCACCTCGACGCGCTGGAGCCGTACGCCGACGACATCGACGCCGTCCGCCTGGCCGCCTGGTTCCACGACGCCGTCTACCGCCCGGACCGCTCCGAGAACGAGGAGCGCTCCGCCCACCTGGCCGAGCGCGCTCTGCCCGAGCTGGGCGTGGACCCCGCCCGTACCGCGGAGGTCGCCCGGCTCGTCCGGCTCACCACCACCCACGACCCCGACCCGGGCGACCGTGACGGCGAGACGCTGTGCGACGCCGACCTGGCGGTGCTCGGCGGCTCCCCGCGCGCGTACGCGGCGTACGCGGCCGCCGTCCGCGAGGAGTACGCCTTCGTGCCGGACGACGCCTTCCGCGCAGGACGCGCCGACGTGCTGCGTCATCTCCTCGCCCTGCCACGGCTCTTCCGCACCCCGCTCGGCCACGACCGCTGGGAACTGCTGGCACGACGCAACCTCGCCACCGAACTGGAGCTGCTCACCGGGGAATAGCGGCCCGGCCGTTCGCGCTGGTCATGGGTATGCCGCACGCCAGTCCCTCCCGCCCGCCCATGCCCGTCGCCGTCCATGTGCTCGGCCTGTCCGTATTCGCCCTCGGCACCTCCGAGTTCATGCTGTCCGGGCTGCTGCAGCCGATCGCCCGCGACATGGACGTCTCCATACCGCAGGCCGGACTGCTGGTCTCCGCCTTCGCGATCGGCATGGTCGTCGGCGCACCCCTGCTCGCCGCCGCGACTCTGCGGCTGCCGCGCCGTACGACACTCCTCGCCCTGCTCGCCGTCTTCGGGCTCGGCCAGGTGGCGGGGGCGCTCGCGCCCACGTACGGGGTGCTGTTCGCCTCCCGGGTGGTGAGCGCACTGGCGTGCGCCGGATTCTGGGCCGTGGGCGCGGCGGTGGCCGTCTCCCTGGTGCCGGTGGACGCCCGCGCCCGGGCCATGGCCGTCATGGTCGGCGGCCTGTCCGTCGCCAACATCGCCGGCGTACCGGCCGGTGCCCTCCTCGGCCAGCACGCGGGCTGGCGCGCCGCGTTCTGGGCGGTCGCCGCGCTCTCGGCCGTGGGCCTGGTCGGCGTCCTCGCGCTCGTCCCCGCCACCCAGCCGCCCACCGGCGCCGACGCGCCGCGCCTGCGCACCGAACTCGCCATCTACCGCGACCGGCAGGTCTGGCTCGCACTGATCACCACCGCGCTCAACGCCGCCGCCGTCTTCTGCCTCTTCTCCTACCTCGCCCCGCTGCTCACCGAAACGGCCGGGCTGCCGGAGAGCTGGGTCCCGACCGTCCTCGCCCTCTTCGGGGTCGGCGCACTGATCGGTACGACCATCGGCGGGCGCATCGCCGACGCGCACCTCTTCGGGACGATGTACAGCGGCATCGGCGCCGCGGCCGTCGTCATGGCGGTCCTCGCTCTGACCGCCCACACGGCCGCCGCGGCCGTCGGCATGGCCATGCTGCTCGGTGTCGCCGCGTTCACGACGGCGCCCGCGCTCAACGCCCGCATGTTCAACGTCGCGAACGCCGCACCGACGCTCGCGGGCGCGACCACGACGTCGGCGTTCAACCTCGGCAACACGATCGGGCCGTGGCTCGGCGGGCTCGTCATCGCCGCCGGGTGGGGCTACCCGGCGGTGGCCTGGCTGGGCGCCGGCCTGGCGGCGCTGGCCCTGCTCACGACGGTGGTGGCGGGCCGCCTGCACGGGTCCGCCTCGCGGGTGGTGGCGCGGTCGTCGGCGCCGGCACCGGAGCGCGAGCCGGTGGCGTAGGGCGCCCGCGGCGGAGCCGGGGGCTCCGCCCCGTCCCTACGGCCGGTGGCGCTTGCGCCGGCGCAGGCCGGACTCGCGCAGCAGCCGGACCAGCTCGCGGCTGCTGATGCGCGTCGCCCCCATCCCCACCGCCGTCTCGTAGGACGACGCCGGAATGTCGTAGTGGTCGCCGTCGAACGCCCGCGGCGGCGCGCCGAGGGCTGCCGCGAAGGCGTGGAGTTCGGCGTACGACTCGTCGCTGACCAGGTGGGACCACATGCGTCCGTGCCCCGGCCAGGTCGGCGGGTCGATGTAGAGCATCAGTGCACCGCCGTGGCGAGGGAGCCGACGGGGGCGACGAGCACGGCCTGCTTGGTGCAGGCCCAGTGCGGGTCGGGGCCGAGTTCGGGTTCGACTTCGAGGGCGTGGGGGTCGCCGGAGCCGGTGCACAGGGGGCACAGGGGCCAGCGGCCGTGCCGTTCCAGCAGGGCGTCCTGGACGTCCTGGGCCACGAGCCCGGGCAGGTAGGCGGCGCCCTGCGGCCACTGCTCGACCCACCACCGCCGGTGGGCGACCGCGTCCTCGACGAGGTCGACGACGTCGGCCTCGGCGACGTCGCCGGCGACCAGGTCGGCGAGGACGAGCGCACGCGCCGCGTGCAGTGCCTGTTCGAGCTCCATGTGCACCATTGTCCCGGGCGTACGGGGTTGACGGCGCGCCGGGCCGAAAATACCTTTCGGAACGTGAGCGGCACCGTGAAGGAAACCTTCGGGGCGCGCCCCACTCCGCCCGCGGCGCTGGCCGCGAAGGTGCGTACGCTCGCCCCGACCATGACCCGCTCCATGCAGCGCGTGGCCGAGGCGGTGGCCGGGGATCCGGCCGGTTCCGCGGCGCTGACCGTGACGGGGCTCGCCGAGCTGACCGGCACCAGCGAGGCGACCGTCGTGCGCACGGCCCGTCTCCTCGGCTACCCCGGCTACCGCGACCTGCGGCTGGCCCTGGCGGCGCTGGCCGCCGAGCAGGCGGCCGGCCGGGCCCCGGCCGTGACGGCCGACATCGCCGTGGACGACCCCATGGCCAGTGTCGTCGCCAAGCTGGCCCAGGAGGAGGCCCAGTGCCTGGCGGACACCGCCGCCGGCCTGGACACCGCCGTCCTGGAGGCCGCGGTCGCCGCGCTCGCCGCGGCCCGCCGCATCGACGTCTACGGCAGCGGCGCCTCCCACCTCGTCGGCCAGGATCTCGTGCAGAAGCTGCTGCGCATCGGCCTGCTGGCGCACACCCACGCCGACCCCCACCTGGCCGTGACGACGGCCGTGCAGCTCGGCGCGGGCGACGTGGCCCTGGCCCTCACGCACTCCGGCAGCACCACCGACGTCGTCGAGCCGCTGCGCGTCGCCTTCGAGCACGGGGCGACGACGATCGCGGTCACGGGCCGGCCGGGCGGGGAGATCACCCAGTACGCCGATCACGTCCTCGTCACGTCCTCCGCCCGGGAGAGCGAGCTGCGCCCCGCGGCCATGTCGAGCCGCACGAGCCAGCTCCTCGTGGTGGACTGCCTGTTCATCGGCGTCGCCCAGGCCACCTACGACCGGGCGGCGCCGGCGCTGGCCGCCTCGTACGAGGCGCTGGCGCACCGGCACGCCCCGCACGACCGGCGCGACCGGCGCTGATGGCATCCCGTCCCCCCGAGCCGGAGGAGAGGCCCCGCCAGATGTCCGAGGCGATGCCCGAGGCCGCGGCCCTGAGCGCCCTGCGGGCGCAGCTGGCGGGGCTGACCACCGAGGCGTTCCGGCCGGACCTGGCCGACATCGACCGGCTGCCCACTGCGGACATCGCCAGGATCATGAACGCGGAGGACGCGACCGTGGCCGGCGCGGTCGCCGAGCGGCTGCCGCAGATCGCGGCGGCCATCGACGCGACCGCCGCGCGCATGGCCCGCGGCGGCCGGCTGGTCTACGCCGGTGCCGGCACGGCCGGCCGGCTGGGCGTGCTGGACGCCAGCGAGTGCCCGCCCACCTTCAACACCGGCCCCGACCGGGTCGTCGGCCTGATCGCCGGCGGTCCGGGCGCGCTGGTCGCCGCCGTCGAGGGCGCCGAGGACAGCGAGGAGCTGGCCGCCGCCGACCTCGACGCCCTCGGCATCGGCCCCGGCGACACCGTCGTCGGCGTCTCCGCCTCCGGCCGTACGCCCTACGCCCTCGGCGCCGTCCGGCACGCCCGCGCCGCGGGCGCCCTGACCGTCGCCCTGGCCTGCAACGCCGGCTCGGCGCTGGGCCGGGCCGCCGAGCATGCGATCGAGGTCGTCGTGGGGCCGGAGCTGGTGACGGGCTCGACCCGGCTGAAGGCGGGCACGGCGCAGAAGCTCGTCCTCAACATGATCTCGACGATCACCATGATCCGGCTGGGCAAGACGTACGGGAACCTGATGGTCGACGTCCGCGCCTCCAACGACAAGCTGCGCGCCCGCTCCCTGCACATCGTCGCCCTCGCCACCGGGGCGCCGGACGCCGAGGTGGAGGCGGCGCTCGCCGAGACCGGCGGCGAGGCGAAGAACGCCATCCTGGTGCTGCTCGCCGGCGTCGACGGGGCCACGGCGGCGCGGTTGCTGAGGGAGTCGGGCGGGCACCTGCGTGCCGCGCTGCGGGAGGCGTCCGGCTGACGTAGCGTCATGTGCTGGTGAAGCACGCATGACACAGGACGCCCGGCCGACCCACGACCCGCCCGGTACGGGCGCGGCGCTCCTCGCCCTGCTCGGCGGCGCCGCGAACGTCCGCTCCGTCGCCGACTGCATGACCCGCCTGCGCGTCGAGGTCCACGACCCCGCCGCCGTGGACGGCGCCGCCCTGCGGGCCCGGCCCGGTGTCCTCGGCGTCGTCGCCGACGGCCCGGCCTGGCAGATCGTCCTCGGCCCCGGAACGGTCGGCCGGGTGGCCCGCGAACTGCAGCTCCTCCTCGCCCCGCCGCCCCGCGACCACGGACGGCTGCTCCTGCGCCGCATCGCGCAGATCTTCGTACCGCTCATCCCCGCCCTCGTCGGCTGCGGCATCATCGCCGGCCTCGCCGGACTGCTGGCCAACCTGCACCTGCTGCCCGCGCTCGCCCCCGCACTCACCGCGATCGCCGGCGGCTTCATGTCCCTGATCGCGGTGCTCGTCGGATACGGAACGGCCAAGGAGTTCGGCGGCACGCCGATCCTCGGCGCGGCCGTGGCGGCCGTCGTCGTCCACCCGGGCGTCGCCCGCGTCGACGCCTTCGGGCTGCCCCTGACCCCCGGTCAGGGCGGAGTCCTCGGCGCCCTGGCCGCCGCCCTGCTGGCCACCGGCGTCGAACGCACCTGCCGGCGCGTCGTCCCCGAGGCCCTGGACACCCTCGTCACTCCCTTCCTCACCGTGCTGCTGCCGGGGCTCGTGACGCTGTACGGGCTGATGTTCGCGGCCGGCGAGGTCTCCTCCGCCACCGGCCACCTGGCCGACTGGCTGCTCGCCAACGGCGGCGCCGCCGCGGGCTTCGTCCTCGGCGCGCTCTTCCTGCCCCTGGTCATGCTCGGCCTCCACCAGGCCCTGATCCCCCTGCACACCACGCTCATCACCGAGACCGGCTCGACGGCCCTGCTGCCGATCCTCGCCATGGCCGGCGCCGGCCAGGTCGGCGCGGCCCTGGCCGTCCACGTCCGCCTCCGCGACGACGCGGACCTGCGCCGGACGATCCGCTCGGCCCTCCCGGCCGGCCTCCTCGGCATCGGCGAACCCCTCGTCTACGGCGTCTCCCTGCCCCTGGGCCGGCCGTTCATCACCGCCTGCGTGGGCGGCGCGTGCGGCGGCGGAGTGGTGGGCCTCCTCCACCAACTCGGCCACACGTGCGGCGCAACGGCGATCGGCCCCTCGGGGTGGGCCCTCTTCCCCCTCCTGCGAGGAAGCGACGGGCTGCCGGGAGCGGCGGCGGTCTACGGGGCGGGCCTGCTGACGGGCTACGGGGTGGGCTTCGCGGCGACGTACGCATTCGGCCTGCGGCGCGTCGTGCGGACGCCTGCGGCGGGCTGAGCGAGCACCTCTGCGGGCGCGTCGTGGCTTGTCGCGCAGTTCCCCGCGCCCCTAGGGGGCGCCCCGTCAGGGGCGCGGGGAACTGCGCGATCGGCCACCGACGGCCCGCAGTCGACGCCCCGCGCCCCTGACGGGGCGCGGACGATCCGCCGGCCCGCCGGCTACACCGTGTCCTCGGCCAGTTCCGCCACGCCGGTGATGCGGTGGAGGGCGAACGTGCGGACCTCCTCCGCCGTGTGGTCGAACGCCGTCACGTAGCCGCCCTCCACCCGTACCGGTGCGATGACGCGCTGGCTCGCCGCGCCCTCCGCGTTGACGTAGCCGATCCAGACGGGGGTGCCCGTCAGGACGGCCGCCTGCATCGTGGCGAGGGTCTCCGCCGACGTCGTGCGGGGGAGCCCGCCCGTCGCGGCGGCGGGGGAGGGTTTGCGGGGGGCCGTCGAGGCGCGGTCGCCGGCGCGGACGGCGCGGACGGCCGCGCCCAGGAGCGTGGCGTCGGGGACGGGCGGGCCCTCCGGCACGGGCGCGGGGGGTGTGCGCGGGGGCGTGCGGTGGGCGTCGGCGCGGGTGATGACGACGTCGCCCTCCGCCGATTCGGCGGCGGGCGCGTAGCCGAGGGCGCGCAGGCCCTCCAGCAGGGCGTCCGGCGGGACCTGGGCGGCCAGGACGGTGCCGGCGAGGCGGCGCAGCCGCAGCGCGGCCGAGCGGCGGTCGGCGAGGATCTCGCCGAGGACGGCCTCGTCGTCGCAGCGGACGTACGAGGAGGCGGCGCCCACGCGCAGGTGGCCGTGGCGGCGGGCGACGTCGTCGACGAGGTACGCCAGGGGCTGCGGCACCGAGGTGCGGGAGTGGGCGGCGAGGAAGGCGTGCAGGTCGGCGGCGGTGCGTCCGGCGTCGAGGGCGCGGCGTACGGAGTCGGGGGCGAAGCGGTAGACGGTGGCGCCGCCCTTGGACTCGACGTCGGCCAGCAGGGCGAGTTCCTGGGCGAGGGGCCGGCGCAGGGGGCCGGGGGCGACGGCGGTGAGGTCGGCCTGCAGCAGGACGTGGTCGAGGGGTTCGGGCAGCAGCGGGGCCAGCAGGGCGGGGGCCGCGGCGGGGTCGGTGAGCAGGGCGCGGCCGTGGCCGGCGAGGGCGCCGCGGCCGGTGACGCCGAGGAGTTCGGCTTCGGCGAGGGCCCAGCGGGCGAGCCGTTCGCGGGGGTCGTCGGTGGTGGTGCGCGGGGGGCGTTCCCAGCGGAGCCGGGCGAGGAGGGCGTCCTGGGGCACGGCGGCGCCGGCGGGCAGGGAGGCGAGCAGTTCCAGGACCCGGCGGCGGACCTCGGGCGCGGCGGACCGGTCGAGGTCGGGGCCGAGGGCGGCCAGGGTGCGGCCCTTGGCGTCCTTGCCGCCGACGAGGCCGGGGGTGCGGGTGGCGGCCAGCCAGGCGGTGGCGAGGTGGGCCCAGCGCTGTTCGGCGGGCAGGCGCAGCCAGTCGTCGTAGGCGGGGGTGGGGGCGTAGCGTTCGTCGACGTCGCCGTCGGAGGCCAGCAGCCCTGCGGCGTAGGCGAGTTCGGCCCAGAAGGCGGCCGTCTCCTCGGTGGTGTCGAGGGCGGTGGCGGTGCGTTTGAGGTCGCGTACGCTCAGGCCGCCGGCGCGCAGGACGAGGGGGCCGTCGGTCTCCCAGGAGCCGAGGAGTTCCTCGACGGTGGCCAGCGCGGTGAAGGCGGCGCCGGCGGCGGTGGCGTCGGTGGTGGGCGCGGAGTGCTCGGTGAGGGGCGCGAGTTCGGGGGCGAGCGGCTCGGGTGTGCGGTGGGCGCGGCCGCCGCGCAGGTGGAGGGCGGCCTCGCGGGGCAGGACGACGCTGCCGGGTGCGGTGGGCAGCAGCAGTCCGCGGTCGAGCAGCCAGCGCAGGTGCGGGGCGGGGTCGGCGGTGACGGTGCCGTAGGGCGGGCCCCAGGCGAGCCGGTCGAGGACGGCGCGGGCCTCGGCGGGGGCGCCGGCCAGGAGGTCGCTCATGCGGGCGCGGTCGCCGAAAAGGGCGGTGAGGGAGGCGACGGCCGTGACCGGATCGTGGGTGCCGGGCAGTCCGGCCGTGGCGAT
The DNA here is from genome assembly GCF_057552455.1 of Streptomyces sp. PKA51. NCBI lineage: Bacteria > Bacillati > Actinomycetota > Actinomycetes > Kitasatosporales > Streptomycetaceae > Streptomyces > Streptomyces sp. PKA51. The sequence goes on from NZ_BAAJPZ010000013.1 coordinate 179,663, forward strand.
GATCTGCTGCAGCCGGCCGGGGGACATGCCCGCGGTGACCTCGGCGACGGTGGGGCCCAGCCCGGTGGGGGAGGGGCGCGTGGGGGTGGGGGCGAGGAGTTCGCGCACGGTGCGCACGAGGTGCAGGCGGTCCCGGGTGCCCCACAGCAGGGCTTGTTCGCGCAGGGTGGCGACGGCCCGGGGGACTTCGGCGGCGACCGCCGGGTCCTCGGCCTCCGTGCCGGTCATCAGCGCGACCAGCGCCTCGTACGGGCAGGGGTCCGCGGCGACGGCCAGGGCCTCGGCGACCTGCAGCGCGAACCGGTCCAGCCGGTCCAGGGCGCGGACGACCGAGGCCCGGGTGGCGGCCCGCGTGGCGAGCTGGGTGAGGTCGCCCGGGACGGGGTTGAGCAGGTCCGGCCGGGCGCGCAGCAGCGCGGCGAGGGCCTCGTCGGGACGGGCGCGCAGCTCCTCGGCGAGGGTGCGCGGGGCGCCGCCGGTGCTGCCTGTCTCCCGCGAAGTGGTCATTCTGTTTACGGTACCGGGTCCGCGCGGATCGGCCCCGGCTTCGCCCGGGCTACCGGGACGCGGGACGGGGAACCGGTACCGTCGGGGAAGGCGACGGCTCGTGCGGCCTTGGGGGCTTCGGTGGGGATCGAGAGCGATCAGCTGGTTTACGACTATCTGAGCAAGGTCGGCGACCTGGCGCAGAGACAGTCGCTGACCTCCGCGGACCGCATGCGCCTGGTCTCCCGCCTCCGGACCGAGATCGAGCGCCGCCGGGCCGCGGAGGGCGCCGAGACGCCCACGGCCGTGCAGCGCATCCTCGACGGCCTGGGCACGCCCTCGGAGGCCGTGGCCGGCGCGGACGGCCTGCTGGCCGGGGACGGGCCGGCCGTGCCGGTGGCGCCGGTGACGCCGGACGCGGGGCGGGTGCCCGAGCAGCGCCGGGAGGCCCTGCCGCCGCACCTCGCCCCCGAGGAGCAGCTGCGACCCGCGGGCGGCCGCCGGGAGGCCGACTGGTGGCGCACCGAGCGCATCGAACCGGTGCCGCTCGGCGGAGGCGACGCCCGTGGGGTCGGGCAGGCGGGCGGGGACGCCGTGTACGGCTTCACCGGCGGCATCGAGATCGCGGACATGCTCAGGCCCCCGCCACCGCGCCTGCCCGAGCCGCAGGTACCGGCGGCGGCGAAGACCGCCGAAGCGGTGGACAGCGGGGCGGCGCAGGGCGAGGCGGCCGAGGAGCCCCGCTTCAGCCTGTGGCGCTCGCGGGCCGGGGTGCCGATGAGTCCCCTGCTGCTGTTGGTGGCCGTGCTGCTGGTCGCCGGCGCCGTGCTGGGCAACTGGCTGGTGCTGGTCGCCGGCTGGGCCCTGGCGTACGTCACCCGCCGGCTGACGCAGACGGAGTCGAAGTGGGCGGTGCTGGGCGTGCCCGGACTGGTGGCGGCGGCCGGACTGGTGTGGCTGTGGGGCCGGGCCAACGGGCGCTGGGGCGAGCCGATACCGCAGGGCGGGATGGCGGCGGTGCTCTCCGACACGTGGCCGGTGGTCGTCAAGGCGGCGGCGGTGGCGTCGGCGGCGTTCGTCCTGTGGCGAGCCCGCCGCCCGGGCTGAGTGCGAGCGCGCCCCGTAGGGGCGCGAGGCAGTGCCGATCTGCGGCTGCCGCCGCGTGGGCGCGATCGGCCACGACGCGCCCGCACCCGGGCCGAGCGGGGTGCGCCCCGTAGGGGCGCGGGGAACTGCGCGACAAGCCACGACGCGCCCGCAGGTGAAGCGCCGTGCACGGCTGCAGGCCGTCGGTGGCCGATCGCGCAGTTCCCCGCGCCCCTACGGGGCGCCCTGGTGCCGCGTAGGCGCTACTTGATGCCCAGCGCCTGCTCGATCGGGCTGAGCAGGAAGTAGACGAGGAAGCACAGTCCGACGGCGTTGAGCAGCCACGGGATCTCGCGGGCCCGCCGCGTGGCGATGCGCAGCAGGATGAAGGCGAGCACGCCGATGCCGATGCCGTTGGTGATCGAGTACGTGAACGGCATGGAGACGATCGTCAGGAACGCGGGGATCGCGATCGTGAAGTCGTTCCAGTCGATCTCCTTGACGTTGGACGCCATGATCAGGAAGCCGACGACGAGCAGGGCCGGGGTGGCGGCCTGCGAGGGCACGACGGTGGCCAGCGGGGTGAAGACGAGGGCGAGCAGGAAGAGGCCGCCGGTCATCACGTTGGCCAGGCCCGTGCGGGCGCCTTCGCCGACGCCCGCGGTGGACTCCACGAAGCAGGTGTTGGCGGAGGCGGAGCCGGCGCCGCCGGCGGCGACCGCGATGCCGTCGATCATCAGGATCTTGCCCATGTTGGGCAGCTGGCCGTTTTCGTCGGTGAGCCCGGCCTCCTCGCCGACGCCGATGATCGTGCCCATGGCGTCGAAGAAGCCGGACAGCAGCACGGTGAAGACGAACAGGCAGCCGGTGAGCAGCCCCACCTCGTGGAATCCGCCGAAGAGGCTCACCTTGCCGACGAGTCCGAAGTCGGGGGTGGCGACGATCCGGTCCGGCCAGGTGGGCACGGACAGGCCCCAGTCCTTGCCGGGGAGGTCGGCGAGGGAGTTGATGACGATGGCGACGAGCGTCATCACGACGATGCCGATGAGGATGGCGCCGGAGGTCTTGCGCACGACGAGGACGAAGGTCAGTGCGAGGCCGAGGACGAAGACGAGGACGGGCCAGCCCTGCAGCTGACCGCCCTGGCCGAGGCCGAGCGGGACGGTGGTGTGCGCGGCGTCGGGGTTGCGGGTGACGAAGCCGGAGTCGACGAGGCCGATGAGCGAGATGAACAGGCCGATGCCGATGGCGATGGCCCGCCGCAGCCCGGCGGGGATGGCGTCCATGACGCGCTGCCGCAGGCCGGAGGCGACGAGGATCATCAGGACGAGGCCGGCGAGGACGACCATGCCCATCGCGTCCGGCCAGCTCATCTTGGGGGCGAGCTGCAGCGAGACGACGGCGTTGATGCCGAGGCCCGCGGCGCAGGCGATGGGCACGTTGCCGATGATGCCCATGAGGAGGGTGGACAGGCCGGCCATCAGTGCGGTCGCGGTGACCAGCTGGCCGTTGTCCAGGTGGTGCCCGAACTTGTCCTGGCCGGCGCCGAGGATGATCGGGTTCAGCACGATGATGTACGCCATCGCAAAGAACGTGGCCAGGCCGCCGCGCATTTCACGGGCGACGGACGAGCCGCGTTCGGTGATCCGGAAGTACCGGTCCAAGGCGCCGCGGCCGGCAGAGGGGGACGGGCCGGACGGCTGCTGGGCGCGGGCCGCGGAGGTGGCCGAGGTGGGCATGCGGAACCTCAGTCGTATGGGCCGGGAAGGGCCGGGAAACAAACAAAAAAGGATCTTGAATGCCCACCGATTCGCCGCCGTTTGGCCGATCAAACAAAAGCGAGCAGTCAAATTCCGTTCGATTCAGTATGAATAAACAAGGCCGGATTGGCTATCTCCGCGCGTAGACCCCTGCGGCACAAGGGCTCGGACGCACTAGGCTTGGCGTCATGAAGAAGTGGACACCCACGCACGAGGCCCCCGAGCCCCTGGAGGGGCCCGTCGTCGCCACGATCACGGGCGGCACGATCGCGTGGTTCGTCCTCTTCCTGGCCCAGCTGCCGTTCTACGGGTGGTTCGACGACCACGGGCACCTGTGGTGGCTGTGGACGTGCCTGGCCGGCGCCGGCCTCGGCCTCATCGGCATCTGGTACGTCCGCAAGCGCGACGCCGCGCTCAAGCGGCACGCGGCGGCCACGGCCGCCGGCACCCCGGCCGAGGGCCGCGGCTGACACCCGGCCGAAGGCCGCGACCGGCCCTTTCGGCTACCGTCGGAACATGGGCGAACCGTCGCGGGCGACGGCAGTCGCTCGGCATCCCGGCCTCGGCGCCCGGGAGGTGGCCGAGCGGGTCGCGCGCGGCGAGGTCAACGACGTCCCCGTACGGTCCTCCAGATCGCTGGCGGACATCGTCCGGGCCAACGTGTTCACCCGCTTCAACGCCATCATCGGCGTCCTCTTCCTGATCATCCTGGCCGTCGGCCCGATCCAGGACGGCCTCTTCGGCTTCGTCATCATCGCCAACACCGCCATCGGCATCGTCCAGGAGCTGCGCGCCAAGCGGACGCTGGACTCCCTGGCCGTCGTCGGCGAGGCCCGGCCCACCGTCCGCCGCGACGGGACGCCCGTGCCCGTGGCCACCCACGAGATCGTCCTCGGCGACGTCATCGAGCTCGGGCCCGGCGACAAGTGCGTCGTCGACGGCGAGGTGGTCGAGGCCGACGGGCTGGAGATCGACGAGTCGCTGCTGACCGGCGAGGCCGATCCCGTCCTCAAGCGCCCCGGCGACGCGGTCATGTCCGGCTCGTTCGTCGTCGCCGGCAGCGGCGCGCACACCGCCACCAAGGTCGGCCGCGAGGCGTACGCGGCCCGGCTCGCCGAGGAGGCGTCCCGCTTCACCCTCGTCCACTCCGAACTGCGCACCGGCATCAGCCGGATCCTCAAGTACGTGACGTGGATGATGCTGCCCGCCGCGATCGGCCTCGTCGCCAGCCAGCTGTTCGTGCAGCGGCACGACTGGCGCGAGGCCGTGCGGCGCATGGTCGCCGGCATCGTGCCCATGGTCCCCGAGGGGCTGGTGCTGCTCACCTCCGTCGCCTTCGCCATCGGCGTCGTCCGCCTCGGCCGCCGGCAGTGCCTGGTGCAGGAGCTGCCCGCCATCGAGGGCCTGGCCCGCGTCGACGTCGTCTGCCTGGACAAGACCGGCACCCTCACCGAGGGCGGCATGGACGTCGCCGAGCTGCGCCTGCTGCCCCGCGCCCCCGTCGAGGACGAGCAGGCGCGCCAGGTGCTCGGCGCGCTCGGCGAGGCCGACCCCCGGCCCAACCCCAGCCTGCAGGCCGTCATCGACGCCTTCCCCGCCCGCCCCGGCTGGCGCTGCACCCAGGCGCTGCCCTTCTCCTCCGCCCGCAAGTACAGCGGGGCCGCCCTCAACGGCCCCGACGGCGAAAGCGGCACCTGGCTGCTCGGCGCGCCCGACGTGCTGCTGCCCGAGGGGGACGGCGCCCTCGCCGAGGCGGAGGACCTGGGCGCCAAGGGCCTGCGCGTGCTGCTGCTGGCCCGCGCCCCGTACGACCTCGACGACCCCCGCGCCACGCAGGACCTCCAGCCCACCGCCCTCGTCGTGCTCGCCCAGCGGCTGCGCTCCGACGCCGCGCAGACCCTGCGCTACTTCGCCGAGCAGGACGTCGCGGCCAAGGTCGTCTCCGGCGACAACGCCGTCTCCGTCGGCGCCGTCGCCGCCCAGCTGGGGCTGCCCGGCGCCGACGGGCCCGTGGACGCCCGCCGGCTGCCCGCCGACCGCGACGGCATGGCCGGCGCCGTCGAGGGCGCCACCGTCTTCGGCCGGGTCACCCCCCGGCAGAAGCGGGACATGGTGGGTGCCCTGCAGTCGCGCGGGCACACCGTCGCCATGACGGGCGACGGCGTCAACGACGTCCTCGCCCTGAAGGACGCCGACATCGGCGTCGCCATGGGCTCCGGCTCCGAGGCCACCCGGGCCGTCGCCCAGATCGTGCTGCTGAACAACGGCTTCGACTCACTGCCGTCCGTCGTCGCCGAGGGCCGGCGCGTCATCGGCAACATCACCCGCGTCGCCACGCTCTTTTTGACCAAGACCGCCTACTCGGTGCTGCTGGCGATCCTCGTCGTCGCCACCCGCGTGCCCTACCCCTTCCTGCCGCGCCACCTGACGCTGCTGTCCACGCTGACCATCGGCGTGCCGGCGTTCTTCCTCGCCCTGGCCCCCAACAAGGAGCGGGCCCGGCCGCACTTCGTGCGCCGGGTCATGCGCTACGCCGTACCGTCCGGGCTGATCGCGGGCCTCGCCACGTTCGCCGCCTACCTGCTGGCCCGCGCGCACTACAGCGGGCCGGGCGCGCTGCAGGCGGAGACCAGCGCGGCCACGCTCACGCTGTTCCTGATCTCGATGTGGGTGCTGGCGATCATCGCCCGGCCGTGGACGTGGTGGCGCGTGGCGCTGGTCGTGGCCATGGGAGTGGGCTTCCTGGCCGTCCTGGCGGTGCCGTGGCTGCAGCACTTCTTCGCGCTGAAGCTGGTCGGCACGGTGATGCCGTGGACGGCCGTCGCCATCGCCACCGCGTCGGCGGTGGTGCTGGAACTCACCTGGCGCTGGATCGGCCGCCGCTTCCCGGCGTAGCGCCCCGCCCCGTAGGGGCGCGGGGCGGTGTCGATCTGCGGCTGCCGCCGCGGTGGGCGCGATCGGCCACGACGCCCCGCAGGCGGGG
>NZ_BAAJPZ010000014.1:0-185057 GCF_057552455.1 Streptomyces sp. PKA51
CTTGACCTCTCCCCGGGGGGGGGGGGGGGGGGGGGGGGGGGGGGGGCGGGGGGGCGGGGGGGGGGGGGGGCGCGCGCGCCCCCTGCGCGGGGGGGGGGGGGGGGGGGGGGGCCCCCCCCCCCCCCCCCCCCCCCCCCCCCCGCCCCCTCCCCTTGATCACCCGCTACCGGAAAGCCTCCATGACTTCCACCGCCACCCGCGTCCTCGTCCTCAACTCCGGCTCGTCCTCGCTGAAGTACCAGCTGCTCGACATGGCCGACGGGGCCCGCCTGGCCGCCGGTCTCGTCGAGCGCATCGGCGAGGAGACCTCGCGGCTGGCGCACACCCCGCTGGCGACCGGCGGCGACAAGCGCGAGCGCGTCGCGCCCATCGCCGACCACGCCGCCGCCCTGGACGCCGTCGCCGAGGAGCTGGCCGCCGACGGCCTGGGCCTGGACTCCCCGGAGCTGGCCGCCATCGGTCACCGCGTGGTGCACGGCGGCAGCCTGTTCACCGAGCCGACCCTGATCACCGACGAGGTCGTCGCCGAGATCGAGCGCCTGATCCCGGTCGCCCCGCTGCACAACCCGGCCAACATCACCGGCATCCGCACCGCCCGCGACCTGCGCCCGGACCTGCCGCAGGTCGCCGTCTTCGACACCGCCTTCCACACGACGATGCCGGAGGCCGCCGCCCGCTACGCCCTGGACGTCGAGACCGCCGACGCCCACCGCGTACGCCGCTACGGCTTCCACGGCACCTCGCACGCGTACGTCTCGCGCAAGACCGCCGAGCTGCTGGGCAAGGCGCCCGAGGAGGTCAACGTCATCGTCCTGCACCTGGGCAACGGCGCCTCCGCCTCCGCCGTGCGCGGCGGCCGCTGCGTCGACACCTCCATGGGCCTGACGCCGCTGGAGGGCCTGGTCATGGGCACCCGTTCCGGTGACCTGGACCCGGCCGTGATCTTCCACCTGGCGCGCAACGCCGGCATGTCCATCGACGAGATCGACTCGCTCCTGAACAAGAAGAGCGGTCTGATCGGACTGTGCGGCGACAACGACATGCGCGAGATCCGCCGGCGCATCGACGAGGGCGACGAGCAGGCGCAGCTCGCCTTCGACATCTACGTGCACCGGCTGAAGAAGTACATCGGCGCCTACTACGCCGTCCTGGGCAGGGTCGACGCCGTGGCCTTCACCGCCGGCGTGGGCGAGAACGCGGCGCCCGTGCGCGAGGCCGCGGTGGCGGGCCTGGAGGAGCTGGGACTGGCCGTGGACGCGGGCCTGAACGGCATCCGCTCCGGCGAGGCGCGGCTGATCTCCCCCGAGTACGCGCGGGTCGCGGTGGCCGTCGTCCCCACGGACGAGGAGCTGGAGATCGCCGCTCAGACGTACGCGCTGGTCAGCGCCTAGGTGATGGGGAACGGCCGGATCCGATCTTGGTCGTTCCCACAGCTCGAATATTCCGCTCCGAAACAAACCGATAGGATCTGCCCCATGCGCCGTTCCAAAATCGTCTGCACCCTGGGCCCCGCCGTCGACTCCTACGACCAGCTGAAGACGCTGATCGAGGCCGGCATGAACGTGGCCCGCTTCAACATGAGCCACGGGTCCCACGCGGAGCACGAGGAGCGGTACCACCGCCTCCGCAAGGCCAGCGAGGAGACCGGGCGCGCGGTCGGCGTCCTCGCCGACCTCCAGGGCCCGAAGATCCGCCTGGAGACCTTCGCGGACGGTCCCGTCGAGCTCGTGCGCGGCGACGAGTTCGTCATCACCACCGAGGACGTCCCCGGTGACCGGACGATCTGCGGCACCACGTACAAGGGCCTGCCGGGCGACGTCGCCAAGGGCGACCAGGTCCTGATCAACGACGGCAACGTCGAGCTGCGCGTCACCGAGGTCGACGGCCCGCGGGTGAAGACGATCGTCATCGAGGGCGGCGTCATCTCCGACCACAAGGGCATCAACCTGCCCGGCGCGGCGGTGAACGTCCCGGCGCTGTCCGAGAAGGACGTCGAGGACCTGAAGTTCGCGCTCGCGATGGGCTGCGACATGGTCGCCCTGTCCTTCGTCCGCGACGCCAAGGACGTCCAGGACGTCCACCGCGTCATGGACGAGGTCGGCCGCCGCGTCCCGGTGATCGCCAAGGTCGAGAAGCCGCAGGCCGTCGAGAACATGGCCGAGGTCGTCATGGCCTTCGACGGCGTGATGGTGGCCCGCGGCGACCTCGCGGTGGAGTACCCGCTGGAGCGCGTCCCGCTGGTGCAGAAGCGCCTGATCGAGATGTGCCGCCGCAACGCCAAGCCGGTGATCGTCGCGACCCAGATGATGGAGTCGATGATCACCAACTCCCGGCCGACCCGCGCCGAGGCGTCCGACGTCGCCAACGCGATCCTGGACGGCGCGGACGCGGTCATGCTCTCGGCCGAGTCGTCGGTCGGCGCCTACCCGATCGAGACGGTCAAGACGATGTCGCGCATCGTCGAGGCCGCCGAGCAGGAGCTGCTCTCCAAGGGCCTGCAGCCGCTGGTGCCGGGCAAGAAGCCGCGCACCCAGGGCGGCTCGGTGGCCCGCGCCGCCTGCGAGATCGCCGACTTCCTCGGCGGCAAGGCGCTGGTGGCGTTCACCAAGTCCGGCGACACGGCCCGCCGGCTGTCCCGCTACCGCGCGGCCCAGCCGATCCTGGCCTTCACCACGGACGCCGCGACCCGCAACCAGCTCGCCCTGAGCTGGGGCGTCGAGACGTTCGTCGTCCCGCACGTGGACAACACCGACGCGATGGTCGACCTGGTCGACGCGGAGCTGCTGAAGCTGCACCGCTACAGCGAGGGCGACGTCATGATCATCACGGCGGGCTCCCCGCCCGGCGTCCCGGGCACCACCAACATGGTGCGCGTCCACCACCTCGGCGGCGAGACCCGCTGACGCGACGCTCGACAAGGCCGCCACCCCCGTCGGGGGTGGCGGCCTTCGTGCTGCTGCTACGGGTACGTGCCCGGCGTCAGGTACTGGTGCAGGTTGGGGATGTGCAGCGTCCCGCCGTACTGTCCCGACTGACGGATCTTCACGTTGGTGAAGAAGATCGGGATCGGCAGCTTCACCCCGGGGATCAGCGGCGGCGGGCTGGAGGGCGACTGCGTCGAGGGGATGAGCCCGAGCAGATTGCCCTTGAGCTCCTCCGTGTACATCGTGATCCGCCCGCTGCCGACCGTCGAGGTCGTCCCGATCCCGGCCACGTGGTACTGCATGCCCTGGTTGTTGACGATCTGGTGCAGGTCCTTGATGTCGAGCGAGTCCGCGGTGAACTTCAGGACGCTCTTCTTCTGCCCGTTCACCATGGTGATCTGCTTGACGCCCTCGTAGGTCAGCCCGTGGAGGGTGAGCGTGCTCGCCTCCAGGTACCAGGGCTGGTTGGGGAAGGCGCGGTGCTCGTTCTCGTCGACGACGGTGCCGGGCGGGCAGGGCGGCAGCGGCTTGCCGGGGTCGGCGGAGGCCGTGCCGGACGCCTGCGGCGAGGGTGTGCCGGACGCCTCCGGCGACGGCGCGGTCGCCCCGGGCGTGGCCGGCGCCTTGGGGCCGGTCCCGGCCCGGGACGTGGCCGACGGCGACGGTGCCGCCGGCGGCTTGGCCGCCGGTGCCGGCGCGGAGGGCACGGCCGGCGCGGCGGTCGGGGCCGTCGACGGCGCGGGCCTCGGCGGCTCGGTCGGCTGCGGCTCGGCCTTGCGGCCGCCCGACAGGATGCCGCCCAGGACGTCCCCCAGTCCCAGCGGGTCGAGAGGGTTCTTCGCCTTCGACGGCGTGGGCGTCGGGGTGGGTGTCGGCGTGGGTGTCGGAGTCGGCGTGGGGGCCGGCTTCGGCGCCGGTTGCGCGGCCGGCTTCGTCCGCGCACCGGCGCTCGGCGCCGGGCTCGGGCTCCGGTCCGCGCTCGTCCCCGGCGTACTGTCCGCCGTCCCGGCGGACGGCTCCGGGTCCGGATCCGGCGTGGCCTTCGGCGACTCCGCCGACTCCGTCGGCTCCGGCGCCTTGTCCGGCGCCGTGACGCAGCCCGCCTCGCCGAAAGGATTCGCCGGGGCGACGGGCTTCGCCTGCGCCAGGGTCGGCGTGAGCCCGATGCCCATCAGGACCGCGCTCGGCATCGCCGCGAGCGCGATGGCCTTGCCGGCCGGCATGTGCAGCCGGGCCAGCAGCGGCTTTCTCGGTGCCGCGTGCCGGGGCCCCGCCACGGGGCGCTCCTCGTCAGTCGCCACGCGGACCCCCGTCGGGCTGTGCCCCCGCCGCCGCCACGGGCTGCTGCTTCTTCGCCGGCACCCAGGACACGCCCAGCCCGCCGCCGATCAGGGCCAGCAGGAATCCCAGCAGGAACGCCCCGAAGTTGGAGACGACCAGGGAGACCAGGGCCAGCAGGATCGCGGCGACCCCGGCGAAGACGCGCGACTGCGGCTGGAACCACATGGTCAGCCCGAGCACGATCAGGAGCACGCCGATGATCAGCGAACCGGCGCCGGCGGTGGTGGCCAGCCGGATGTGCAGGTCGCCGAGCGTCATGGTCTGGTACGGGATGTACATGATCGGGACCCCGGCCAGGATGCACAAGAGCCCGCCCCAGAAGGGGCGGTGGCCCCGCCAGTCCCAGAACGAACGGCGGGTGCGGCCGAGAGAGACGATCAGCCGTGGTCGCGTGTCGGCGCTCATGGATACAGCTCCTAGGACTGGCGAATCGGTGGTGCGAGGGGGGTCGTGCCGGCCACGGGCACGGGAGCGCGCGCATCCGCCCACCCGTACCCGTCCGGTTCCGGCGCGCGTCAGCTCTTCGGGCAGGCCGTGTCGCCCATGCTGACGTTCATCTTCAGACCCGGCAGGGTGAAGGTGCCGGCGGAGGTCGCCCATGCCTTCTGGTCGACGTGGTTGAACTCCACCGACTTGGCCTGCTGGGCGAAGGAGCCGGGCACATAGGCGCCGCGGCCGTTCTCGCCCGGCTTGGCCGGGCCGGGACCCTTGGTGGTGGCGTCCACCGAGACGCCGATGTCGACCTCGTCGAACCGGGCGTCGGCCTGCAGATCGTTGGCGTCGATGAAGAGCTTGGTGGCCTTCACCTTGCCGCCGTCGTCCTTGGCGCCCGTGCCGGCCTTCAGCACCATGGACACGCTGCCGAACGGGGTGGGCACGGTGACCGCCTGGCACAGGCTGGTGATCTTGGCGGAGTCGAGCCCCACCACCGCCACCGCCTGCCGGCCCTTGCCGGTCTCGTCCATGGCTCCGTACTGGACGAATCCGGTGCCCTCCAGCCGCTCCGCGGTCACCTGGAACTGCTGGCCCGACACGCTGAACGACGCCGCCAGCGCGCCCTGCGCGATCGCCACGCCTATCGCGGCCGACGCCGCGACGCTGGGCACCATGACGACCGCGAACCGGCGCCATCTGGTCCCACCGCGAGTTAGGGACTTCACGACTTTCCTCCTTCTCGGACGTACACCCCGGGCCGGCCTCGAAAAGACCCGCACCCGGAAGTGGGAGAAGAGCTACGTCCTCGGGAAGAAGAGCGCCGTCGCACGATGCGGCGCCAACCGCGCCCGACACACACCGGCGTTCACCCCCGAGCGACAACCACGTTGGCCACGCCTTCGCGCAACCGCCGGGACAGGCCCTGCCGTTGCACGGCAGGGACCCCCCTGTCCCCATCGACCGCCGGGCACGTCCCGCCGGCCCGCCCGGTGGGGACCCATCCGCGGGGGATGGACCGGGCTGGGGCGATCGTGGTCCATTCGGGCCCGGGGCACAAGGGGTTGATTACTCGCGAGTAACGGACGGATAACCACCGGGAGACCGGCCGGCATCGACCGGAGGGCGGAGCGTCTCGGAGCGTGCACGCACATCGGGGGAGAAAAACAGAAGAACCCGGGCGAAAGCCCGGGTTCCTCCTACTCGCAGTAACAGACCGACCGTTTACCAAGTTTTGGCAAAGCGCGGCGACTGTGCCGCCTGGGGCACGCGGGGTGCCCCGCGGAACACCAGAACGAGGGGCATCAGAACAGCGCGCGCGAGAGCGCGGTGCGCGCCGCCGTCACCCGCGGGTCGTCCGGACCGATCACCTCGAACAGCTCCAGCAGCCGCACCCGGGCCGCCTCGCGGTCCTCGCCCGCCGTCCGCCGGATCGTGTCGATCAGCCGCCCGAAGGCGTCCTCGACGTGCCCGCCGACCAGGTCCAGGTCGGCCGCGGCGATCTGCGCCTGCACATCGCCCGGGGCGTCGGCCGCCGCCTTGCGCACCTGCTGGGCGTCCACGCCCTGCACGCGCTGCAGCAGCTGCGCCTGGGCCAGGCCCAGCTTCGCCTCCGCGTTGGCCGGGTCGTCGGAGAGCACGTTCTCGTACGCCCGCATCGCACCGCCCAGGTCACCCGCGTCCAGCGCCTCGTGGGCGGCGCTCAGGGCGGTGTCGTACGGGCCGGCGGGGGCCGCCGGTGCGGCGTACGCCTCGCCCTCGTCCGCCCCCGGGAGGCCGCCGACGATGCCGAAGCGCTCCTCGGCGATCTGGACCAGCTGGTCCAGCACCGGGCGGATCTGCGTGTCGGGAAGGGCGCCCTGGAAGAGCGGCAGGGCCTGGCCCGCCACCACCGCGAAGACCGCCGGGACGGACTGGATGCCGAACTGCTGCGCCAGCAGCTGGTTGGCCTCGACGTCGACCTTGGCCAGGACGAACCGGCCCGCGTACTCCGCGGCGAGCCGCTCCAGGACCGGCATCAGCTGCTTGCACGGCTGGCACCATTCGGCCCAGAACTGGATGACGACGGGCACCTCGGCGGAGCGCTGCAGGACCTCCTGCTCGAACCCGGCCTCGGTGGCGTCGAAGACGAGGGCGCCCGCACCGGCGGCCGGCGCACCGCCGCCCCGGCGCTCGGCCTCGGCACGCGCCTGCTCGGCCTTCTTCTTCGCCTCCCCGGCCGCCTTCACCGCGGCGAGGTCGACCACTCCACTCATGGACATGTTCCGTGGCTGCATGGCCCCATCCTCCCCCCTCGGCACGCTGAAGCGGAAAACGATGAATCAGAAAGAAGCGGAAAAACGCCGGGGGCTGGATTGACGCCGGGTCCCCACTCGGCGCCGTGGTTGTCGCTCCCTTACGCTACGAGCCGTAGCGTAACTGGACGGCCCCCGCCACGGACCCCCGCCGCCGGTGATCTGCCTCACACCTCGGGGGGCGAGGTCCGGACCAGAGGGGCTACCGGACGGTAAGGTCCCGTTCATGAGCTCAGCCCCCTCCCCCGCGCCGCGCCGCGCCGGCGGCCGCACGGGCCGGCCGCGCAGCACGGAGGCCGACCGCGCGATCCTCGGTGCGACGCGCGAGGCGCTGGTCGAGCTCGGCTGGGGAAAGCTGACCATGGGCGACGTCGCGGCCCGCGCCAAGGTCGCCAAGACCACCCTCTACCGCCGCTGGGCGGGCAAGAACGAGCTGGTCGTGGACGCGGTGGCGGCGCTGTTCGACGAGCACCTGGAGCTGCCCGACCGCGGCTGCCTGCTGGCCGACATCGAGGGCGTGGTGCTGCAGTTCGCGGCCCTGCTGGAGCGGCCGGAGACCAAGACGGCCCTGATGGCCGTGGTGGCCGAGTCCACGCGCGACGACGCGCTGCGCGAGCGCATCCGCTCCGCCATCGTCGACCGGCAGAAGGCGCTGGTGCTCCTCGGCCGCGAGCGCGCCCAGGCCCGCGGGGAGCTGCCCTTGGAGCCCGACCCGGCCGGGGCGGCCCGCACCGCCGACCTGATCTTCGACGTCATCGCGGGCGCCGTCGTCCACCGGACGCTCGTCAGTGCCGAACCCGTGGACGCCGCCTGGGCCCGCGGCTTCGCCGCCCTCCTGGTGGGCGGCCTCGCCGCGGCGGCCGGCGGCGCCTGATCCCGTACGCCCGCCGCGCCCCGCGGTTGGCCGGAAGTCGACGACGCCCCCTGCGCGCGGGGCGCGGCAGGGGGTGTCGGGCGGGAGTGTCGTCCGGGGGTGTCGCCGCCGCTCAGAAGCCGGCGGGCTCGGTGTAGGTGCCCCACTCCTCGCGCAGGACGCCGCAGATCTCGCCGAGCGTGGCCTCGGCCCGGACCGCCTCCAGCATCGGCTCGATCATGTTGGAGCCGTCGCGGGCGGCGGCGAGCATGGCCTCCAGGGCCGCGCGCACCCGGGCGTCGTCCCGGTGGGCCTTGCGGTCGGCCAGCACGCGCACCTGCTCGCGCTCGACCTCGTGGCTGACGCGCAGGATCTCCAGGTCGCCGGTGACCGATCCGTGGTGGCAGTTGACGCCGACGACGCGCTTGGCGCCCTTCTCCAGGGCCTGCTGGTAGCGGAAGGCGCTCTCGGCGATCTCACCGGTGAACCAGCCGTCCTCGATGCCGCGCAGGATGCCGGAGGTGATGGGGCCGATGGGGTGCCGGCCGTCGGGGTGGGCGCGCAGGCCGCGCTCCTTGATCTGGTCGAAGATCTTCTCGGCGTCGGCCTCGATGCGGTCGGTGAGCTGCTCGACGTACCAGGAGCCGCCCAGCGGATCGGCGACATTGGTGACGCCGGTCTCCTCCATCAGCACCTGCTGGGTGCGCAGGGCGATCTCGGCGGCCTGCTCGCTGGGCAGGGCCAGGGTCTCGTCGAGGGCGTTGGTGTGCAGCGAGTTGGTGCCGCCGAGCACCGCGGCGAGGGCCTCCACGGCGGTGCGCACCACGTTGTTGTACGGCTGCTGGGCGGTGAGGGAGACGCCGGCGGTCTGGGTGTGGAAGCGCAGCCACTGGGCCTTGTCCGTCTTCGCGCCGTACACCTCCTTCATCCAGCGCGCCCAGATGCGCCGGGCGGCGCGGAACTTGGCGATCTCCTCGAAGAAGTCGACGTGGGCGTCGAAGAAGAAGGACAGGCCGGGCGCGAAGGCGTCGACGTCCAGGCCGCGGGAGAGGCCCAGCTCGACGTAGCCGAAGCCGTCGGCGAGCGTGTACGCGAGCTCCTGCGCGGCCGTGGCCCCCGCCTCGCGGATGTGGTAGCCGGAGACGGACAGCGGCTTGTAGGCGGGGATGTGGCGCGTGCAGTGCTCCATCAGGTCGCCGATCAGGCGCAGGTGGGGCTCGGGCTGGAAGAGCCACTCCTTCTGCGCGATGTACTCCTTGAAGATGTCCGTCTGCAGCGTGCCGTTGAGGACGGAGGTGTCGACGCCCTGGCGCTCGGCGGCGACGAGGTACATGCAGAAGGCCGGGACGGCCGGGCCGCTGATCGTCATGGAGGTGGTGACGTCGCCGAGCGGGATGTCCTTGAAGAGGACCTCCATGTCGGCGGCGGAGTCGATCGCCACACCGCAGTGGCCGACCTCGCCGAGCGAGCGCGGGTCGTCGGAGTCGCGCCCCATGAGGGTGGGCATGTCGAAGGCCACGGACAGCCCGCCGCCGCCGTTGCCCAGGATCATCTTGTAGCGCTCGTTGGTCTGCTCGGCGTTGCCGAAACCGGCGAACTGCCGGATGGTCCAGGTGCGGCCGCGGTAGCCGGCCGCGTACAGGCCGCGGGTGAACGGGTACTCCCCGGGCCAGCCGATCCGCTCGAAGCCCTCGTAGGTGTCGCCGGGGCGCGGGCCGTAGACGGGCTCGACCTCGGCGCCGGAGAGGGTGGTGAAGTCCGCGTCGCGCGTGCGCGCGGCGTCGAACCGCGCCTGCCAGCGGCTGCGCCCGGCCTCGATGGCTGCTGCGTCCATGGTCGTGTCGTCCGCCTCTCGTGCCCTGCCCCAACCAGATTTACTAGGACGTCCTACTAAATTCTCGCGCACGAACGCCCCGGAGACAAGGGTCGTCGTCCGGGGCGTTGCGGGGCGGCGGGCGTCAGGCGCGGGCGGGGCCGGCGGCCTCCGCGGCCACCAGCGGCTCCAGGTCGCGCGTCGCCTTGCGCTCGACGAAGAACGCCGCCAGCGGGATCGTGCCGGCGACCAGCGTCCACACCAGCCGGCCGAACGACCACTTGGCCTTCGAGGCCATGTCGAAGGCGAAGACGAGGTAGACGACGAACAGCCAGCCGTGGGCGATGGCGATGACGCGGACCGGACCCGAGACGTCCATGTCCAGCCCGTATTTGGCGATCATGCCGATCGTCAGGAGGACCAGCAGCACACCGGTGACGTAGGCCATCACCCGGTAGCGGGTCAGCACGCTTTGTTTCATGCCCACGAGCGTAACGGTGCGATCCGGGGCGATCTTCGCCGCCCTACTCCTCCGGCTCGGTGAAATCCCCCGCGGCCACCCGCAGCGGCCGCAGCATCTCGAAGATCCGCCCGCACTCGTCCGCGTCGTACGCGCTCAGGCCGAAGTCCATCGCCATCAGGTCGCGCGTGGCCGACTCCACGACCTCGCGGCCCTTGTCCGTGATGCTGGCCAGCGTGCCGCGGCCGTCGTTGGGATTGGGGCGCTTGGCGACCAGCCCCTGCGCGACCAGCCGGTCGACGGTGTTGGTCAC
Source organism: Streptomyces sp. PKA51 (assembly GCF_057552455.1). Lineage (NCBI taxonomy): Bacteria > Bacillati > Actinomycetota > Actinomycetes > Kitasatosporales > Streptomycetaceae > Streptomyces > Streptomyces sp. PKA51. Next base: position 10,431 of record NZ_BAAJPZ010000014.1, read on the forward strand.
CGACGTGGGGTGCACCATCAGCCGCTCGCCGATCTTCGACATCGGCAGCTCGCCCGCCTTGGAGAACGTCAGCAGCACCAGCGCCTCGTAGCGCGCGAACGTCAGCCCGTACGGCTTGACCACCGCGTCCACCTGGCCCAGCAGGATCTGGTGGGCGCGCATGACCGAGGTGATCGCCCCCATGGACGGCACCGAACCCCACCGCTGCTTCCACAGCTCGTCGGCGCGGGCGATGGGATCGAAGGGGAGGCTGAGCGGCTTGGGCACGCTCCGAGCGTACCCGGCGGCCCCCCGGCGACCGGGGTCGTCTCGGAATTCGGGACTACTGCCCGCAGGCTTCCGCCGCCTCCCTGACGAGCACCACCGCCGCCTTCAGGCTCAGCCCCGGCTCCGCCTTGCGCAGCGCCCGCACGGCGTGCACCTCGTGCGTCCGCGGATCGACGCCCGCGGCGCCGAGGATGCCGCGCGTCCACTCCGCACGCACCTCCCGCTCCGGCCGCGCCGCATGCGCCGCCACGAGCGCAGCCGCCCGCTCCAGCCCCGGCCGCTCCTCGGGCCCCGCGGCGGCCAGCGCCGCGTCGATGGCCTCGGCGACGGCCTGCGAGTCGCGCAGGACGATGACGCCGGGGTCGAAGTTCTTCCGCCCGCTACCGAACACTGCCAGGACCGCCTCCCTGATCACCTGATCAGCGAGATCGTACGACCTCCCGCCCCACGCCCCACGCCGACGGTGCCGCATACGCGGCGTACCCGCCCGGCGTCCATCCCGCGGCCCGCCTCAGGCGCGGGCTTCCTCCCGTATCGGGCGCAGGCCCTGCCTGGGGGCCGTGGCGGGGAGGTGTGCGGCGGTGAAGGAGCCGCGGTAGCCGAAGAGGAAGCCGAAGCGGCGGTTGGTGACGCGGACCTCGATGCGGAAGCAGTCGGCCGCGTCGTCGTACGTCTCGCGCACGAGCGCATCGCCGGCGAGGAGGCCGGGGACGCGGGCGTCCAGCGGGCCCTCGCGGAAGCGGTGCTCGCCGGAGCGGATGATCAGGGCTCCCGTGGGGTCGGCGGAGAAGTGCAGGTCGGTGGCGAGGTGCTGGTGGGTGCCGAGGTAGTCGACGATGCAGTCGCGTCCGGGGCTGTGGATCATCGTCGCGTCGAAGCGCCGCGGCCCGTCGGGGAAGCGGAAGGTGCGTACGAAGGTGACCGTCTCGCGCCCGTAGGAGTCGCGGTAGGGGACGTTCTCGATGGTGAAGGGGATCTTCCGGCCGGCGCGCGGCAGGAGGATGTTGCGGCTCGCGCCCAGGGCGAGGAAGGGGCGCACCCAGCCGCGGCCGTGCAGGACCTCGTCCATCACGCCGTGTCCGACGCACGCCTCGCCGCTGTCGAGGCCGACCGAGAAGCGCTGCCGGATGCGGGGGTGGAGTCGCTCGAAGTCGGCGCCCATGGCGCGCTGGAAGATCGAGGTCATGAGCGGGCGCTCCTTCTTGAGCGGTCGATTTAATCAGTCGCTCAAATTCAAACGCCTATCGGGTGGTTGTGGCAGCAGGTGCTACGGGATCGTGGCAACGTACGACGGAATTCGGCCCGTTCCGGTCTCGGTCGGTGCGGTCCGAAACGGCGACATGCCGCCGCACGGCCGTGCACACTCGCCCCAACAACGTGAACGGGCAGGGGGCACCGTGGTGGAGGAGATGGCGGAGCTGGCCTCGGCGGGGGCCGGGGCGTTGGTGGCGGCCATGGCGACCGACGGATGGGAGGCCGTCCGGGCGCGGTTCGTGCGGCTGTTCCGGCGGGCGGATGCCGGGGAACGGGCGGCAGTCGAGGCGCAGTTGGCGTCCGGTGCGGAGCTGGTGGCCCGGGCGGAGGACAGCACGGCGGCGCGGCGGAGTCTGCTCGCGCTGTGGGAGTTCCAGCTGGCGTCGCTGGTGCGACGGGATCCCGAGGCGGTGGCGGAGTTGCGGGCGTGGGTGGCGGCGGAACGGGCCGCGCAGCCGCAGTGGACGGCGGTGCAGAACGTCGACGTGCGCGACAGCGGCCGGGCCAACGCCGTCGTCAACGGCAGCATCGTCATCCATGAAGCCGGGCCCGACAGGTCGTGATCGAGCAGAACATCACCGTCGCCGCCGGGTACGCCCACGGCGTGATCGGCGCGGACCTCCACGTCTTCGGCGACGGTCTGCCGGTGTACGTCCTGCACAACCACCGCCCCGCCCCGGAGGCCGACGGCGCGTGGCTGGCGGAGTTGCCGAGCCGGATGCTGGACGCCCGGTTCGCCGTGGTCGGCTTCACCGGCCGGCAGGGCGAGTTGGAGGAGTTGCGCACGTGGCGGGAGAGCCGGCCGCGGCTGGCCGTGCGGTGGCTGCACGCTCCGGGCGGGCAGGGCAAGACGCGTCTGGCGCACCGTTTCGCCGATGCGTCGCTCGCGGCGGGCTGGAAGGCGGTGACGGCCACGCACGGGCCGGGTTCGGTGCTGGTGCCCGGCCGGAGCGAGGACCTGCGGCCGGACGGGTTCGCCGGGGTGCTGCTGGTCGTCGACTACGCCGACCGCTGGCCGCAGTCGCATCTGACGTGGCTGCTGAGCAATGCGCTGCTGCACCACCCGGACGTACCGGCCAGGGTGCTCCTGCTGGCCCGTACGCTCGATCCCTGGCCGCCGCTGCGCGCCGCGCTGGCCGGGCACCAGCCGCACCTGTCGAGCCGGGCGCTGGCGCCGCTGGCGGAGGGGTCGGGGCAGCGCGGGGAGATGTTCGCGGTGGCGCGGGCGGGCTTCGCCGCCCGGTACGGCCTCGCGGATCCGGGGGCGGCCGCGCCGCCGCCGGGGCCGCTGGAGGACGAGGAGTACGGGCTGACGCTGGCGGTGCACATGGCCGCCCTCGTCGCCGTCGACGCGCACCGCGCAGGGCGCCGTCCGCCGCGGGACGTGGCGGGCCTGACCGGCTACCTCCTGGACCGGGAGCAGCTGCACTGGGCCCGGTTGCACGGGGACGGCACGCACGAGCTCGGCCCGGGCGCTCGGGCCTTCCGCACCCCGCCGGCGGTGATGCACCGGGCGGTGTTCACCGCCGCCCTGACCGGCGCGGTGAGCCGCCCGACCGGTACCGCCGTGCTGGCGGCGCAGGGCCTGGACCGGCCACCGCCGGAGCGGATCCTCACCGATCACGCGATCTGCTACCCACCGGCCGATCCGGCCCGCGACACCGTCCTGGAACCCCTCGCCCCGGACCGGCTCGCCGAGGACTTCCTCGCGCTGGCCTTCCCCGGCCACACCGCCGATCACCCGGCCCAGGCGTGGGCCCCGGCGACGGCCTCGCAGCTGCTCGGCACCGAAGGCGCCGGCCGGGACGGCCCGCCGCCGGTGTGGGTGCCGCGCGCCGTCGGCTTCCTGACCGCGGCGGCCCGGCGCTGGCCGCACCTGGGCCCCGGCCACCTGTTCCCGGCGCTCCTCAAGGCCCCGGAGCTGGCGGTGGCCGCGGGCAGTTCCGCCCTGAGCGACCTGGCGGCCGTACCCGATGCGGGCATCGACGTGCTGGAGGCCGTCGCCTCGCGCTTCCCGGAGCTCGACGTCGCCGACCTGGCGCCGGGCATCGCCGCGGTGACCCGGCGCCTGACCGCCTGCCGGCTGGAGCGCACGCAGGACCCGCTCGCCCGGGCGCTGCTGTGGTTCGGCCTGGGCGGGCGCCTGCTGGCGGCCGGCCTGTACCAGGAGGCGGTGCAGGCCAACGAGGAGGCCGTGCGCCTGTACCGGGACCTGGCCGCGGCCCGCCCCCTGCCGCCGATGCCCCCGCGGGGGCGGAAGGGGGCGGGCCTTCTCCTGCGGCGGGAGCGCCTGCGGCAGGGCATCGAGGACCTCCAGCAGCACAAGGACGCGGCGTTCGTCGTCGTGTGGCTCTCCTTCTCGCTGGTGAACCTCGGCTTGTCCCTGGCCGGGCTCGGGCGCGGCGAGGAGGCGCTGGCGGCGGCGCAGGAGGCCGTGGGGCTCGTCCGTACGGCCCAGCGGGACAGCCTGTTCGCCTCGGGTGCCGCGGCGCCCCTCGCGGGGGCGCTGGCCGGCCTCACCAACGCGCTGCTGCGCCTGGGACGGCACCAGGAGGCGCTGCAGCCGTCGCGGGAGGCCGTAGGGCTCTACCGCGCGCTGGCCCGCGCCGATCCCCGGATCAACGGCCACCGGCTGGCCGCCGCGCTCAGCGAGCACGGCATCCTGCTGGGCCGCCTCTTCCGGCACAAGGAGGCGCTGCGCGTCACGGAGGAGGCGGTACGCCTGCTGCGCGGGCTCTCCCGCAAGGATCCGGCGCGCCACCGGCCTTTCCTGGCCCTGCAGTTGAACAACCTGGGCCGCCGCCGGGCCGCCGCCGGGGACTTCACGGGCGCGGCGCGCGCGAGCAAGGAGGCCGTGGCCCTGCTGCGGCAGCCGGCGCAGGGCAACCCCGCGTACTTCCGGCCCGAACTGGCCCGGGCCCTGAGCAACCTGAACGTGCACCTGGCAGGGGACGCACGCGGCGGCCTGCGGGCGGCGGAGGAGGCGGTACGCCTGTGGCGCGAGCTGGCCCGTGAGAGCCCCGTGCACCGGGCCGACCTGGGCGCCGCGCTCGGCACGTACGGCAGCCGGCTGAACGAGCTGGGGCGGCACCGCGAGGCACTGGCCGCCGGGGAGGAGGCCGTCGGCCTGCTCCGCGAGGCCGCCACGGCGGATCCGGCTGTCGCAGGGGTCGAACTCGCCCTGGCGCTGGGCCTGCTGGCCGAGACGAAGGCGGGAGCGGCCGGGGATGTGGCGGGCGCCCTGGCGGCCCTGGAGGAGGCGGAGGCACTCGCCCGGCGGGCGGCCGCCGGCAACCCGGCCCGGGGCGGCGCCCTGCTCGAACAGATCCGGCAGCTGCGGGCGTGGGTGGTCCGGCCGGATCAGGCCGGTCGCTGACGCGCGAGCCCCGTCAGCGGGCCGTGGACGGGGCACGACGGGGTGTGCGGCGGGCGCCGGTAGGCGTCCTTGGCGAGCATCTTCACCTCCCAGGGGACGCCGGAGGCGTCCCGCCGGAGCACCACGTGCCGGTTGCTGCCGGCCCGCAGATGGGCGCGGTACGCGGCGACCGCCGGGGTGTCGTCGCCCAGGATGCGGCACAGCTGGTCCTCGACGAAGCACAGCGGACAGCCGATGCCGGTGAGAGTGACGGCCCACTGCCGGAACTGCGGCTGCGCGACGATCAAGAAGAGCGACCCGGTGAAGGCGACGTACAGCCCGATCCACTGGGGACCCTCGTGCCGGGCGGCCCGCTGAAGGGTGTGGCTCAGCTGCAGCGGGTCGGCGGGGCGGGCCCGGCGCACACGGGCGAACGGCGCGAGGAGCGCCCATGCAGCGCTGAGGCCCAGGTCGGCGTACAGCGCCGGGACGAACCAGCCGGGGCCCCGGCTGTGGGCCGTCCACAGGCACAGTCCCACCATGGCCGCCAGGAAGGCGGCCTTCGGCAGGCGGTGCGGCGGGGTGAAGGCGGAACGGAAGGCCCTCGGCAGGGCGAGGAGCACGATCACGGCGGCGCCGGCCGACACCGCGCGTACGACGACCTCTGCGTCCATCCCCGGCCTCCCCCGCCGGCGGCGCGCCGCGCCGCCCCGGGAGCCAGAGTCCCACCGCCCCCGGCCGGAACACAGGCTTCTGCAACAAACGGCGGCTGCGCCCCGAAGGGGCGCGGGGCAGCGTCGATCTGCGGCTGCCGCCGCGTGGGCGCGACAAGCCACGACGCACCCGCAGGGTCCGGGACGGCATGTCGACTGCAGGCCGTCGGTGGCCGATCGCGCAGTTCCCCGCGCCCCTGACGGGGCGCTGCCGCCGGATGGGCCCGCGCCCCTACGGGGCGCCGAGGTGGCGTTCGACCGTTTCGACCTTGGTGGTCAGGCCGTTCGTGACGCCGGGGCGGATGTCGGCCTTGAGGACGAGGGAGACGCGGCCGCAGCGGGCCTCGACGGCGGCCACGGCGCGCTTGACGACGTCCATGACCTCGTCCCAGTCGCCCTCCAGGGAGGTGAACATCGCGTCCGTACGGTTCGGCAGGCCGGAGGCGCGGACGACGCGCACCGCTTCGGCGACGTATTCGCCGACGTCCTCGCCGACCCCGATGGGGGTGACGGAGAAGGCGACGATCATGCGTTGACCACGCCTTCCTTGCGGGCGCGGGCGGCGATCACGCTGGCCTCGGCCTCGCGGCGCAGCATGCGGTCGGCGAAGAAGCCGCCGGTCGGCAGGACGGAGAGGACGAAGTAGAGGGCGCCGGTCTTCAGGGGCCACTTGGTCTTGTTCCAGGCGTCGGCCAGGAAGACGACGTAGAGGATGAAGAGGATGCCGTGGATCGCGCCCATGGCGGGTACGGCGTTGAAGTCGGTGGTCCGCTTCAGGGCGGAGCAGATGAGCAGGAGGATGAAGGAAACGGCCTCCGGGGCGGAGACCAGGCGGAGCCGGCGCAGGGCGGAGGCTGTCTTGAGGTCCACGGGGCACACCTTCGGTCGCGTGGCGAAACGGTCACAGCTTGTGACAGCATTCACAAGCTCTCCCATTGTTGCAGGCCCACCTTCGATCACAGCATTCGGGTCCATTCCAGGGCCTAGGGACGTCTAGGGGCGTCTAGGGGCCTGTTCGCGGGGTATGTCCTGCCGCTAGCGTCTGCAGGCGTGGCTCAGTTTCGGCTCCACGGGAGCAAGGTCCTCGCCGTCGACATGAACGGCGACGCGGTCAAGGCCAAGAACGGGTCGATGGTCGCGTACGAGGGCGAGATGACGTTCAAGAAGATGACCGGCGGCGGTGACGGCCTGCGCGGCATGGTCACCCGCCGGCTCACCGGCGAACAGATGGAAGTCATGGAGGTGAAGGGGCACGGCACCTGCTACTTCGCCGACCGCGCGAGCGAGATCAACCTCGTGACGCTGCGCGGCGAGACGCTGTACGTCGAGGCGAGCAACCTCCTGTGCACGGACTCCTCGCTGCGCACCGGCACCACCTTCACCGGGCTGCGCGGCGCCTCCCAGGGCAACGGCCTGTTCACCACGACCGTCGAGGGCTCGGGCCAGGCGGCGATCCTCTCCGACGGCACCGCGATCGTTCTGCGGGTCACCCCGCAGATGCCGCTGCAGGTCGACCCGGGCGCGTACATCGCGCACACCGGCCGGCTGCGCCAGCACTTCCAGTCGGGGGTGAACTTCCGCACCTTCATCGGCGAGGGGTCGGGCGAGGCGTTCCAGATCCGCTTCGAGGGCGACGGGCTCGTCTACGTCCAGCCGAGCGAGCGCAACACGATCGGGGGGCAGCTGTAATGCCGTTCCGGCTCCTGAACTCGCGCATGGTCGAGGCCAGCGTCGTGCCCGGGCAGCGGCTGTTCAGCCAGCGCGGGGCCATGCTCGCCTACAAGGGGGAGGTGTCCTTCACCCCCAGCATCACCGGCGGCGCGGGCGGCGTGATGGGGATGATCGGCCGCCGTATCGCGAACGAGGCCACGCCCCTGATGACGGTCGAGGGCAACGGCACGGTGATGTTCGGCCACGGCGGTCACCACGTGCACGTCATCGATCTCACCGGCGACACGCTCTACGTCGAGGCCGACCGCCTGCTGGCCTTCGACGGCACGCTGCAGCAGGGGACGATGTTCATGGGTTCCCAGGGCGGCGTGATGGGCATGGTGCGCGGCCAGGTCACCGGGCAGGGCCTGTTCACCACCACTCTCAAGGGGCACGGTGCGGTGGCGGTGATGGCCCACGGCGGCTTCATCGAGCTGCCGATCGGCCCGCAGCGGCCGGTCGTCGTCGACCCGCAGGCGTACGTCGCCCACCGCGGCGACGTGCGCAACAAGCTCACCACCGCCCTCGGCTGGCGCGAAGTCGTCGGCCGCGGCAGCGGCGAGGCGTTCCGGCTGGAGCTGTCCGGCACCGGCACCGTCTACGTCCAGGCGTCGGAGGAGAAGCTGTGATGAACGGTCCCGTCGTCCACGACGCCACCACGCTGCCGGCCAACGACAACGTCAACCCGTACGCCTTCTGCGTCGACCTCAAGGGGCAGTGGTTCCTGCAGAAGGGGAAGATGATCGCCTACTACGGGCGGATCGACTTCCACGGCATCGGCCACGGTCCCCTCGACCGGCTGATCGCCGGCAGCTTCCACTCGCCGCTGCACGCCGCGGACTGGGTGGTCGCCGAGGGCCAGGGCAGGATGCTGCTGGCCGACCGGGGCTTCGACGTCAACTCCTACGACCTGGAGGACGGCAACCTCACCGTCCGCTCCGGCAACCTGCTCGCCTTCGAGCCGTCGCTCGCGCTCAAGCAGTCGATCATCCCGGGCTTTCTGACGCTGATCGGCACGGGCAAGTTCGTCGCGGCCTCCAACGGACCGGTCGTCTTCGCCGAGCCGCCCATCCGCGTCGACCCGCAGGCGCTGGTGGGCTGGGCCGACTGCCCGTCCCCCTGCCACCACTACGACCACCAGTACTTGCGGGGGGTCATGGGCGGGGTGCGCCGGCTGACGGGGCTGGGAGGCGCCTCGGGCGAGGAGCACCAGTTCGAGTTCGTGGGCGCGGGCACGGTGCTGCTGCAGTCCACCGAGCAGTTGATGGAGGAGATCGCCACCGGGGACGGGCCGCCGGAGCAGGCCGGCGTGCCGCACGCAAGCCCCGGGAATCAGCCAATGACCCCCCGATTGCCGGGCCAGCTCGGCGACCTCCAGCGCCGCTTCGGGCTGTGAGCGGTACCCTGCGGAGTGTGACGGGTCGAACGCATGACCTTTAATGTTAGTTAATCTTTCAACTTCCTTTAGGTAGAATCCATCTATGGACACCGAGAACGGCACCCGCTGGCTCACCGACGAGGAGCAGGCCGCCTGGCGTGCCCACCTGGAGGTGAGCCGGCTGCTGATGCACCAGCTCGAACGCGATCTGCAGCCCTTCGGCCTCACCAACAACGACTACGAGATCCTGGTCAACCTGTCGGAGTCGAAAGACCACCGGATGCGGATGAGCGACCTCGCGACCGCGACCCTGCAGTCCAAGAGCCGCCTCTCCCACCAGATCACCCGCATGGAGAACGCGGGCCTGGTCCGCCGCGTCAACTGCGAGTCCGACCGGCGCGGCCTGTTCGCCGTCCTGACCGACCTCGGCTGGGAGACGATGCGCAAGGTGGCGCCCCACCATGTCGCCTCCGTGCGCGAGCACTTCATCGACCTGATGACACCGGAGGAACTCAAGGCACTCCACACCTCCCTGCTGCCGGTGGCCAACCACCTGCGCACCACGCGCACCAAGTGACCTCCGGCCCTCGCCCGCGCCGCACACCCCCGTTGTGCGGCGCGGGCGAGGCGTTTTTCAGCGGAGCAGGCGGAACAGGCGCAGCAGTACGCGCACGTACGGGCTCCGCCGTGCCGGCCGGGCAACCGTGCCGGTGAGCGCCCGCTCGGCGCGGTCCAGACTCTCCTCGACGCACGCGTCGTGCAGCCACCGCCAGAACAGGGGCCAGGTCAGCCGGGCCGACCCGCGGGCCTCCTTGGCGAGGGTGTGCCGCAGCCGCGTCCGGCCGTCCGCACCGCTCAGCACGGCGAACTCGTGGAAACCGTCGAAACCGCGCGGCCCCTCGAAGGCGAACCGCACCCAGACGGACGGCACGTAAGCGGCCACGCTGTAGCGCACCGGACCGTGTCCGCCCCTGGCCCCCACCCCCAGCGGCCGGTCCAGCCGCATCGGCGGCCAGGGCGCGCCCGGCCAGAGCCGGTCGTTCCCGCTCGCGAGACCGTCGATCAGCACCCCGACCTCGGCCGGCTCCGCGGCCAGCGAGCGCTCGTGCACGTTGTAGACGCCACCCATGACGTTGACTGCCTCCCCGTTTTAGAGACACATCTCCAATAACTCTGGAGAGTACTCTCCAATTCATGCCGAGACCACCCCGCTTCGACACGGACCAACTCCTGGACGCCGCCGTCCACCTCGCGGCAACCGCAGGCCCCGCGGGCGTGACCATGTCGGCAGTGGCCAAGGCCGTGGGCGCACCGAGCGGCTCGGTGTACCACCGCTTCCCCAGCCGCGCCGTGCTCCTGGCCGAGGTGTGGCTGCGCACGGTCGAACGCTTCCAGCACGGCTACATCCGCGCCCTGGACGAATCACCGGCCGCGGCGGCCCGCCACGTGGTCGCCTGGAGCCGCACCCACCCCCAGGAGGCGGCCCTCCTGCTGTACGGCCCCCAGGACTTCGGCCGCGCCGACTGGCCCCCGCAGTACGCCCACCGCGCGAACGAGGGCAACGCCCGCATCCGCGCGGCGCTGGCGGCCCTGGCCGGCGACGACCCTGCCGCCTTCGACCGCGCCTTCCTCGCCCTGATCGACCTCCCCCTGGCCGTGGTCCGCCGCCACCTCCGCGCAGGCGAACCGCTTCCGCCGCACGCCGAGGCATTGGCGGAGGAGTCGGCGGCGGCACTGCTGGCAGGTGGGGAGTCCTGACCCGGGGGGGGCGACAACCTGCGGCTACGGCCGCGCTCCACGGCCGGGCGGCCGACGGGATTATGAGGCGAGAACGGCCCTTCGCTCCGGGCCTGCCATACGGTCCGTGACAACCGGAACACAACGACCGAAGGGGCGAACAGACCATGGGCGAGCAACCCGTCGAGCCGCCGGCTCCGCCCGAGCCGGACATCCTCCGCGACCTGGCCGCCGTCCTGGGACGCACGCCCGAAGCGCTGGCGATCGAATGGGCAGCCGGCTCTCTCGTCATCCCCACCGCGACCATCGGCGAGGCTCTGGGCGAGGACGGCTGGGGCCTGTTCGACGGTCCGTCCTGACCGCGGAAACCTCCCGTTTTTTCACCCGGAGGTGAGAACCTCCGGCCGCTTGCGGCGCGTGGGTGTCTTGCCCGCCTTACGGTCCGTTGCTACGGACATGAGTGCGGAGGGAAGGGGCGGGGCCGTGACGAGTGAGACCTCTCAGCCACCGATGGCCTGGCGGCTGTGCGGCAACCAGGTGAAGCTCTGGCGCACGGAGGCCGGCATCAGCCGCGAGCAGCTGGCGCAGGAGGCGGGGTACGGGTGCGAGACGGTGAGCTCGATGGAACAGGGGCGCCGGCGCCCCACCCAGCGGCTCCTGGAGGTCGCCGACGACATGTGCGGGGCGCGGGGGAAGCTGCGGGCGGCGCTGGCGTATCTGCAGCCGGACAAGGCACCTTGGGTCACGCATCTGTTCGCGGATGCGGAAGCGCGGGCGATCGCGCAGCACCACTACCAGACGCTCCTCGTTCCCGGACTGCTCCAGACCGAGGAGTACGCACGCAGTTTGTTCAGCAGCCACTGGCCCCCCGTGGATGACCAGACGATCGATGATCGTTGGGAGACCCGGATGCGGCGACAGGAACGGCTCAAGGTACCGACCGTGCTGTTCAGCTTCGTCATGTACGAGGCCGCACTCCGTACCGGGGTCGGCGGGCCGAAGGTGATGAAGGGGCAGCTGCGCCACCTGCTCGAAGTCGGCGAACAGCGCAACGTGACCATCCAGGTTCTGCTCGCCGAAGGCGCCTCCCACAGCTGCCTCCATGGACCGATGACGCTGCTGGAATCCGAAAACCGTGAGCTGTGCGCCTATGTAGAGGGGCAGGGGTTCAACTCCCTCTTCGCGGAGCGTGAGACGGTGAGTGACTTCTCGCAGCGCTACGGCATGCTTCGCGCTCAGGCGCTGAACATGAAGGATTCAGCGGCGTACATCAGAAGGTTGGCCGAGGGATGACGCTCAAGCACCGGTCGTGGTTCAAGTCGAGCTACAGCGACGGCGAGGGGGGCGGTGAGTGCGTCGAAGTCTCCCTTCCATGGGCGAAGTCCACTCACAGCGGCAGTGACGGCAGCGCCTGCGTCGAAGTCGCCGCCACCCCGCGCACCGTCCACATACGTGACTCCAAACGGCGCGGCGGGCCGCAGCTCTCCATACCCGCCGCCGCATGGGCGGCGTTCGTCGCCGGGGCGGGGGTGGGAGCCCTCAAGCGGCGGACGAGCGCCCCCGCGGTGATCCCCCATCGGTCTCCGGCCGGCCTCCGTGAGGCGTGAAGACGAAGGCCGACGTGTCGCCGTCCAGGTCGATGGTCAACGAGGCGTCGAGCGCCTTGGCCAGACGGGTGAGCAGGGCCAGGGTCGGAACGGAGTCGCCGCCCTCGATGTGGGAGATCTGGGCTTGGGTCATCCCGGCCCGCCGTGCCAGTTCGCTCTGTGACAGGCCGAGCTCGCTGCGGCGGTCGTACACGGCCTGCCCCAGGGCGAACGCGTGCCCCGCCTCGGTGTAGGCGACGGTCTCCTCCACCACCTCACCCAGGAGCTTCCTCGTGCGGCGGGTCTTCCACTGGGAGTGGTTCATGAGCTCTCTCCCCGGATCCGTTCGGAAGTCCGCCGGCAGCACGATAGACGATCCCGCGCGAACCCGTACGAGATGCGCGCCGCATCACCCGCATGGCGTCCCCCGGCCGTGGCCCCCGGGCGGCTCGCCCGGGGGGGCACGGTCTGCCGCGCTCGTCAGTGGGTGTACAGCCACCAGTAGTAGCGGTAGTGGTCGTTGTCGTATTCGCGCTTGCACTTGTACTCGTGCCAGTCGCCGTGGCTCTGGCCCTTCTTGCCCGCCTCCACGCAGGTGTTCTCGTCGTCGTAGTGGCCGCGCTTGGTCCAGCCGTCGGCCGGGGTGGCGCCGGCGCTGGTGCTTGCGCTCGGGGACTCATCCGACGGTGCCGCTACGGCCGCCCCCGCCGTGGCGGTCAGGAGCACCGCGGTGGCCGCCGCCACCGCCGGTGCCAGGCGGAAGGTCCGCGTTTTCATGGGGGGTTCCCTCTCTCTCGGCTTCTGCCTGCCCCGATGGTGGGAGCGGAATCGCGGCGGCGGAAGTTCAGCGCCCCGGGCGTGCGGGTGCGGGCCGGGAGGGAAGTCCCGCGCGGGTGGGTCCCGAGTCGGACGGCGTGCGGGACGGCGTCAGACGATGCGGATGCCGAGCGCCCATGCGGTGATGGTGGCGGGGCTGGACCACAGGTGGTCCTTGGAGGCCGCGGTGAAGCTGGGGGCCCACCGTGAGGGTTCGAGGCGCCAGAGCAGGTTGCCGGCGCCGCTCCAGTGCACGTCGCCGCCTCCGCCGGTGAGGACGTAGCCGGGTGGCAGGGTGGCGGTGGCCTGGGGGTGGGCGTCGGGGCCGCCGTCGACGGGGATGCGGGCGACCTCGACGCGGCCGACGGGCAGGTGCCGCGGGAGGGCGATGGCGTAGGAGCGGATGCTGCAGGGGTCGGACTGGCCGTGGTCCTTGGAGCGGGCCTGCCAGGTGCTGTCGGAGGAGGGGAAGGAGGCGGTGGCGAGGTTGCCGGCGCCGTGCCAGTCCACGCGGAAGCCGCCGCCGACGAGGACGTGGTTGTTGGACCAGATGCGTGCTTCGGCCGTGGGCCACGGTTCGGCGCCGCTGTCGGCGGGGGTGACGAGGACGGCCCGCGCGAGCTGGTCGCGGCTCATGCCGGCGATCTTCAGCCCGATCACGTACGAGGTGAGCTGGTGGTAGTGCACCTGGAGGTGGTCCTTGGAGCTGACGGTCCAGCCCCAGAGGTCGCCGGTGGGGTAGGAGGCGGTGAGCAGGGCGCCGGGGTTGGCGTCCGTCGCGGTGGCGCCGCCGCCGATGGCGATCATGTCGCCGTCGCCGACGGTGGTGGTCTTGTCGATCCAGTGCTGCCGTGCGGGGCTTCCGGTGTGGGCGAAGACGGACACGGTCGCCAGACCGGAGGCGTCCGTGAAGGTGGCGGCGTGTGTTCCGGCCGCTGTTGCCCTGCCCGTGCCGAGGGTGCCGAGGGCGGCTGCGCCGGCCGCTGCGGTTGCGGCGCGTAGGACGTCTCTTCGGCTCTTCATCTCTCCGGCCCGCCTTTCCACTGCTGTCGCACTGTGGCTGGTGCCTGTCGGGCGCGACCCTAGCCGTCACCCGAAGCGCCCGGACACCCCCCGGAACGGGGATTGACATCGGCCAGCCGCTCCCGCCACCCGAACGGGACGACTCCAGGCACCGACTTCGCGATCGCGATGGCCGGAAATGCGGCGCCCCGCGTGCCGGAAGACGGACCGGGCCTCCCGTTCCCGCAGGCCGTACCCCCGTGATGAGGCCAGGGCACAAGCGGCCGGTTCGCACGCTTGCCGGCATGACCCGATCCGCGGGAATGCAGGGCGAGTTGAAATCCGTACCTTTTACCCGGCATATGTCCCGAACCGCTCTGGTTCCCCTCCCTCCCCAGCACATAGCTTTCCGAACGTCGTAAAGCCCGACCCACGAAAATCCATGGAAGGGAAAACGGCATGACCACGAGCCGCAAGATCGCCCTCGCCCTCGCCGCCGCCGGCACCCTGACGGGCCTGGCCGCCGTGCCCGCCGCGGCGGACGCCGCCGTCAAGGCGCCGATCACCACGTCGATCCAGGTCTACAGCGACGACACCAACCTGGACGAGTACGCGGGGCACGACGTCCTCACCCGCGACGCCCGGCACAGCTGGCAGGTGTTCCAGCTGACGCAGCTGGACGACGGGTCGTACACGATCCGGGGCACGCACTTCGGCAAGTGCCTCGCGGCCACCGGGCGCGGGCAGAAGATCACGCAGAGCCCGTGCAACAGCGGGAACCTCGCCCAGCGCTGGCTGCTGGACACCCGGGCGGACAACACGCCCATCGAGAGCCGCAAGTTCCGCGGTGAGGTGCTCCAGGGTCACGGGCTCGACCAGCCGGTGACGATCGAGGCCCGGGGCTCGGGCCGGGCCGCCCAGACCTGGGGCCTCTACATGAAGTAACCCCGGTGCATGGAGTAACCCGGTAGACGAAGTGCCCGGTAAACGAAGTACCCGGTGCACGAAGCAAGCCGGCGAGCAAGGAAATGAGCCCGGCGACCGGAATTCGCCGGGCTCATTTCGCATGGCCTATACCCGCTCGGTCAGACCCGCAACCAATTCGTCCGCCGCCGCGTACGGGTCGAGCGTGCCGCTCACGACGCGGTCCGCGAGCGCGGCCAGCCGGCGGTCGCCGCGCAGGTCGCCGATGCGCTCCCGCAAAGCCGTGACGGCAATCGTCTCGACCTCGTGGGCCGCGCGGCGCAGCCGCCGCTCGGCGAGGACGCCCCGCTCCTCCATCCAGGCGCGGTGCTTGTCGAGCGCCTCGACGACCTCGTCGGTGCCCTCGCCGCGCGCGGCGACGGTCTTGACGATGGGGGGCCGCCAGTCGCCGGGGCCCCGTGCCTCGCCCAGGCCCAGCATGTGGTTGAGCTCGCGGGCGGTGGCGTCGGCCCCGTCGCGGTCGGCCTTGTTCACGACGTACACGTCGCCGATCTCGAGGATGCCGGCCTTGGCGGCCTGGATGCCGTCGCCCATGCCGGGGGCGAGCAGCACGACGGAGGTGTCGGCCTGGGAGGCGATCTCCACCTCCGACTGCCCGACGCCCACCGTCTCGACGAGGATCACGTCGCAGCCGGCCGCGTCCAGGACGCGGATGGCCTGGGGGGCGGCCCAGGCGAGGCCGCCGAGGTGGCCGCGGGTGGCCATGGAGCGGATGTAGACGCCGGGGTCGGAGGCGTGCTCGGACATCCGTACGCGGTCGCCGAGCAGCGCGCCGCCGGAGAAGGGCGAGGAGGGGTCGACGGCGAGGACGCCGACCCGCTTGCCCATCCGGCGGTACGCGCTGACCAGGGCGGAGGTGGAGGTGGACTTGCCGACGCCCGGCGAGCCGGTCAGGCCCACCACGTAGGCGCCGCCGGTCAGCGGCGCGAGCGCCGCCATGACCTCGCGCAGCTGCGGGGACGCCCCCTCCACCAGGGAGATCAGGCGGGCCACCGCGCGCGGGCGGCCCTCACGCGCCTGTTCGACGAGTGCGGGGACGTCCACCATGGCTGCTCCTGTCGCGAGGGGGTCCGACGGGGACCGAGGGGGTCCCCGACGGGGTCCGAGGGGTCCGGGAGGGGTCAGTTGCCGGGCACGCGGATGATCAGGGCGTCGCCCTGGCCGCCGCCGCCGCACAGGGCCGCGGCGCCGGTGCCGCCGCCGCGCCGCTTCAGTTCGAGGGCGAGGTGCAGCACGATGCGGGCGCCGGACATGCCGATCGGGTGGCCGAGCGCGATGGCTCCGCCGTTGACGTTCACCTTTTCAGGGGATACGCCCAGATCCTTCATGGACTGCACCGCAACGGCCGCGAACGCCTCGTTGATCTCGATCAGGTCGAGGTCCTCGACGCCGATGCCCTCCTTGCCCAGCGCGTGCCGGATGGCGTTGGACGGCTGGGACTGCAGGGAGTTGTCGGGGCCGGCGACGTTGCCGTGGGCGCCGATCTCGGCGATCCAGGCCAGGCCCAGCTCCTCGGCCCTGGCCTTGCTCATCACGACCACGGCGGCGGCGCCGTCGGAGATCTGCGAGGAGGTGCCGGCGGTGATGGTGCCGTCCTTGGCGAAGGCGGGGCGCAGCTTGCCCAGTCCCTCGGCCGTGGTCTCGGGGCGGATGCCCTCGTCCTTGCTGAACAGGACGGGGTCGCCCTTGCGCTGGGGGATCTCGACGGGGGTGATCTCGGCCTCGAACAGGCCGTTCTTCTGGGCGGCGGCGGCCCGCTGGTGGGACAGGGCGGCGAACTCGTCCTGCTCGGGGCGGCGGATACCCAGACGGGTGTTGTGCTTCTCCGTCGATTCACCCATGGCGATGTTCTCGAAGGAGTCCGTGAGCCCGTCGTGGGCCATGGCGTCGAGCATCTCGACGGCGCCGTACTTGTAGCCCTCGCGGGACTTGGGCAGCAGGTGCGGGGCGTTCGTCATCGACTCCTGGCCGCCGGCGACGACGATGTCGAACTCGCCCGCGCGGATGAGCTGGTCGGCCAGGGCGATGGCGTCCAGGCCCGAGAGGCAGACCTTGTTGATGGTCAGGGCCGGGACGGACATGGGGATGCCGGCCTTGACGGCGGCCTGGCGGGCGGGGATCTGCCCGGCGCCGGCCTGCAGCACCTGGCCCATGATCACGTACTGGACCTGGTCACCCCCTATCCCGGCTCGGTCGAGGGCGGCCTTGATGGCGAAGGCGCCCAGCTCGGCCCCGGAGAAGCTGCGCAGGGAGCCCAGCAGGCGGCCCATGGGCGTGCGGGCGCCCGAGACGATGACGGAGGTCGTACCGGAATTTCCGTTCGTTCCTGACATGGGCGCTGCCCCTTCGAGCGGAGAGGGATGTTAACGACGGTTCCCGTCAATGTACTGAGCGGTCACCCGGCGGTCACCGGCCCGACGGTGTGATCGCGCGCACGTTGCGTAACCGCACCGGCAGCGGTGCACTGAAGCCATGCTGACGCGCATCGACCACATCGGGATCGCCTGCTCCGACCTCGACGCCACCGTCGAGTTCTACCGTGCCACGTACGGCTTCGAGGTGTTCCACACCGAGGTCAACGAGGAGCAGGGTGTCCGCGAGGCCATGCTGAAAATCAACGGCACCGACGACGGCGGTGCCTCCTACCTGCAGCTGCTGGAGCCGATCCGGGAGGACTCCCCGGTGGGCAAGTGGCTGGCGAAGAACGGCGAGGGCGTCCACCACATCGCGTTCGGCACGGCGGACGTCGACGGGGACGCGGCCGCGATCCGCGGCAAGGGCGTGCGGGTGCTGTACGACGAGCCGCGCCGGGGCTCGATGGATTCGCGCATCACCTTCCTGCACCCCAAGGACTGTCACGGCGTGCTGACGGAACTGGTCACCTCGGCGGCTGCCGGGACCGCGGAGCACTGACCGCGCCCTCCCCCCGGCCGGTAGAGTGCAGGTTCGGCCGGGGCCCCCAGGGTCCCCGGACCGGGCTGTACCGATGATCTGACACCATTTCTTCGGAAGGGCGGGCTCCGGGTTCCACCACCGACGCAGTACGGGGCCGGCCGCCGATGCGACCAGGGGACGGATGGACCGCACTGTGCGGGGCTACGAGCGCCAGGAGAGTCAACGGGCTGAACTCGACCATCTCTCGCAGTTCGAGGCCGAGATGGAGCGGCTGAAGACGGAGCGGGAGAAGGCGGTCCAGCATGCCGACGACCTCGGCTACCAGGTCGAGGTCCTGCGCGCCAAGCTCCACGAGGCGCGCCGTCAGCTCGCCCACCGTCCCGCCTACGACTCGGCGGACATCGGTTACCAGGCCGAGCAGCTGCTGCGCAATGCGCAGATCCAGGCCGAGCAGCTGCGCAGCGACGCCGAGCGCGAGCTGCGCGAGGCGCGGGCGCAGACGCAGCGGTTGCTGCAGGAGCAGGCCGAGCGGCAGGCCCGCATGGAGGCCGAGCTGCACGCCGAGGCGGTCGCCCGGCGCCAGCGCCTGGACGAGGAGCTCAACGAGCGCCGCCGCACCGTCGAGTCGCACGTCAACGAGAACGTCGCCTGGGCCGAGCAGCTGCGGGCGCGCACCGAGGCGCAGGCCCGGCGGCTGCTGGAGGAGTCCCGCGCCGAGGCGGAGGCCGCCCTCGCGGCCGCCCGGGCGGAGGCGCAGCGGCTGACCGAGCAGGCCAGCGGCCGGCTCGGGGCCGCCGCGGAGGAGGCCCGGGCGGAAGCCGAAGCGATCCTGCGCCGGGCCCGTACGGACGCCGAGCGGCTGCTGGCGGCCGCCTCCGCGCAGGCGCAGGAGGCCACCGACCACGCCGAGCGGCTGCGGATGGCCACCACGACGGAGACCGACCAGGCCCGCAGTACGGCGAGCGAGCTGACCCGGGCGGCCGAGGCGCGCATGCAGGAGGCGGACACCGCCCTGCGCGAGGCGCGCGCGGAGGCCGAGAAGCTGGTCACGGAGGCCAAGGAGGCCGCGACCCGGCGCCTTGCGGCCACCGAGACGGACAACGAGCAGCGCACCCGTACGGCGCGGGCGGAGATCGCCCGCCTGGTGAGCGAGGCCACCAAGGAGGCCGAGGCCCTCAAGGCCGAGGCCGAGCAGCTGCGGGCGGACGCCGCGGCGGAGGCCGAGCGGCTGGTGGCCGAGGCCGCCGAGAAGGCGCGCAGCGCCGTCGCCGAGGACTCCGCGGCCGCCCTGGCGCAGGCCGCCCGGACGGCGGAGGAGGTGCTGGCGAAGGCCACGGAGGACGCCCGGGCGGCGCGCAAGGCGGCGGCCGAGGAGTCCGAGCGGATCCGCAAGGAGGCCGAGGCCGAGGCCGAGCGGCTGCGGGCCGAGGCCGCCGACACCGCCGAGCAGCTCAAGGGCGAGGCGAAGGACGACACCGCCGAGTACCGGGCGCGCACCGTCGAGCTGCAGGAGGAGGCACGCCGGCTGCGCGGCGAGGCCGAGCAGCTGCGGGCGGAGGCGGTGGCCGAGGGCGAGCGCATCCGCGAGGAGGCGCGGCGCGAGGCGCTGCAGCAGATCGAGGAGGCGGCGAAGACCGCCGAGGAGCTGCTGGTCAAGGCCAAGGCGGACGCCGAGGAGACGCGCTCGGGGGCCACTGCCGAGTCCGAGCGGGTGCGCACCGAGGCCGCCGAGCGGGCCGCCGCCCTGCGCAAGCAGGCGGAGGAGGCCCTGGAGCGGGCGCGTACGGAGGCGGAGGAGACGGCCACCGAGGCCGCCGGCGACGCCGAGCGCGTACGGACGGAGGCCGAGGAGGCCGCGCGGGCGCTGCGCGAGGAGGCCGAGCGGGCCGCGCAGGCGCGCGCCGAGGAGGCCGAGGCGGAGCTGGAGCGGCTGCGCACGGAGGCCGCCGAGCGCGTGGAGGCGGCCGAGACGGCGCTGCGCGAGGCCCGTGCGGAGGCCGAGCGGCTGCGCAAGGAGGCGGCCGAGGAGAGCGAGCGGCTGCGCACGGAGGCCGCCGAGCGGGCGCGCACCCTGCAGGCGCAGGCGGAGGACGAGGCGGAGCGGCTGCGCACCGAGGCCACCGAGGAGGCGGCGCGGGCGCGGACCGAGGGCGAGGCCGCGGGGACGCGGCTGCGCGAGGAGGCCGAGGCCGAGGCCGAGCGGCTGCGCACGGAGGCGCAGGAGAGCGCCGACCGGGTGCGGGCGGAGGCGCATGCCGTCGCCGAGCGCACGGCCGCCGAGGCCGCGGAGGCGCTGACCGCCGCGCAGGAGGAGGCCGCCCGGCGCCGCCGGGAGGCCGAGGAGCTGCTGTCCGGTGCCCGGGCGCAGGCGCAGGCGGAGCGTGCGGCGGCGCACGAGCAGAGCGAGGAGCTGCTGGCGTCGGCGCGCAAGCGGGTCGCCGAGGCGCAGGAGGAGGGCCGGCGCCTGGTCGAGGAGGCGGAGGCGCGGGCGAGCGAGCTCGTGGCCGCCGCCGAGCAGACCGCGCAGCAGGTGCGCGAGTCGGTGGCCGGGCTGCGCGAGGAGGCCGAGGAGGAGATCGCGGGCCTGCGGTCGGCGGCCGAGCACAATGCCGAACGCACCGTCACCGACGCCCAGATCGAGGCGGACCGGGTGCGGGCCGAGGCGTACGCGGAGCGCGAGCGGGCCGACGAGGACGCCGCCCGGACGCGTGCGGAGGCCACGGCGGCCCTGGACGAGGCCCGCGAGCTGGCGGAGCGTACGGTCGCCGAGGCGCGGGCCGAGGCCGAGCGGCTGTCGGACGAGGCCGCGCGGGCGCTGCAGGAGGCCCGGGAGGCGGCCAACGCGCGCCGTTCGGAGGCCGCCCAGCAGGCGGACGAGCTCATCGCCGAGGCGACGGGCGAGGCGGAGCGCATCGTCGCGGAGGCGACGGAGCTGACGGAGACCGCGAAGGCGGAGGCGGCCCGCTTCGAGGAGCAGGCCAAGGAGGCCGCCGCGGCGCACCGTGCCGAGGCGGAGGCGGAGGCCGAGCGGCTGCGTCTCGATGCGGCCCGTACGGTCGACGAGGCCCGCGAGGCGGCCAACGCGCGGCGTACGGAGGCGGCCCAGCAGGCCGACGAGCTCATCGCCGAGGCGACGAGCGAGGCGGAGCGGATGGCCGAGCAGGCCGCCCGCAGCGTCGAGGAGGCCCGCGAGGCGGCCGAGGCGCACCGTGCGGAGGCGGCGGCGGACGCGGACCGGCTGATCGCCGAGGCGGCCGAGATGGTCGAGGCGGCCCGCCAGGAGGCGGCGCGCTTCGAGGAGGAGGCCCGCCGGGCGGCCGAGGCCCACCGGGCGGAGGCCGAGGCGGACGCCGAGCGGCTGCGCGCCGAGGCAGCCCGTACGGTCGACGAGGCCCGCGAGGCCGCGGGCGCCCGCCGGGCGGAGGCCGCCGAGCAGGCGGACGCCCTGATCGCCGAGGCCGCCGCGGAGGCGGAGCGACTGACGGCGGAGGCGGCCGAGAAGAGGACGAAGGCGCAGGAGAAGGCCGACGCGCTGGTCGCGAAGGCGACGGCGGAGGCGGAGCGGCTGGTCGCGGACGCGTCCGCGCGGGCGCAGCAGATGCGCACGGACGCCTCCGACGCGCTGGCGTCGGCGGAGCAGGACGCGGCGCGCACCCGGGCGGAGGCCCGCGACGACGCCAACAGGATCCGTTCCGAGGGCCGGGCCGAGGCCGAGCGCATCATCAACGAGGCGGCGGAGCTGACCTCGTCCGCGCAGGACGACGCCGACCGCATCCTCGACAAGGCCCGCGAGGCGGCGAACGCCCGCCGGGCCGAGGCCGCCGAGCAGGCGGACGAGCTGATCACCGGGGCCACGGCCGAGGCCGAGCGGATGGCCGAGCAGGCCGCCGCGGCGGCCGAGGAGGCCCGCCGGGCCGCCGAGGCGCACCGGGCGGAGGCCGCCGAGCAGGCCGAGCGTGCCCTGACCGAGGCGACCGAGCAGGCCGAGCGGCTGCGCGCGGACGCCGAGGCGGCGCTGGAGGGCGCCCGGGCCGAGGCGAACCGGGTGCTCGACGAGGCGCGGGAGGCGGCCGGTGCCCGCCGGGCGGAGGCCGCCGAGCAGGCGGACGCCCTGATCGCCGAGGCCGCGGCCGAGGCCGAGCGGATGGCCACGGAGGCGGCGCAGGCGCTCGCGGAGGCGCAGGAGAACGCCAACAGCACGCGCGCCGACTCGGCGAAGATCAAGGCCGACGCGGTGCTGGAGGCCGAGCGGCTGCGCGCGGAGGCGCGGGCCGAGGGCGAGGCGACCGTCGACGCCGCGCGGGAGGCCGCGGCCCAGCGTCGGGCGGAGGCCGCCGAGCAGGCGGACGCGCTGGTCGCCAAGGCCCAGGAGGAGGCCGTGCGGGCCGCCGCGGCGGCCGAGGAGCAGGCCGACGCCATGGTGGGCGCGGCCCGCAAGGAGGCCGAGCGGATCGTCCGGGAGGCCACCGGCCGCGGCAACGAGCTGGTGGAGCAGGCGCGTACGGACGCCGACACGCTGCTGGCCGAGGCGCGCGGGGACGCCACCGCGATAAGGGAGCGGGCCGAGGAGCTGCGCTCGCGCATCGAGAGCGACGTGGAGGAGCTGCACGAGCGGGCCCGGGCGGAGGCGGCCGAGGCGATGGCGTCGGCCGGCGAGCGCTGCGACAAGCTCGTCGCGGCGGCCACCGAGCAGCTGGCGGAGGCGGAGGCGAAGGCCGAGAAGTTGATCTCGGACGCCAACAGCGAGGCCAGCAAGGTGCGGATCACCGCCGTGAAGAAGGCGGACGGGCTGATCAAGGAGGCGGAGCAGAAGAGGGCCGCCGCCGTACGCGAGGCCGAGCGCCTGCGCACCGAGGCTCAGGCGGAGGCGGACGGGCTTCTGGAGGAAGCGAAGCGGGAGTTGGAGGTGCTGGTTCGCCGGCGCGAGGACATTCAGGCGGAGATTTCCCGTGTCCAGGACGTGTTGGAGGCGTTGGAATCATTTGAGTCCCCGGGGGCGGGCGGCTCGAAGGACGGCGGGGTGAAGGCGGCCGTGGGTGCCGGCGCAACTCGTTCGGGTGGCAAGCACGATCGGAAGTAGCCACTCAATCGAGGGGTCATTTTCCAGATTCCCCAACTGTCCTTATCCATCTGCTCCATGACGCGCCGCTCACGCCCCTAGGATTTCCTCAACACCTCACCGGTCTCCAATGACAGGAACCCCATGAGCGACACTTCCTCTCCCTTCGGCTTCGAGTTGGTGCGGCGTGGATACGACCGCGGCCAGGTGGACGACCGCATTGCCAAGCTCGTAGCGGACCGTGACAGCGCGCTGGCCCGGATCACCTCCCTGGAAAAGCGCATCGAGGAGCTCCACCTCGAAACGCAGAACGCCCAGGCGCAGATCAATGACGCCGAGCCGTCGTACGCGGGGCTCGGCGCGCGGGTCGAGAAGATCCTCCGGCTGGCCGAGGAGGAGGCCAAGGACCTGCGCGAGGAGGCCCGGCGGGCCGCCGAGCAGCACCGGGAGCTGGCCGAGTCGGCCGCCCAGCAGGTCCGCAACGACGCCGAGGCCTTCGCCGCCGACCGCAAGGCCAAGGCGGAGGACGAGGGCGCCCGGATCATCGAGAAGGCCAAGGGCGACGCGGCCACGCTGCGGGCCGAGGCGCAGAAGGACGCCCAGTCCAAGCGCGAGGAGGCCGACGCCCTCTTCGAGGAGACCCGCGCCAAGGCCGCGCAGGCCGCCGCGGACTTCGAGACCAACCTCGCCAAGCGCCGCGAGCAGTCCGAGCGCGACCTCGCCTCCCGCCAGGCCAAGGCGGAGAAGCGGCTGGCGGAGATCGAGCACCGTGCCGAGCAGCTGCGCCTGGAGGCGGAGAAGCTGCGCACTGACGCCGAGCGGCGGGCCCGTCAGACGGTGGAGACGGCGCAGCGTCAGGCCGAGGACATCGTGGCCGACGCCAATGCCAAGGCGGACCGCATCCGCAGCGAGTCCGAGCGGGAGCTGGCGGCGCTGACCAACCGCCGCGACAGCATCAACGCCCAGCTGACCAACGTCCGCGAGATGCTGGCCACGCTGACCGGCGCGGCGGTGGCCGCGGCCGGGGTGCCGGGCGACGACGAGCCGATCACGCGCGGCGTCCCGGCCCAGCAGAGCCGCTGAGGGCACGTCCGGTCGGTCGCTCGACCGGGGAACCGGTGGTGGGCGTTCCGCGGTGTTTCGCCCGGTGGCGGGGTACCGCGGACGCCCTTACCGTGGCCGAGTGATCGAGGTCGAGGGGCTGACGAAGGACTACGGCGACGTGCGTGCCGTGGACCGGCTCACGTTCACCGTGCGCCCGGGCGTCGTCACCGGCTTCCTGGGGCCCAACGGCGCGGGCAAGTCCACGACGATGCGGATGATGCTCGGCCTGGACCACCCGACCGGGGGAACGGTCCGCATCGACGGCCGGCACTACCGGCAGCTGCACGACCCGCTGAAGACGGTGGGCGCCCTGCTCGACGCCAAGGCCGTGCACGGCGGCCGCAGCGCGCGCAACCACCTGCTGTGTCTGGCGCAGTCCAACGGCATCCCGCGGGCCCGGGTGGCCGAGGTGCTCGACACCGTGGGCCTGGCCTCGGTGGCGAGGAAGCGCACCAAGGGCTTCTCGCTGGGCATGGGCCAGCGGCTGGGCATCGCCGCCGCGCTGCTGGGCGATCCGCGGATCCTGATGTTCGACGAGCCGGTCAACGGGCTCGACCCCGAGGGCATCCACTGGATCCGCAACCTGATGAAGGACCTGGCGGCCCAGGGCCGTACGGTCTTCGTCTCCTCGCACCTGATGAGCGAGATGGCGCTGACCGCCGACCACCTCATCGTCATCGGCCAGGGGAAGCTGCTGGCCGACACCGGCATGAGCGACTTCATCCGGGAGAACTCCCGGTCGTACGTGCGCATGCGCTCCCCGGACCACGAGCGCCTGCGGGAAGTGCTGCACGGGGCGGGCATCGACCACGTCCCCGCGGGCGAGGGCGTGCTGGAGGTCGAGGGCGAGGACGCCGCGCATCTGGGCGAGCTGGCGGCACGGCACCAGATCGTGCTGCACGAGCTCAGCTCCCAGTCGGCCTCCCTGGAGGAGGCCTTCATGCGGCTGACGGCGCAGGCGGTGGAGTACCACGCCCACGAGAACCACCGGGCGGCGGTGCCGGGCGGTGCGCCGCCACCGAAGGCGTGGGGCGCGGACTGGCGCAGGAAGGGGTCGTGACCATGGCGGTGGTGGGCCAGGTCCTCCGCTCGGAATGGACGAAGATCAAATCCGTGCGGTCGACGGTGTGGACGCTGGGCGTCGCGGTCGTGGTCACCGTCGCCCTTTCCCTGCTGATCAGCGCATTGACCAACCGCAGCTTCGAGCGGATGCCGGTGCGCGACAAGATCCGTTTCGATCCGACGTTCACGAGTTTCGCCGGCATGGGACTCGGCCAGCTCGCATTGATCGTTTTCGGGGTGCTGGTCGTTTCCAACGAATACAGCACCGGAATGATCCGCCCGTCGCTGGCCGCCGTGCCGCAGCGCGGCATTTTCCTCTTCTGCAAGATCGTTATTGCCGGGCTGCTGGCCCTCGTCATCGCAATGATCACGAGTTTCGCGGCGTTCTTCGCCGGCCAGGCGATGCTCGGCGACCACAGCACCTCCCTCGGGGAGCCGGGCGTCCTGCGCGCCGTCATCGGCGGCGGCCTCTACATGACCCTCATCGCCGTCTTCTCCATGGGCGTCGCCACCATGCTGCGCAGCCCCATGCTGGCCCTGGGCATCCTCATGCCCTTCTTCTTCCTCATCTCGGCGATCCTCGGCAACGTCTCCGCCACCCGCAAGGTCGGCCAGTACCTGCCCGACCAGGCCGGCCAGAAGGTCATGCAGGTCGTCACCGCCGGCAGCGACGCGCCCTACGGGCCCTGGGGCGGCTTCACGATCATGGTGCTGTGGGTGGTGGCCGCGCTGGCCGGCGGGTACGCGGTCCTGCGCACCCGCGACGCGTGACCCCGCCCCACCCGCACCGGGAACCGTCAACCTCTCGATTACCCTCCTAACCTTTAGGGGCTTTTTGCCTCCTCCACGCACGTACGCTCGAAGCTCGCGAGGGGCGGAGATGATCGAGGCAGTCGGCCTGACGAAGCGCTACGGCGCCAAGACGGCCGTGCACAACCTGACCTTCCAGGTACGGCCCGGCGCAGTCACCGGCTTCCTGGGCCCCAACGGGTCCGGCAAGTCCACGACCATGCGCATGATCCTGGGCCTGGACAACCCCACCGCGGGCCGCGTCACCATCAGTGGCCACCCCTTCCACAAGCTGCCCAACGCGCCCCGCCAGGTCGGCGCCCTCCTCGACGCCAAGGCCGTGCACGGCGGCCGCAGCGCCCGCAACCACCTGCTCTCCCTCGCCCAGCTCTCCGGCATCCCCGCCCGCCGCGTCGACGAGGTCCTCGGCGTCGTCGGCCTGCAGGACGTCGCCAAGCGCCGCACCAAGGGCTTCTCCCTCGGCATGGGCCAGCGCCTGGGCATCGCCGCCGCCCTGCTCGGCGACCCCCAGGTGCTGCTCTTCGACGAGCCCGTCAACGGACTCGACCCCGAGGGCATCCTGTGGGTGCGCAACCTCATGAAACGCCTCGCCGCCGAGGGCCGCACCGTCTTCGTCTCCTCCCACCTGATGAGCGAGATGGCGCTGACCGCCGACCACCTCATCGTCATCGGACGCGGCCAGCTCATGGCCGACATGAGCGTCAAGGACTTCATCTCCGCCAACTCCGCCGACTTCGCGCGCGTGCGCACGCCGGAGGGTGAACCGGCCGCCCGCGACAAGCTCACCGGCGCCCTCGTCGAGGCCGGCGCCCACGTCCTGCCCGAGCCGGACGGCGCCCTGCGCGTCACCGGCCTGCCCCTGCCGCGCATCAGCGACGTCGCCCACGGGGCGGACGTACGGCTGTGGGAGCTCTCCCCGCACCAGGCCTCCCTGGAGGAGGCGTACATGCGCATGACGCAGGGCGCGGTCGACTACCGCTCGACGACGGACCAGCGCTCGGGCTTCCTGCCCCCGCCCCCCGCCCCGGGGGCCTGGCAGCCCCCGGCCCCCGTCCAGGCGGGCTGGGCGGAAACGGCCTACCCGGTCCTCCCGGGCGAACGCCCGAACCCGTACGCGCAGAACACCCCCCAGGCGCCGTACGGCCCGCCGGGCGGGGCAGCAGCACCGTACGGCACGGCGGCGCCGCAGGGCGCGCCGGGCGCGCCGGCTGCGGCCGCTCCGGCGCCGGCGGCGCCCGCACCCGACCTGACCAAGCGCGACAGCGAGGACGCACGATGACCACCCCGCCCCCGCAGCCCGTGCCGCAGGGCCGGCCGAACCCCGACCCCACCCCGCAGGCGCCCGCACCGGGCGCCGAGGCGCCCAAGGGCACCCCGGAAGCCCCGCCCCAGGCCCCGACCACCCCGCGGCCCGCAGGCACCGACGGTGCCGCACCGCAGGCCCCGACCCGGCAGCCGCAGCCGCAGCCCGATGGGTTCGCCCCGGCGGGAGCAGCGGCGCAGCCGCAGCCCACCGAGGCGCCCCAGGCGCCCACAGGCGCCGACGGCGCGGCAGCGCAGGCCCCGGCCCCGCAGCCCGCTGCCGCGCCGCAGGCACGGACGAACCCGTCGGCGGGAGCAGCGGCGCAGCCGCAGCCCGCCGGGGTGCCCCAAGCCCTCGCAGGGGCCGACGGCGCGACGGCGCAGGCCCCGGCCCGGCCGGCCGCAGCCTCCTCGTACCCGCTGGCCCCGCCGCAGGCGCCCGCGCCAGGCGCCGGGGCGCCCGGCCACGCCCAGGTGCCCGTGGGCGCACCGGCGGCAGCCGCGCCGCAGGCACAGGGCGGCTACGGTCACCCCGCCCAGGGGGCCGCCACGCCGGGCTACTGGCCCGGTCAGGCTCCCGCCGCCGGAGGCGGCTACGTGTCGCCGATTCCCGTGCGGAAGGCGACGCTCGGCGACGCGCTGCTCGCCGAGTGGACGAAGATCCGGTCCGTGCGGTCGACGATGTGGACGCTGGGCGTCATGATCGCGCTGATCGTCGGTATCGGCGGGCTCATCGCCGCCGTCCTGGGCGGTGGCGACGCTTCCGTCAGCCGGACGCCGCTGCCGCTGTTCGGCATGTACGGCGTGCTGCTGGCGACGATCTGTGTGATCACGCTCGGCGTGCTCGCGATCTCCGTCGAGTACGGCACGGGTCTGATCCGTACGACGTTGACCGCCTGCCCGGACCGGGCGCGGGTGCTGACGGCCAAGGCGATCGTCTTCGCGTCGCTCACGTTCGTGGTGACGCTCGTCAGTACGTCCGTCGTGGCCGCGCTGCATGCGGCGGTGCTCGCGGACCGCATCGCGGTGCAGCCCACGGTGGACGACTGGTTGCGGGCGACGGTCGGGGTGAGCCTGTTCATGGCGGCGCTCGGTCTCGTGGCGCTGGGTGTCGGTGCGCTCGTGCGGCACTCCGCGGGGGCGATCACGAGCATGCTGGGCGTGATCCTGCTGCCGTACGTCATGGCGATGTTCATGTACAGCGAGAGCCTGATGGACGTGCGCGAGGCGCTCATCGAGTACTCGGTGCCGGTGCAGCTGATCGGTCTGTACGTGCCCGACTCGGGTCCGCAGGACTTCACCGCGGACGGTCCCATCGGCTGGATGCCGGTGCTCATCGTGGCCATCGCGGCCGCGGTCTCGCTGGGCGGCGCCTACACCGCCCTGCTCAAGCGGGACGCGTGAGAGCGGGACGCGTGAGTCAGTAGCGAGGTGCGTTGCGAGACCGCTGGAGCCTGGCGCTCCGGCGGTCTCGCGCGTTCCAGCAGGACTTGTGCCAGTGCCGCCGGTCCTCGACGCCGCCGCCGAAGCGCGGCCAGATCACCAGGTGCGGTACTCCGGGCGGGATTTCCTGGTCGCAGCCGGGGCAGCGGTAGTGCTTGGCGGCCGCGCCGCCGCCGATGGTGCGCACCGCCCACTCCTCGCCCTGCCAGCTCTCGGTGCGCTCCAGGCCGTAGCGCTCGCCGTCGAGGTCGCGCGGCAGGGCGGCTTGCTTGTCGGCACCGCCTCGCGGGCGGTTTCGGCGCGGGGACACAGGGGCACCTCGAAGGGTCGGGACCGGGGGTCGTGACCAGCCTACGCGGCGGGCCGCACCGCTCCTTCCGGCTTCCTGCCGCCGGTATGACGCTTACCGTCCGATCATCATGAAAACTTCATGCGCACCCGTACCTTTGGCACGTGTCGGCCGTTATTGCCTCGGGGGGACTCATCCTGACTCATCCCCGCGTCGGTCGCCTGGAGGGACAAGAGCGATGCGCGTTGGAGCTTTCGTCCTGGCGGCACAGTTCCCGGGGCAGGGGCATGCGGAGGCCCTGCACCGGGCGGTGCGCACGGCGGAGGTCGCCGAGGAGGCCGGGCTGGACGCGGTCTGGCTGGCGGAGCACCACTTCGTGCCGTACGGGGTGTGCCCGTCGGCGGTGACGCTGGCGGCGCTGCTGCTCGGCCGTACCCGGACGCTGCACGTCGGGACGGCCGTGAGCGTGCTGACGACGACGCACCCGGTGGCGCTGGGCGAACAGGCGGCGCTGCTGCACCTGATGTCGGGCGGCAGGTTCACCCTGGGGGTGGGCCGCGGCGGGCCGTGGGTGGATCTGGAGGTGTTCAACGCGGGCCTGGAGGCGTTCGAGGAGGGCTTCCCGGAATCCCTCGAATTGCTGATGCGCTGGCTGCGGGAGCCGCGCGTCGGCAGCTCCGGCGAGCGGTTCGCCTTCCGCGAGGTGCCCGTCGTGCCCCGCCCCGACGATCTGCTGGACGCGGCCGGCGAGCCGGTGCGCCCCGGTCTGGTCGTCGCCTGCACCTCGCCCGCAAGCGTCCGGCTGGCCGCCCGGCACGGGCTGCCGATGCTGCTCGGCATGCACAGCACGGACGAGGAGAAGGGCGAGATGGTGGCCCTGTGGCGCAAGTGTGCCCGGGAGGCGGGTCGTTCCCCGCAGGAGGTGGCGGCGGCCGGCCATGTGGCGGCCGGGGTGGTGCAGATCGCGGACCGGCGGCAGGAGGCGGCCGAGACGCTGATGAAGGCGATGCCGGGGTGGCTGCAGCAGGGTCTGGCGGCCCATGTGACGGTCGACGGCAGGGAGCGCCGGATGCGCGACCCCCACGCCTACACGGAGCTGCTCTGCGAACTGCACCCCGTCGGCTCCCCCCGGATGTGCGCGGACCGGCTGGCGGCGACCGCCGAGCGCACGGGCATCAGCCGGTTCGCCCTGCTCGCCGAGGGCTCGGGCGACCTCACGGCCACCGAGGAGAACCTGCGCCGGCTCGGCGCCGAGGTGCTGCCCCTGCTCGGCTGACCCGTACGTTCCGTACCCGGCCCGCCGTGTCCCGGCCCTCCCCCGGCCGGAGCTGCCGCCCCCCGTGTGCGCGCACCTCCCCACGCCCTCGAAGCGGCAGCACGATCGCCTCAGCAGTCGCGGAGCTCCGGCGACTGGTTCAGCAGCTGGGCCCGCACGGTGGTGAAGCGGGCCAGGCGCTCGTCCGCCGTGGGATCCACGGGGAAGACGGCCACCCGGTGGCAGTTCTGGAATGCCAGGCGGACCCCGAAGTGCCGCTGCAGGGCACCGCGGATCGCGTCACTCGCCAAGGCGCGCAGCAGCTGGCCGCGCGCGTATTCGTCCGGCGGCGGGGTCTGGTTGTCGGCGAACTCGCCGCCTTCCGTCGCGAGCCGCTCCACCAGCGAACTGATCATGTCCCACGCGTAGGGCAGGGACGTCCGGACGCAGTCGACGAACTCCGCTTCGTCGACCTCGCCTCGCTCGGCCTTGGATAGGAGGGCCGGTGAGACGTCGAGCGACATGGGTTCTCCTCTCGCGACCCCGCTCGCGGGGTCTTAAGGAATGGGCGAGCGGACGACGACGCCCCGTGCTCGTACGGCGACCGCCCGCTTCAACGGTAATCCGGCCACTGCTGCCCCACCAGGAGAACACCGACAACTGGCCAAAGCCGTAGGGGCCCTTCCAGGGCGAATCGCGTGAAGTGGCGGGAGTCGAGTAGCGTGACTGACCATGCGTCTCGTCATCGCCCGTTGTTCCGTGGACTACGCGGGCCGTCTCACCGCCCACCTGCCCTCCGCCCCCCGCCTGATCCTGGTCAAGGCGGACGGCAGCGTCAGCATCCACGCCGACGACCGGGCCTACAAGCCCCTGAACTGGATGTCCCCGCCCTGCACCCTCAAGGAGGAGGAGGGCCGCTGGACGGTGATCAACAAGGCGGGCGAGAAGCTCATCATCACCATGGAGGAAGTGCTGCACGACTCCTCCCATGAACTGGGCGTCGACCCCGGTCTGATCAAGGACGGCGTGGAGGCCCACCTCCAGGAGCTCCTCGCGGACCGCATCGAGACCCTCGGCGACGGCTACACCCTGATCCGCCGCGAGTACCCGACGGCGATCGGTCCGGTGGACATCCTGTGCCGCGACGCGGACGGACAGACGGTCGCGGTCGAGATCAAGCGGCGCGGCGAGATCGACGGCGTCGAGCAGCTGACCCGGTACCTCGAGCTGCTGAACCGCGACCCGCACCTGGCCCCCGTACGGGGGATCTTCGCGGCCCAGGAGATCAAGCCCCAGGCCCGCGTCCTCGCCACGGACCGCGGCATCGGCTGCGTCGTCCTCGACTACGACGGCCTCCGCGGCATCGAGGACGACAAGCTGCGCTTGTTCTGACCCCGCCCTGCATGCGGCTACCGCCGCGGGGGCGCGATCGGCCACCGACGGCCTGCAGCCGACGCACCACTCCGGGGCCCTGCGGGCGCATCGTGGCTTGTCGCGCCCACGCGGCGGCAGCCGCAGATCGACGCCGCCCCGCGCCCCTTCGGGGCGCCCTGGTACCGGTGACGAAGATCCGCCGGATCACGCAGTGCCCCGAAGGGGCGCGGGGAACTGCGCGATCGGCCACCGACGGCCCGCAGCCGACGCACCATGCCGGGCCCCACTGCGGGCGCATCGTGGCTTGTCGCGCAGTTCCCCGCGCCCCTACGGGGCGCCCTGGTATCCCGCAGTGCCCCGTCAGGGGCACTGCGGGATCCGCCGAAGTGGCCGCTAGGCCACCGGCGCGGAGGGCTTGCCGCTGGGGGCGGGGCCGCTCGCCGAGGTCGAGACGCCCGACGACGGAGTCGTCGGCTGCGTCGGCGGCGTCGGCTTGGTCTCCCCGCCTCCCGACTTCGTCGGCTGCGGATCCGCCGTCGGCGTCGGCTTCGGCGACGGGCTGCCCGAGCCGGACGTCCGGCTGGGGCTCGGCGACGGCCTCCCCGTCCCGCCGGACGACCCCGTCGGGGCGGGCGTGCCCTGCGAGGGCGTGGGCTGCGCGCCACCGGAGGAGGCGCTCGGCCCGGGCGTCGCCGTGGCGCTGCCGGGTCCCTCGCCCGGGGTCTCCCCCGGCCTGGCCTTGCGGGCCGGCACCTGTCCGCCGCCCCCGGTGCCGCCGTTCTCCGGCTCGTCCGCGTCGAGTCCGGCATCGCCGTCCTGCTGGGAGGCGGACTGCCCGGGCTTGACCGTGTCGGGGTGCCGTGGCGCGTCGCCGCCCGAGGCGGCGCCGAGGGTGACGACCGCGGCGAGGACGGCGGCGAGGACCGCGCCCGCGCCGGCCGCGGCGAGGTTGCGCCGGTTGCTGCGGTCCGTGATCTTGTGCAGCCACGTCCGCCGTACGGGCCCGGTGCCGCCGGGTGCCGCCGGTGCGGCGGGCGCCCCCGGCCGCGCGGCCATCCGCTTGATGACCGCCGTCGTCTCGTCGGCCGCCCGGGGCCCGGGCACCTGCCCGGCGCCCGGCGTCGCCGGCGGGGCCGCCGACTGTTCGCTGCGGGCGGCCGGCACCTCTTCGCCGGGCGGGGTGTGGGGCAGCGGCGGCAGGGGCGGTACGACGCCGGTGCGCCCGCCGCCCGTACGGCCGGCCGTGGCCGCGGCCACGGCGCCCGCCGCGAGTCCGGAGCGGTCGGCGACGAGCGCGAGGGCGCGCCGTCCGGCGACGGCGCCGCGCTTGTCGGCGAGGACGCCGCGCAGGCCGATGGAGGCCTCCAGCTCGGCGCGGGCCCGGTCGAGGTTGCCGGTGCACAGGGCGAGGACGCCCAACTCGTGGTGGAAATACGCTTCTTCGCCCACCTCGCCCGCGAGCCGGGCCGCCTGCTGCCCGTAGCGCAGGCTGCGCTCCCAGGCGCCCCAGTGCAGTGCGGCCGCGAAGGCGGGCGCCGCGGTGCGGGCGAGCAGGACGGCGGTCGCCCGGTGCGGGGCCTCGGCGTCGCCGGTCAGGGCGCCGAGCGCGGCGAGGACGGTGTCGGCCTCGTGGGCGATGCGTTCGGGGGTGACGGAGGGGTGGCCGGCCCACCAGGCGTAGTGCTGGGCGGTGGTGTGGGCCTTGGCGGCGGCCTCGGCCGCCCAGTCCTCGCCGTACTCGGCGAGGAGCTGCTCGGCGACGCCGGTCGCGAGCCGGTAGTGGGCGCCGACGGTGGTGAGCAGGCCGCAGGCGAGGAGTTCGCCGATGGCGGCGTCGGCGTGGGTGTCGCCGACGAGGGCGGGCAGGTGGGCCTGGTGCGGCACCGCGCCGCCGAGGGCGACCGCGAAGCGCAGGGTCTGGCGTGCGGCCTCGTCGAGGCGGGAGGCGAGCAGCGGTGCGGGGGCGGCCGCCTGGGCGAGGGTCGGCAGCGGGCCCTTGGCGGCCTCGTCCGGGGTGCCGGGGTCGCCGTCGGTGTCCTCCTCGTCGCTCGCGCCCGCCTTCGCGTACGGGCGCTCGGCGAAGACGCCGAACTCCTCGACGGCGGAGGGGGCGGCGGCCAGGGCGTCGCGCTGCCGCAGCAGGGCGCCGGCCTGGACGAAGCGCAGCGGCAGGCCCTCGGACTCGAACCACAGGTCCGCCGCCCAGTTGGCCTCCTCGTCGGTCAGGGCCCGGCCGACGGCGTGTTCCAGCAGTTCCAGGCAGCCGGTGCGGTCGAGGCCGCCGAGGAAGACCTCCTCGACATGGGAGTCGGCCGAGGGCGCGGGGACGTCGGGGGTGGCGGCGAAGAGGAAGGCGCACTCGGGGGTGGCGTCGAGGAGTTCGTCGAGTGCGCTGCCGCCGAATTCGAGGTCGTCCAGGACGACGACGGCGCCGATCTCGCTCACGGCGGCGAGCAGTTCGGCCCGGTCGAGCCGGTGCAGGGGGGCGTGGTGGACGGCGGTGAACAGCTCGTGCAGCAGGTCGGTGGCGCTGCGGCGGTAGCCGTTGAGGCGGACGACGCCGTCGGGGGCGAGGCCCTCGCAGTCCTCGGCGACGGCGTCGAGCAGGACGCTGCGCCCGGAGCCTGCGGGGCCGGTCAGGCGTACGGAGCGGCCGCGGGTGAGGAGGCGGCCGAGCCGCTCGCGCTCCTCGGCGCGGTGCAGCAGGGGCAGCCGGGGTCCGGCCTGGCGGGCGGGCGGCGGGGGTGCGGCGGCGCGGCGCAGTTCGGCGCGCTGCTCGGGGCCGTGGCGTTCGGGGCGGGCCGGCAGGGAGCCGGGCGGGCAGGGCTCTATCTCGCTGCCGTCGACGGGGTTGACGGTCAGCAGGTAGTCGCCGCTGACGAGCTGGACGACACGGACCGGGCCCTGCCCGCCGGGGACGTCCGGCGCCGGTGCCGCGTCGCGGGGCGAGCGGCGCTTGGGTGCTGCATCGTCCTGCGGCTGCGCGGGAGCGTGCTCGGCGTCGTGGAATTCCTCGGATCCGCGGTTCGTCGGGTCCATGCTGGTGAAGCCCCCAAGATGCGTGGCGTGCCGTCGTGCGCTCGGGCCTGTCCGCGCCCCTTCGCCGTGCGGCCCGGTGCCCGCCGGCGGGCCGTGGTGGCGGCGGGAAACCGAACAGACCTGGCCACAGTATCTACGACGCGGGGGGTGCGACGGCGCCGTGGGACGTCACAGTCTCGTGAGGATCGGGGTACTCGTGCCGCAGGGGGCTCACCTGGCGCGGGCGGCGCCCCTTGTCACGGCGGTGGCCCGCGGGGGTGTCAGGAGGGGCGGCCGGTGTCGCGGGAGTGTTCGCGGGCGGGGGCGGGGGCGGTCGCCACGCCGGCTCCGGTGCCGTCCTCGATGGCGAGGATGCGGTGGAGCCGGGTGGCGACCAGCACGCGCTGCATGCGGTCCGGCACGCCGCGCAGGACGAGCCGCCGGCCGGTGCGTCCGGCGCGGCGGTGGGCGCCCATGATGACGCCGAGCCCGGTGGCGTCCCAGGAGTCGAGCTCGGTCAGGTCGAGGACGAGGTCCCCGCGGCCGGCGTCGAGGGCGGAGTGCAGGACCGTACGGGCGTCCGCCGCACTGCGGACGTCGAGGCGTCCCCCGACGACCAGTTCGGCATGGTCGCCCCTGATGTGCATATGCGCTCCCCGGAGTGCTGCCTGAGTGAGATGTGGTGGAGGGTTCTAAAGAACTGACTGCCTCTCACAGGACAAAGTTGCCGTCTGTAAGCGAACCGATGCCGAATTCACCCCACGGGGTGAGGCTCACTGGCCGCAGTGGCTCAGTACTGGTAAAAGCCCTGCCCGCTCTTGCGGCCGAGGTCGCCGGCGTCGACCATGCGGCGCATGAGCTCCGGCGGGGCGAACTTCTCGTCCTGGCACTCGGTGTAGATGTTCCCGGTGGCGTGCAGCAGGATGTCCACGCCCGTCAGGTCCGCGGTGGCCAGCGGGCCCATGGCGTGACCGAAGCCCAGCTTGCAGGCGATGTCGATGTCCTCGGCGCTGGCCACGCCCGACTCGTACAGCTTCGTCGCCTCGACGACGAGCGCGGAGATCAGGCGGGTGGTGACGAAGCCGGCGACGTCGCGGTTGACGACGATGCAGGTCTTGCCCACGCCCTCGGCGAACTCGCGCGCCTTGGCGAGCGTTTCGTCGCTGGTCTTGTGACCGCGCACCAGCTCGCACAGCTGCATCATCGGCACCGGCGAGAAGAAGTGGGCGCCGACGACGCGCTCGGGGCGCTTCGTGGCGGCCGCGATCTTGGTGATGGGGATGGCGGAGGTGTTGGAGGCGAGCACGGCCTCCTCCTTCACCAGCCGGTCCAGGGCACCGAAGATCTCGCGCTTGGTGTCGATGTCCTCGAACACCGCCTCCACGACGATGTCGGCGTCCGCGGCCGCGTCCAGCTCGGTCGTGGGCGTGATGCGCGCCAGCGCCTGCTCGGCCTCCTCGGCCGTCAGCTTCCCCTTGGAGACGAACTTGTCGTACGAGACCTTGATGCCGTCGGTGCCACGCTTGAGGGCGGCGTCGGTGACATCCCGCAGCACGACGTCCCACCCGGCCTGCGCGGACACCTGCGCGATCCCGGATCCCATCAGTCCGGCGCCGATGACGGCGAGCTTCTTGGCCACGGCTGTCCCCTTACTCCCTGTGCGTGTGCGTGTGCATTACGGCTCTCCGCCCGGACCTTAGCGCCCGGCGACGCGCCGTTGGGCGGTAAGAGATGCGCGTCACGTCCCGAATGACGGACATCACACTGAGACGGCCACGCCCTATGTCCCACACCACAGTTGAGCCCCCCTGACCTCAGACGTCACCGCCGCGCCGGGTACTCCAGGACCTTGGCGCTCAGCAGCTCCTCGATCTCGTCGAGCAGGGCCAGGGCGGCGCGCGAGGTCCGCGCCGCGGTGCGGCCCGCCACCATCTCGCGCTGGACGAACTCCACCACCTGCGCCTGGATCCACCCCAGCTGACCGGCCACCAGCCCGGCCACGGTCTCCTCGCCCGGGCTCTCGCGCACCAGCGCCTCGGTCAGGGCCGCCGTCGCACGGCCGCGCAGGCCGAGGACGCGGGCGCGCAGGGCCGGCGAGTCCTCGATGACGCGCACGAAGCGGTCGTAGCCGTCGACCAGCCCCAGCCGCGGCGAGACGGCGGCGGCCTCGGCCCGCAGCGCGCGCAGCACCGCACGGGCCGGCGACTCCCCCTCCGGGCGCCCGCGGACGACCGCGGCCAGCCAGTCGACGGCGTCGTCCTCGCGGTCGAGGAAGAGGTCCTCCTTGGCCGGGAAGTAGTTGTAGACGGTGTTGACGGAGACGTCCGCCGCCGCGGCGATCTCGGCGATCGTCACCGCGTCGAAGCCGCGCTCCAGGAACAGGCCCGTCGCGACGTCCGAGATGTGCTGCCTGGTCTGCCGCTTCTTGCGTTCCCTGAGCCCTTCGGTCATGTCCCTCATCGTAGCTTTTCTGCACACTCTCAAAACTTGGGGTCATTGCAAAATTTCAGTGACCCTGCTTTTCTGTCGGCATGGACAGCGTCATCGACAGCGTCTCCGTCTCCGGGCTCACCCGGACCTTCCCCACCCCGCGCGGCCCCGTCGAGGCCGTGCGCGGCATCGACCTGAGGGTCGGGCGCGGCGAGATCGTCGGGCTCCTCGGGCCCAACGGCGCCGGCAAGACCACCACCCTGCGGATGCTCACCACGCTCCTCGCCCCCACCGGGGGCACCGCGACCGTCGCCGGCCGCGACCTGCGGCGCGACCCGCACGGCGTACGCGCCCGCATCGGCCTTGTCGCCCAGGCCGGCGGCGTCGACCCCGCCGTGTCCGTACGGGAGGAACTGGTCACCCAGGGCCGGCTGTACCGGCTGCGCAAGCAGGTCGCACAGGCCCGGGCGGCCGAGCTCGCCGGCCTGCTCGGCCTCGGCGACCTGCTGGAGCGGCCGTGCGGCGCGCTCTCCGGCGGGCAGCGGCGCCGCCTGGACATCGCCATGGCCCTCGTCCACCGCCCCGAGGTCCTCTTCCTCGACGAACCCACCACCGGCCTCGACCCCGGCAGCCGCACCGACCTGTGGGAGCTGGTGCGCCGCATCCGCGCCGAGCAGGGCACCGCGGTGCTGCTGACGACCCACTACCTCGACGAGGCCGACGCCCTCGCCGACCGGCTCGTCGTCATCGACCACGGCGCGGTGGTGGCCGAGGGCACCCCGGCCGAACTGAAGTCCCGTCACGCCGGCTCGGCCGGGGCGAGCCTCCAGGACGCCTTCCTCGCCATCACCGGCCGCCGCCCCGCCCCGCAGGACACCGCCCCCGTAGCCGTCTAGGAGCCCTCCTTGCCCGCCCTGTCCCTGTTCTCCGACACCGCCCTGGTCTTCGCCCGCTGCGCACGGCAGACCCTGCGCTCCAAGGCCGCCATGACCTTCGGCGCACTCATGCCCTCCCTCTACCTCGTCCTGTACGGACCCCTGCTCACCGGCCTGCCGATCGGCGCCCCCGGGCACGACTCCTGGCGGGTCCTCGTCCCCGGGCTGCTGCTGCAACTGGCGCTCTTCGGCGCGTCCTTCGCCGGCATGAGCCTGATCGTCGACAAGCAGCACGGCGTCGTCGACCGCATGCGGGTCACCCCCGTCAGCCGGGCGGCCCTGCTGCTCGGCCGGGTGCTGCGGGATGCGGCGCTGCTCACCGTGCAGGGAGCCGTGCTCGTCCTCGTCGCCTTCGCGCTGGGCCTGCGCGCCCCCGTGCCCGGCGTCCTCGTCGGCCTCGCCCTCACGGCCCTGCTGGCCCTGTCCCTGGCGGCACTGTCCTACGCGCTGGCCATGAAGGCGGCCGCGCCGCAGTCCTTCGCCCCGCTCGTCAACGCGGTCAGCCTGCCCGCCATGCTGCTCTCCGGGCTGCTGCTGCCGATGTCCCTCGCGCCCGGCTGGCTCGACGCGCTCTCGCACCTGATGCCGCTGCGCTATCTGGTGGACGGGGCCCGGGCCGCGTTCGCCGGGAACTACACGGCGCCGGCGCTGCTGTACGGCGTCCTGGCCGCGGTGGCGCTCGCGACGGTTTCCGTGGCGGCCGGCACGCGGTACTTCCGCCGGGTCGGGGCGTGACTACGCTCGGGGCCATGGTCAATCTGACGCGCATCTACACCCGCACCGGCGACGACGGCACCACCGCCCTCGGCGACATGAGCCGCACCGTGAAGACCGACACCCGCATCGCCGCCTACGCGGACACCAACGAGGCGAACGCGGCGATCGGCGTGGCCGTCGCGCTCGGGCAGCTGCCCGAGGAGGTCGTGAAGGTGCTCGTACGGGTGCAGAACGACCTCTTCGACGTGGGCGCCGACCTGGCCACGCCGGTCGTCGAGGACCCCAAGCACCCCCCGCTGCGGGTGGAGCAGGCCTACATCGACAAGCTGGAAGCCGACTGCGACCACTTCCTGGCCCCGCTGGAGAAGCTGCGCAGCTTCATCCTGCCGGGGGGCACGCCGGGAGCGGCACTGCTGCACCAGGCGTGCACGGTGGTCCGGCGGGCGGAGCGCTCGACGTGGGCGGCGCTGGAGATGCACGGCGACATCATGAACCCGCTGACCGCCAAGTACCTCAACCGCCTGTCGGACCTGCTGTTCATCCTGGCCCGGACGGCGAACCAGGAGCTCGGCGACGTCCTGTGGGTCCCGGGCGAGAACCGCTAGGGGCTGCGCCCCGCGGACCGGGCTTCGCCCGGTGTCCTCAATCGCCGGACGGGCTGATTTCAGCCCGTCCGGCGATTGAGGACCAGGGTCCGGGGCGGAGCCCCGGTTTCGGGAAGGGGCGGGGTGGGGAAAAGGCCCGCCGCAGGCGCTAGCGCAGGCCGTCGTCGACGGCCGTCATCAGCGTGCCGGTGTCGCCCGACATCTCCCAGATCATCACGCCGCCCAGCCCCTTCCCCTTCAGCCAGGCCGTCTTCTTGCCGATCGACCACGCGTCGTCGAAGGTCCACCACTGGCCGCCCGCACCGGTGTAGCCGTACGTGGCGACCGCCTTCTCGTCGTGGTAGACGGTCAGGTTGGGTACGGAGGCGAGGAGGTTGTCGTAGCCGCGGGTGCCGGCCTCCTCGGGGAACTGGCCGGGGGCCGCGCCGCCCGCGGTCTGCCAGGCGCCGTGGGCGCCGCCGTCGGCCACCTGCTGCCAGCCGCGGCCGTAGAAGGCGAGGCCGAGGACGACCTGGCGGGGGGCGACGCCCGCGTCGAGGTAGGTGCGGACCGTCGTGTCGACGCTGAACTTCGTCGTGTACGGGTCGTCGGGGTCGGTGTAGAGGTTCCCCTGGTGACCCGTGCGGTGGGGCTCCCAGCTGTTGTCGCTGCCGGAGCCGTGGAAGTCGTAGCCCTGGACGTTGGCGAAGTCCATGGAGTCGAAGACGCTGGGCGTGCCGTCCTTGGTGGTGATGTCCCAGCCGGCGTCGATCTTCGCGGGGTCGGCCGGGGTGAAGGCGGTGAGCAGGTACTTCTTACCGGTGGTGGTGCTCAGCGCGTCCAGCTGGCGGCGGAATTCGGCGAACAGCAGGGTGTTGTTGGCCTTGTCGTCCTTGGAGACGTGGTTGCCCGCGTGTCCCTCGGATCCGGGCCACTCCCAGTCGATGTCGAAGCCGTCGAAGATGCCGGCCGCGGCGCCCTGGCCGCCGCGTCCGTTGGTGACGGGCAGATTGCCCTTGAGGTACATGTCGATGCAGGACTTCACGAACTTCTGCCGCGAGGCGTCGGTCTTGGCGACGTCCGAGAAGTACTTGCTGTAGGTCCAGCCGCCGATGGACATGTTGATCTTCAGCGAGGGGTACTTGGCCTTGAGCTTCTTCAGCTGGTTGAAGTTGCCGGCCAGCGGCTGGTCCCACGTGTCGCCGACGCCGTCGACGGACTCGCCGGCGGCGAAGCCCTTCTCGTAGTCGGCCCAGGAGTCCCCGGCGCCGTCGCCCTGGCTGGGGTCCTGCGGATTGGGGCTGGTGGCCTTGGTGACGCCGTTGAGACAGGTCAGGTTGACGGGGTCGATGTTGGAGAAGGCGTAGTTGAGGTGGGTGAGCCGGCGGGCGGCTCCGGTGGTGTCGAGGGACTTGACGGTGTAGCCGCGCCCGTAGATGCCCCACTGCACGAAGTAGCCCACGCGGGCGTACCCGGTGCCGGGCTGCGGGTCGGTGCCCCCGCCGGTGGTGCGGACGGTCAGCGGTGCACTGGCCGGCCCGGTCTGGTCGGCGGTGTCGCGGGCGACGACGGTGTACGTGTACGCGGTGCCGGCGCTCAGGCCGGAGTCGGTCCAGGAGAGCTTGGCCACGGTCGCGACCTTGGTGGTGCCCCGGTAGACGTCGTAGTTCTTCACGCCCTTGTCGTCCGTGGCGGGCGCCCACCTCAGGCCGACGGTGGTGTCGGTGACGGTGGTGGCCTGGGGGGTGCCGGGCGCGGAGGGCGGGTTGTCGCCGCCGGGGGGCGCACCGTCGCAGGGGCCGCCGTTGAGCTTGCAGCCGGCCGGGGCGGCGTCACCGGCGGCGACGAAGCCGAAGCTCACGCTCGCACCGGGCGCGATGGTGCCGTTGTACTCGCGGTTCCTGGCGGTGTAGTGGCCGCCGGAGTTGCCGACGAGGGCGTCCCAGTAGGAGCCGACCGTGGTGCCGGTGGGGAAGTCCCATTCGACGGTCCAGGAGTCGATGGTCGTGGTGCCGGTGTTCTTGACCGTCCACTGTCCCTGGAAGCCGGTCCCCCAGTCGGATGTCTTGACGAAGGTCGCCGTGGCGCCGGGCGCGGCGTGGGCCGGGCCGGCCAGGGCGACGAGCATGCCGATGGGGAGGAGGAGGGCGGCGAGGGCCGCGAGGAAGGGGCGTGCCGAGGTTCTCGTGCTCAAGGGGTGCTCCCTCAAGTGAGGTTCGGGCAAGTGGGGGGTGTACGAGATGGAGGTGCGGGGTGTGCGTGTGAGCGGAGCGTAAAAAGGTCCGTACCAATGGTCAAGAGGTCTGGACCAGACCCGACTCCCGGGCCAGCACCGCCGCCTGCACCCTGCTGCGCAGCCCCAGCTTCGCCAGCAGCCGGCTCACATGGGTCTTCACCGTGGCCTCCGCCATGCCCAGCCGCCCCGCGATCTCGGCGTTCGACAGCCCCTCCCCCACGCACACCAGCACCTCCCGCTCCCGCCGCGTGAGGGAGGCGAGCAGCTCGGCGTGCGGCCCGTCCTCCGCGGCCCGCGGGGGCGTGGGCCGGGCGAACTCCGCGATCAGACGCCGCGTCACCGCCGGCGAGATCAGCCCCTCGCCGCGCGCCACCGTGCGCACCGCCGCCACCAGGTCGGCGGCCTCGCTGTCCTTGAGCAGGAAGCCGGCCGCGCCCGCCCGCAGCGCGCCGAAGACGTACTCGTCCAGGTCGAAGGTGGTCAGCACGAGGACGTCGGCCAGTTGCTCGCCCGTGATGAGACGGGTCGCCGACACCCCGTCCAGGCGCGGCATCTGCACGTCCATCAGCACCACGTCCGGCCGCAGCTCGCGGGCCAGGCGCACGGCCTCCTCGCCGTCCGCCGCCTCCCCGGCCACCTCGATGCCGGGCGCCGACCTCAGGATGAGGACCAGCCCGGACCGCACCGCCGCCTGGTCCTCGGCCACCAGTACCCGGATCATCCTGCGTCCTCCTCGTCCACGGGCAGTTCGGCCCGTACCTCCCACACGCCGCCGTCCCCCGGGCCGACGGTCAGCCGGCCGCCGAGCAGCTCCACGCGCTCGCGCATGCCGACCACGCCCGCCCCCGCGCCCGGCGCCCGGTGCCTGGGCCCGTCGCCCAGCACGCTGGTCACCCGTACCGTCAGCCCTCCCGAGCCGTCCACGGCCCGCGCCAGCTGCACCCGCACCTCGCCGGGGGCCGCGTGCTTGACGGCGTTGGTCAGCGACTCCTGCACGATGCGGTACGCCGCGAGCTCGACCGGCGCGGGCAGCGCGCCCGGGCCGCGGGCGTCGTCGAGCCGGAAGGCGAAGCGCTCGTCCGCCACGGCCGCCCTGGCCCGCTCCACCAGCGCGTCCAGGCCCGCCAGCGTGGGCGTGGCCGCCGGCTCCTCGGCCCCGGTCGTGTCCCGCAGCAGCCCGATCAGACGCCGCATCTCGGCCAGGCCCTGGACGCTGTTCTCCCGGATGACGCCGAGCGCCTCGCGCGAGGCGGCCGGCTCGTCGATGGAGAGCGCCGCCGAGGAGTGGATGGCGATGGCGGACAGGTGCCCGGCCACCATGTCGTGCAGCTCCCGCGCCATGCGGGCCCGCTCGGCGCCGACCGCCTCACGGCGGTCCATCTCCGCCAGCAGCGCGGTGCGCTCGGCGTTGAGCCGGGCCACGCGGGCGGCGTCGCGGTGGGTGCGCACGGCGACGCCGGTCCAGGCCGGGGCCACCGCGACCACGGCGACGCCCACGCCGACGAGCAGGGCCTCGGGCTTGCGGGCCACCGCGAGGGCGACCACTGTCGCCACGAGGGTCAGGGCCTCGCACGTCCGCGGCACCCGGCGGGCGGCGCCCGGGGGGCCGTACAACACGGCCGCGTAGATCAGGTCGGTGAACATCAGCAGCGTGGCGAGCAGGTTCACGCCGGTCGCCAGGTCCACCGCGAAGACGAGCGTGCCGACCACCAGGGCCGGCTCCGGCATGGTGCGCCGCAGCAGTTCCAGGGCCGCCATGACCACCAGGGCGAGCAGCGCCCACCGGGGCGAGAGCCCCGGCACCCAGCTCCTGTGTCCCCGCAGCCCCAGGAACCACAGCACCAGCCCGCCCACCAGCCCGGCGACGGCGATGAGCACGTCGTCGCGGTGCGGGCGATCGGGCAGCGTGAAGGGGCCGGGCATGGGTCCATCTCAGCACGTCGCAGGGGGTGGAATCGTCCGCTCCCCGGCTGGGCCGAGGCCCGCCCGCTACATCGAAGGATGCAGTGCCGGATCACCGCGTACGACGACGAAATCGGGCCCCGCGGGCCGGACGCTGGTGGGGAGGAAGGGAGAGGAACGTGATAGTCACGCTGGTCGTCGCCTGCGAGATCGGCTTCTGGGTCCTGCTGGCCGCCGGGCTGAGCCTGCGCTACCTGGCCCGCATGCCGCGCACGGGGGTCGCGGTACTGCTGCTGGAGCCGGTGCTGGAGCTGGTGCTGCTGATCGCGACGGCGATCGACCTGAGGAACGGCGCCACGGCCGACTGGAAGCACGGCCTGGCGGCGGTCTACATCGGCTTCTCGGTGGCGCTGGGGCACTCCACGATCAAGTGGGTCGACCAGCGCTTCGCCCACCGCTTCGCGGGCGGCCCGCCGCCGGTCAAGCCGCCGAAGTACGGGACGGCCCGCACGGTGCACGAGTGGCGGACGGCGGGCAAGTGGATTCTGGCGTCGGCGATCGCGATCGCCCTGCTGCAGTGCGCCGCCTGGTACGTGGGTGGCTCCGGCGACATCAGCTCCCTGCGGGAGTGGCAGACGAGGATGCTGTGGGTGGCCGGCATCAACCTGGCCATCGCCGTCAGCTACACGCTCTGGCCCAAGGAGCCGAAGAAGGACGACGCGACCGTCTAGGTCCAGCCCGCAGGCGAGGCACGACCCCGACTGCGGGCGCGTCGTGGCTTGTCGCGCACTTCCCCGCGCCCCTATGGGGCGCCCCCTGACGGGGCACGGCCCTAGGCCACGTTGACGCGCTGGCCGGGGGGCGCCGCCTCCAGCCACGCGAGGAAGCCCGTCAGCGCGTCCTCGCTCATGGCGAGCTCCAGGCGCGTGCCCCGGTGCGCGCACCCCAGCACGATCGCATCCGAAAGGAGCGCCAGCTCCTCCTCGCCCTGGGGAGTGCGGCGCTCCAGTACCTCGATCGAGTCCCGCTCCAGCACGCGGCGCGGGCGGGGCGCATAGGAGAAGACGCGGAACCACTCGATGCGGTCGCCGCTGTAGCGGGCGACCCCGTACACCCAGCCCTTGCCGGCGGGTTCGGGGTCGTCCTCCGGAACGTTCCAGCGCAGGCTGCAGTCGAACGTGCCGCCGGACCGCTGGATGAGCCGCCTGCGCAGCCCGAAGACGAAGAGCCCCAGCAACACCAGCAGTACGACGATGCCGCTCACGAGCAGAGCGAGGACCATCTCCACCGACCTCCTCGCATCATCTAGAGCAACCGCACCTGCGTTATTGCCTCAGCCGCGGACCGCCCTGGAATGTTCCAGGCCGGCCCGCGGCTGAGGGTCGTACTCGAAGCGGATACGGGCTAGCGAACGCCCGTGACCGCCTTCAGCCGGACGTCCGCGCGCCGCTCGGCGGCGGCGTCGGCCTCCGCCTTGGCGCGCTCGAGCGCCCGCTCGGCGCGCTCGACGTCGATCTCGTCGGCGAGCTCCGCGATCTCGGCGAGCAGCGAGAGCTTGTCGTCCGCGAACGAGATGAAACCGCCGTGCACCGCCGCGACGACGGTGGCGCCGTCGGTGG
Organism: Streptomyces sp. PKA51; assembly: GCF_057552455.1. NCBI lineage: Bacteria > Bacillati > Actinomycetota > Actinomycetes > Kitasatosporales > Streptomycetaceae > Streptomyces > Streptomyces sp. PKA51. Next base: position 55,267 of record NZ_BAAJPZ010000014.1, read on the forward strand.
TCTTGATGGTCACCGGGCCGGACTCCAGCACACCGAGCAGCGGCTGGTGGCCGGGCATGACGCCGATGTCACCCGATGTGGTACGCGCGATGACCAGGGTGGCCTCGCCGGACCAGACGCTTCGGTCCGCCGCGACCAGCTCGACGTGCAGCTCAGCAGCCAACGTGGCTCCTCGGGTCTTACACCCGCCGGGTGCGACGGGTGTTGGGTCAAAGAATAGGGGACGTGACGTCCGGGGGCGGGAGTGCCCCGCCCCCGGACGTCAGGGCGCGAGGGCCCTTAGGAGACGCCCAGCTCCTTGGCGTTCTTCTTCAGGTCCTCAAGGCCACCGCACATGAAGAAGGCCTGCTCCGGGAAGTGGTCGAACTCACCGTCGCAGATCGCGTTGAACGCGGCGATGGACTCGTCCAGCGGAACGTCCGAACCGTCGACACCGGTGAACTGCTTCGCCGCGTGGGTGTTCTGCGACAGGAAGCGCTCGACGCGGCGGGCGCGGTGGACGACCAGCTTGTCCTCTTCGCCCAGCTCGTCGATACCGAGGATCGCGATGATGTCCTGGAGGTCCTTGTACTTCTGCAGGATCCCCTTGACGCGGGAGGCGCACTCGTAGTGGTCCTGCGCGATGTAGCGCGGGTCCAGGATGCGGGACGTCGAGTCCAGCGGGTCGACCGCCGGGTAGATGCCCTTCTCCGAGATCGGACGCGACAGAACGGTCGTGGCGTCCAGGTGGGCGAAGGTCGTCGCCGGGGCCGGGTCGGTCAGGTCGTCCGCGGGGACGTAGATCGCCTGCATGGAGGTGATCGAGTGACCACGGGTCGAGGTGATGCGCTCCTGCAGGAGGCCCATCTCGTCCGCGAGGTTCGGCTGGTAACCCACGGCGGAGGGCATGCGGCCCAGCAGCGTGGAGACCTCGGAACCGGCCTGGGTGAAGCGGAAGATGTTGTCGATGAAGAACAGCACGTCCTGCTTCTGCACATCGCGGAAGTACTCCGCCATGGTCAGACCGGCCAGGGCGACGCGCAGACGGGTGCCCGGGGGCTCGTCCATCTGACCGAAGACCAGGGCGGTCTTGTCGAGAACGCCCGACTCCTCCATCTCCTGGATGAGGTCGTTGCCCTCACGGGTGCGCTCGCCGACGCCGGCGAAGACGGAAACACCATCGTGCAGCTTGGCCACACGCATGATCATTTCCTGGATCAGAACGGTCTTGCCGACACCGGCACCACCGAACAGACCGATCTTGCCGCCCTTGACGTACGGGGTCAGCAGGTCGACGACCTTCAGACCCGTCTCGAACATCTCGGTCTTCGACTCGAGCTGGTCGAACGCCGGGGCCTTGCGGTGGATGGACCAGCGCTCGGTGACCTCGGACTCGGCCTCGGGCTCGTTCAGGATGCGGCCCAGGGTGTTGAACACCCGGCCCTTGGTGACGTCACCGACGGGGACGGTGATGCCGTCGCCGGTGTCGGTCACCGCGGCCTGGCGGACCAGACCGTCGGTGGGCTCCATGGAGATGGCGCGGACCAGGCCCTCGCCCAGGTGCTGCGCGACCTCGAGGGTCAGGGTCTTCTTCTTGCCGGCCTCGGCCGGGTCGGAGACCTCGACGGTCAGCGCGTTGTAGATCTCCGGCATCGCGTCGACGGGGAACTCCACGTCGACGACCGGGCCGATGACCCGGGCGACGCGGCCCGTCGCGGCGGCCGTCTCAACAGTGGTGGTCATTGTTTCAGTCACTCCCCGCGGTCGCGTCGGCCAGGGCGCTCGCGCCACCGACGATCTCGCTGATTTCCTGGGTGATGTCGGCCTGTCGGGCCGCATTGGCAAGCCGCGTGAGCGACTTGATGAGCTCTTCGGCGTTGTCGGTCGCCGACTTCATCGCCCGGCGGCGGGCCGCGTGCTCGGAGGCGGCGGCCTGCAGCAGGGCGTTGTAGATCCGGGACTCGACGTACCGCGGCAGCAGCGCGTCGAGCACACCCTCGTCGGACGGCTCGAAGTCGTACAGCGGCAGGATCTTGTCCTTGACCGCCTCGGACTCCTCCGCCGTGGCTTCGAGGCTCAGCGGCAGCAGCCGGTTGTCGACCGGCGTCTGCGTCATCATCGACACGAATTCCGTGAAGACGATGTGCAGCTCGTCCACGCCGCCCTCGGCGGTGTCCTGCCGGACCGCCTCGATGAGGGGACCGGCGACCCGCTTGGCGTCGGCGTAGGTCGGGCTGTCGGTGAAGCCCGTCCACGAACCGGCGACCGGGCGCTCGCGGAAGCCGTAGTACGCGACGCCCTTGCGGCCGACGATGTACGTGACGACGTCCTTGCCCTCCGCCTTGAGCCGCTCGGTGAGCCGCTCGGCGGACTTGATCGCGTTCGAGGAGTAGCCGCCGGCCAGACCGCGGTCGCTCGTGACGAGCAGGACCGCGGCCCGGACCGGGTTGTCGACCTCGGTCGTCAGGGCGTGCTTGGTGTTGGACCCGGTGGCAACCGCGGTCACTGCCCGGGTGAGCTCACTGGCGTACGGAGTGGAGGCCGCCACCTGGCGCTGCGCCTTGACGATGCGCGAGGCGGCGATCATCTCCATCGCCTTGGTGATCTTCTTGGTCGCGGAGACGGACTTGATCCGCCTCTTGTAGACCCGGAGCTGGGCACCCATATGCTCAGCCCTCGCCCAGCAGCTTGCCGTCCGAGGTCTCGAACTGCTGCTTGAACGCCGCGATCGCGTCGCCCACGGCCTGCAGCGTGTCGTCGGACATCTTGCCGCCCTCGCGGATGGAGGTCATCAGACCGCCGTGCTCGCGACGCAGGTAGTCCAGCAGCTCGCGCTCGAAGCGACGGATGTCCTCGACCGGGACGTCGTCCATCTTGCCCGTGGTGCCGGCCCAGATCGAGACGACCTGGTCCTCGGTGGAGTACGGGGCGTACTGGGACTGCTTGAGCAGCTCCACCATGCGCTTGCCGCGCTCCAGGGCGGCCTTCGACGCGGCGTCCAGGTCGGAACCGAAGGCGGCGAACGCCTCCAGCTCGCGGTACTGGGCCAGGTCCACGCGGAGGCGGCCGGAGACCTGCTTCATGGCCTTGTGCTGGGCCGAGCCACCGACACGGGAGACCGAGATACCGACGTTCAGGGCCGGGCGCTGGCCGGCGTTGAACAGGTCGGACTCCAGGAAGCACTGGCCGTCGGTGATGGAGATGACGTTGGTCGGGATGAACGCCGAGACGTCGTTGGCCTTGGTCTCGACGATCGGCAGACCCGTCATCGAACCGGCGCCCATGTCGTCGGAGAGCTTGGCGCAGCGCTCCAGCAGACGCGAGTGCAGGTAGAAGACGTCACCCGGGTAGGCCTCGCGGCCCGGCGGGCGGCGCAGCAGCAGGGAGACGGCGCGGTAGGCGTCGGCCTGCTTCGACAGGTCGTCGAAGACGATCAGGACGTGCTTGCCCTGGTACATCCAGTGCTGGCCGATGGCCGAGCCGGTGTAGGGGGCGAGGTACTTGAAGCCGGCCGGGTCGGACGCGGGAGCGGCGACGATCGTCGTGTACTCCAGGGCGCCGTTCTCCTCCAGCGCGCGGCGCACGCCGGCGATGGTGGAGCCCTTCTGGCCGATGGCGACGTAGATGCAGCGGACCTGCTTCTTCGGGTCGCCGGTGCGCCAGTTGTCGCGCTGGTTGATGATCGTGTCGATCGCGAGCGCGGTCTTGCCGGTCTGACGGTCACCGATGATCAGCTGACGCTGGCCACGGCCGACCGGGGTCATGGCGTCGACGGCCTTGTAGCCGGTCTCCATCGGCTCGTGGACCGACTTGCGGACCATGACGCCGGGGGCCTGCAGTTCGAGGGCGCGGCGGCCCTCGGTCGCGATCTCGCCGAGGCCGTCGATCGGGTTGCCCAGCGGGTCGACGACGCGGCCGAGGTAGCCCTCGCCCACCGCGACGGAGAGCACCTCACCGGTGCGCTGCACCGGCTGGCCCTCCTCGATGCCGCTGAACTCGCCGAGGACGACCGCACCGATCTCGCGCTCCTCGAGGTTGAGGGCGAGACCGAGGGTGCCGTCCTCGAACCGCAGCAGCTCGTTCGCCATGGCCGAGGGAAGGCCCTCGACCTTCGCGATGCCGTCGCCGGCAACGCTGACCGTACCGACCTCCTCGCGCGAGGCCGCGTCCGGCTTGTACGCCTGGACAAAGTTCTCCAGTGCGTCCCGGATCTCCTCCGGCCGGATCGTGAGCTCCGCCATCTGGGTTCCCTGCTCTCCTTGTTGGGCCCGAAGTAATTCTGGGGGTCTGGGGACTGTCCCCCAGAGGACACCGTCGGCCCAACCCGGGCCGTCAGTACATGCTCTTGAGTTGGTGGCTGGTCAGCCGGCCATCCGGCGGCTCGCCTCGGCGAGCCGGTCCGCGATCGTGCCGTTGACGACCTCGTCGCCGATCCGCACCTGGATGCCACCGATGATCTCGGGGTCGACGTCCAGGTTGAGGTGGACGCGTCGCCCGTACAGCGTGGCGAGCGCCTCGCCGAGGCGCTGCTTCTGCTGGTCGCTGAGCGGCACCGCGGAGGTGACCTCCGCGACCATGCGGTTGCGGCGGTCGGCAGCCAGCTTGGAGAGGGCGTTCAGCCCACCGTCCAGGCTACGTCCACGCGGCGCGGTCACCAGCCGGAGCACGAGGCGCTCGGTGACCGGGTTGGCCCGGCCCCCCAGCAGCTCGCGGACCAGCTCGGCCTTGGCGCGGCGGTCCGCGACCTTGTCGGCCAGCGCGGCGCGCAGCTCCGGGTTCGACGCGACGATGCGGCCGAAGCGGAACACCTCGTCCTCGACGTCGTCCAGGTCACCGGCCCGCTCGGCGGCGATCAGGTCGGCGCCGGAGGCCAGCTCCTCGATCGCGTCCACCAGGTCGCGCGAGCGCGACCAGCGGGAACGGACCATGCCGCCGACCAGTTCGACGGACTCGTCGCCCACCTGGCCGCCCAGCAGCCGGCGCGCCAGCTCCGCCTTGGCCTCGCCGGACTGCGCCGGGTCGGTCAGGACCCGGCGCAGCGAGACCTCGCGGTCGAGCAGCGCGGTCACTGCGGCCAGCTCCTCGGCGAGCTTCGCGGCGTCCACGGCCGTGTTGTCCGCCAGCGCGTCGAGGCGCTCCCGTGCGGAGGCCAGGGCCTCCCGGCTCGCAAGGCTCATCGCTTGGCCTCGGCCTTCGTCTCGTCGCTCGCCTTGGCCTCGAGCGCGTCGAGGAAGCGGTCGATGGTCCGGCTCTGGCGCTCGGCGTCCGTCAGGGACTCGCCGACGATCCGGCCGGCCAGGTCGATGGCCAGCTGGCCGACGTCCTGGCGCAGCGTGGCCGCGGCGGCCTTGCGGTCGGCCTCGATCTGGGCGTGACCGGCGGCGATGATCTCCTCACGCTGCCGCTGGCCCTCGAGCCGCATCTCGGCGATCAGCGCGACGCCCTGCTCCTGCGCCTCCTGGCGCAGACGCGCAGCCTCGTGGCGGGCGTCGGCGAGCTGGGCCCGGTAGTCCTCGAGAACCTGCTGAGCCTCGGCCTGCGCGGCCTCGGCCTTCTCCATGCCGCCCTCGATGGCCGCCCGGCGCTCCTCCAGAACCTTGTTGATGTTCGGGAGGAGCTTCTTGCCGAGGAACCCGAAGACGATGAGGAAGGCGATCAGGCCGATGATGAGCTCTGGCATCGGCGGGAGGAGAGGGTTCTCCATCTCCTCGGACGCCAGGTGCGTCAGGGCGTACACATCAGTGCCTTTCGTCGAAAAGGGGTTGTCGCTGGGATCGGTTTACTGGAACACGAAGCCCATGACGATGCCGATCAGGGCGAGCGCCTCACAGAAGGCGAAGCCCATGATCTGGTTGGTGCGGATCAGGCCGGCCGCCTCGGGCTGACGGGCCAGGGCCTGGGTGCCGTTGCCGAAGATGATGCCGACGCCGACGCCCGGGCCGATGGCGGCCAGGCCGTAGCCGATGGCGCTGGCGCTGCCGGTGAAGGCGTCCTTGGAGGCGAGGTTGACCATTTCGAGAGCAGCGGACATGCCGTTACTTCCTTCTCTTTCACGGACCGGTGGGGGTTGGCCACCGGACGTCTGTTGGGGCTGGGACGAGGCGGGGGCTCAGTGGTGCTCGGAGAGCGCGCCCTGGATGTAGCTGGTGGCCAGGAGGACGAAGATGTACGCCTGGACGGCCTGGATGAAGAGCTCGAAGGCGGTCATGGCGATCGTCATCAGGAATGACGCACCCGCATAGGCGATGCCGATGCCGTTCAGCAGGTACCAGCTGGCGATGGTGAACATCACGATCAGCAGGTGGCCGGCGAACATGTTGGCGAAGAGCCGGACCGCGTGGGTGAAGGGCCGGATGATCAGGTTCGACAGGGCCTCGATCGCCACGATCAGCGGCAGGACGGCGCCCAGCTCCTTGTCGTAGCCGGTGATGTTCTTCCAGCCGCCCACGAAGCCGTGCTTCTTGAAGGTCAGGAAGACCCACATGACGTAGACGACCAGGGCCAGACCGGCGGGGTAGGCGATGATCGACGTCACCGGGAACGAAGCCACCGGGATGATCGACCAGACGTTCATCATCCAGACGAAGAAGAACAGCGAGACCATGAACGGCACGTACTTCTCGCCGTGCTTCTTGCCGAGCGCCTCGTAGACGATGCCGCGGCGCACGAAGTCGTAGCCGGCCTCACCGACCATCTGCAGCTTGCCCGGGACCACCTTGGCCCTGCCGAATGCTGCCCAGAAGAACCCCACGATGATGAGCGAGCCCAGGATGGCCAGCAGCATCGGCTTGTTGAACTCGTAACCGCCGATCGTGAAGAGCGGCTCGAAGACGAACGAGTGGAGCCCTGGGGCCGGGAAGCCGCACCCGTTGAAGATGTGGCAATCGGTCTCGAAGGCGAGCAGCGTCTGGTCAGCACTCACCGCGAGCTCCTTCAGCGTGGCGCATAGGTACGGCAACCTCGTTGTGTCGGCGCGGCGTGCAGCCACGGAACGGCACTGGACTGGTCTTACGAATGGGGGTGCGGCAGATCGGCCGGGTGGGGCCGAGATGCATCGCAGGCGTCAGCTGCACGGGCTGCCGGCTCTGCCCCGCGGGACTCGGGGTTTCGGCTGCCTGCGTCCGCTGCACCTCAGATGGCATCGGACGATAGCAGGTGAGCACGCGAGCCTTTATCCCGGGCCTACCGCTCATGACGGAGAACCGGCGGGCGAGGTCTTCTCGGTCTCGCGGGACGTCTCCACATAAAGGATCTTGGCCTTCATGTACGCGCGCGCCTGCGCCCCGATCCACACGAGGGTCGCGGCGAGCAGCGTGAAGGCGAAAACCTTGGTGTCGAAGAGCGTGGTGTCCTTGAACACCATCAGAAAGACGGCCACCAGCAGCATCTGGGTCATGTAGAGCAGCAGCCCCATGGCCTGGAAAAGGTGCGGCAGATTCCTGGCGGTGCGCTGCAGGATGACCAGGCCGGAGGCCATGACCGCGCCGGTGAGGGCGACTCCCACGGTCGCACCGATGCCACCCTTGGCGCCGGCGAGCACGAAGCCGACGACGACGGCCACCACACCGGTGAGGGCGGTCGGAACGGCGCACTGCAGAAGTGTTCGGGCGTCGTTGGACTGCATGAAGGGTTTCTCCGGCGAAGGTCGGAAGCAACGATTCGTCGTGACTGAGCGTATCCCCGGGAATGAGGTGGCACCTCGCAGCGAAGGGCCGCCGCACTACGGTCCTTCGGCTCTACCAAGGGTTTCGTGAACGGTATCACAAACTATTTGATGAGGTCTTTACCTACATCGTGTGCCGCATGTCACACGCAGGGGTCAATGCGCTGGTCACAGGGCTGACGGAGCCGCATTTCGTCTGCTAGAGGACGCCGATCGGTGCCTTCGGCGTATTCGGCGTCCTTCAGTTCTTGCCCCCGCGTGCATGTGCGAAGCGGGAGCGGTCGCCGACCGCGGTGGCCCCGTGCAGCCCCGCGGGCACCGGCTCGCGTTCCTCCCCCTCGCCGCTGCGGGCGGCGGGGGCCGGCGCCGCGGGCACACGGCGGCGGTAGCGCGGCGGGACGAAGCGCTGGGCCCACAGCGGGGCGCGCGGCGTGAAGCGCGGCATCAGCAGCAGCACCAGGCCCACGGCGCTGAGCGCGACGATGACCAGCAGGATCCAGACACTGGCGGAGTTCACCGAGTAGGCCACCGTGCCGAAGCCGATCAGCGCCGACCAGAAGTACATGATCCACACGGCCCGGCTGTGGGAGTGGCCGATCTCCAGCAGCCGGTGGTGCAGGTGGCCGCGGTCCGCGGCGAACGGCGACTGGCCCTTCCATGTGCGCCGCACGATGGCCAGCAGCAGGTCGGCGACCGGCACCGCGATGACGGTCAGCGGCAGCAGCAGCGGGATGTAGACCGGGACCATCGCCTGCACGGCCGCCCGCTCGGAGCCCGCCCACAGCTTGAGGGCGTCGGGGTCGACCTGGCCGGTGATGGAGATGGCTCCCGCGGCCATGACCAGGCCGATGAGCATCGAGCCGGAGTCGCCCATGAAGATGCGCGCGGGGTGCATGTTGTGCGGCAGGAAGCCCAGGCACATGCCCATGAGCACGGCGGCGATCAGCGTGCCGGGGGCGGCGGACTCCAGCCCGTGGCCGTACCACATGCGGTAGGCGTACATGAAGAACGCGGCGGCGGCGATGCACACCATGCCGGCCGCCAGGCCGTCCAGGCCGTCGACGAAGTTCACCGCGTTGATGGTGATCACGACGAGGGCGACCGTGAGCAGCGTGCCCTGCATGGGGGTCAGCGAGACCGTGCCGACGCCGGGCACGGGGATGAACAGGATCGTCAGACCCTGCAGCACCATCACGCCGGCGGCGATCATCTGGCCGCCCAGCTTGACCAGGGCGTCCACGCCCCACTTGTCGTCGAGCACGCCGAGGATCCAGATCAGGCCCGCGCCCGACAACAGGGCTCTGGGCTCGTTGGACAGCTCGAAGACGGACTTGAGGTTGGACAGGTGCGCGGCGACCAGCAGACCCGCGCACAACCCGCCGAACATCGCGATACCGCCGAGCCGCGGCGTCGGTTCCCGGTGCACGTCGCGCGCGCGGATCTCGGGCATGGCGCCCGCCACGATCGCGAACTTCCGCACCGGGCCCGTCAGCAGGTAGGTGACCGCCGCGGTGACGCACAACGTCAGCAGGTATTCACGCACGGGCTGCCCCAGGGATAGCGCTGGACATCACAGCCTCACACCATATTCGCGTCCGCCCCGGAACCGTGAATGCCCACCAAGACGCCCACCGCCCCGACGGGGTTCCAAATGATCACATCTGGGAGCGATACGGGGGGAACCTTCCGGCCAGATCCGCCACCTCGGCGCGGGCGTCGGCCTCCAGCATCTCCCCGCGCAGCACCTTCGCGAGCAGGGTGCCGACGAGTTCCATCTCGCTCTCGCCCATCCCCTGCGTGGTGACGGCCGCGGTGCCCATGCGCAGGCCGCGCGCGCTGCCGCGGGGCAGCCCGCAGACGTCCAGCACCATGGCGGCCGCCGTCAGCCTGCGGCGGGCCGTGGCGGCGTCCAGGGCGAGCGTGGAGACGTCGGCGACCACCAGGTGGGTGTCGGTGCCCCCGGTGACCACGGGGACGCCCTCGGCGGCCAGGGTGGCCGCGAGCCGGCGGGCGTTGGCCACGACCTGGTGGGCGTACGCGCCGAAGGCGGGGGTCGCCGCCTCGGCGAGGGCGACGGCCTTGGCGGCGACCGTGTGCATCTGGGCGCCGCCCTGGGTGAAGGGGAACAGGGCGCGGTCCACGCGCTGGGCGAGCTCGGGGCCGCACAGCAGCAGGCCGCCGCGCGGGCCGCGCAGCACCTTGTGCGTGGTGGCGCAGACCACGTCGGCGTACGGCACGGGGTTCGGCGCCGCTCCCCCGGCGACCAGGCCCATGGGGTGGGCGGCGTCCACGATCAGGTGGGCGCCCACCTCGTCGGCGATGCGGCGGAAGGCCGCGTAGTCGGGGTGGCGCGGGTAGGAGGTCGAGCCGCACACGATCGCCCGCGGCCGGTGGGTGCGGGCCAGGTCGTGCACCCGGTCGTAGTCGAGCAGGCCGGTGGCCTCGTCGACGCCGTAGCCGACGAAGTCGTACCAGCGACCGGAGAAGTTCACCGGGGAGCCGTGGGTGAGGTGCCCGCCCTGCTGCAGGCCCATGGCCAGCACCGTGTCGCCGGGGGTCAGCAGCGCGGCGTAGGCGGCGAGGACGGCGGCGGTGCCGGAGTGCGGCTGGACGTTGGCGTGCGCGGCGCCGAACAGGTGCCGGGCGCGCTCGACGGCCAGGCCCTCGGCGAGGTCGACGAGCTCGCAGCCGCCGTGGTGGCGGGCGCCGGGGTAGCCCTCGGCGTACTTGTTGGTGAGCGGCGAGCCGAGGGCGGCCAGGACGGCGGGCGAGGTGAAGTTCTCGGCGGCGATGAGCTGCAGCCCGGTGGCCTGGCGCTCGGCCTCGGCCAGGAGCAGTCCGGCGATCTCGGGGTCCTGCCGGGTCAGGGCGGTGAAGCCGCCGTCCCAGGAGGGGCGCGGCAGGTCCTGTGCGGCGGCCAGGGGCCCGGTGCTGCCGACGGGTGCGGGGGTGGTGGGCACGGGCATCGCTGGCTCCCGGCTGTGCGGTGCGATGGGCGGGCGGTCCCGGAAGGGCCTGTCCTCCCAATGTAGGCCCGCAAAGTGCCATATGCCCGGAAGGTCGCGGCTAGGGCCGGCCGGAGACCCCCGTGAGCGCGGTGACGACCGGGTCCAGCGCCTGGTTGATCTCGTCGCCGATGGAGCGGAAGAAGGTGATCGGGGCGCCGTAGGGGTCGTGCACCTCGTCCGCCTCCGCGCTCGGCGCCAGCAGCCAGCCGCGCAGCGCGGCGGCGGCCTGCACCAGGGCGCGGGCGCGCTCGACCACCCCGCCGGCCTGCCGCGGGTCGGGCAGGGTCGCGGGGTCTATGGCCCGCACCAGCCGGGTGAACTCCTTGAGCGTGAAGGTGCGCAGCCCCGCCGAGTGGCCCATGGAGATGACCTGGGCGCGGTGGTCTCGGGTGGCGGTCAGGACCAGGTCGGCGCGGATGACGTGCTCGTCCAGCAGCTCCCGGCCGGTGAAGCCGTGCGGGTCGGCGCCGAAGTCGGCGAGGACCGTCGCGGCGTGCGCCTCCATGGGGGCGCCTTCGTGGCCCCAGGTGCCGGCGCTCTCCACCACCAGGCCCCCGGCGAACGGGTCGCCGAGGCGGTGCGTGAGGGCGTGCCGGGTCAGCCGCTCGGTGATCGGCGAGCGGCACACGTTGCCGGTGCTGACGTGGAGGATGCGGAAGATGTCGGCGGATGTCTCCGGCTCCGCTATGCCACGCCCCTGCGGGGCGATCAATTGGCCACCTCGAGGTCGGGTACCACCTCGCGCAGCTGCTCGGCGCTGACGGCGCCGGCGCGCAGCAGGACGGGCACCTTGCCGGTGACGTCCACGATGGAGGACGGCACGTCGGCGGGGGTGGCGCCGCCGTCGAGGTAGACGGAGACGGAGTCGCCGAGCATCTCCTGCGCGGCGTCGCAGGTCTGCGGGGCGGGGTGGCCGGTGAGGTTGGCGCTGGAGACGGCCATGGGCCCGAACTCGGTCAGCAGCTCGATGGCGACGGGGTGCAGCGGCATGCGCACGGCCACCGTGCCGCGGGTCTCGCCCAGGTCCCAGGTCAGCGACGGCTGGTGCTTGGCGACGAGGGTGAGCGCACCGGGCCAGAAGGCGTCGACGAGCTCCCAGGCCTGCTCGGAGAAGTCGGTGACGAGCCCGTGCAGGGTGTTGGGCGAGCCGACGAGGACGGGCGAGGGCATGCCCCGGCCCCGGCCCTTGGCCTGCAGGAGGTCGCCGACGGCCTCGCGGCTGAAGGCGTCCGCACCGATGCCGTAGACGGTGTCGGTGGGCAGCACGACCAGCTCGCCGCGGCGGACCGCGGCGGCCGCCTCGCGCAGACCGGTCCTGCGGTCGGTCGCGTCGCTGCAGTCGTATCGCCGTGCCATGTCACTGGCCTCCTCGTACGGAAGGGACGGAAGGGTGGGGGTGGGGTCGCCCGGGTGCGCCGGAGGGCGTCACGGCGTCGCCTTGCGGGCCGTGGCGAAGCGCGGGCGATTGTTGAGGTCGGGGTGGTCGGCGGCGTCGGCCCAGCCCCGCTCCTCGGCGAAGATCCACGGCACCTGACCGCCCTGGGTGTCGGCGTGTTCGACGACGACGATGCCGCCGGGACGCAGCAGCCGGTGCGCGGTGCGCTCCAGGCCGCGGATGGTGTCCAGGCCGTCCTCGCCGGAGAACAGGGCGAGCTCCGGGTCGTGGTCGCGGGCCTCGGGGGCGACGTACTCCCACTCGGTGAGCGGGATGTACGGCGGGTTGGAGATCACCAGGTCGACCTGGCCGTCCAGCTCGGGCAGGGCGGTCAGCGCGTTGCCGTGGTGCAGGTGCACCCGGGAGCCCTCGGTGTTGCGGCGGGCCCAGCCGAGCGCGGTCTCGTCCAGCTCGACGGCGTGCACCCGGGAGCGGGGCACCTCCTGGGCGAGGGCGAGCGCGATGGCGCCCGACCCGGTGCACAGGTCGACGATCAGGGGCTCGACCACGTCCATGGCGCGCACGGCGTCTATGGCCCAGCCGACGACCGACTCGGTCTCCGGCCGGGGCACGAAGACGCCGGGGCCGACCTGCAGCTCCAGGTACCGGAAGAAGGCGCGCCCGGTGATGTGCTGCAGCGGCTCGCGGGCCTCGCGGCGCGCGACGGCCTCCCAGTAGCGGGCGTCGAAGTCGGCGTCGGCGACGTTGTGCAGCTCACCCCGTTTGACGCCGTGCACGAAGGCGGCGAGCTCCTCCGCGTCGAAGCGCGGGGAGGGCACGCCGGCGTCGGCCAGCCGCTGGGTGGCCTGCGCCACCTCGGCGAGCAGCAGGTTCACTGGGCCTTCCTCCTGATCCGGGTCGCTTCTCGTACGGCTACTGGGCCGAGGCGAGCTTGGCCGCCGCGTCGGCGTCGACGCACGCCTGGATGACCGCGTCCAGCTCACCGTCGAGCACCTGGTCCAAGTTGTACGCCTTGAACCCGACACGGTGGTCGGAAATGCGGTTCTCCGGGAAGTTGTAGGTCCGGATCTTCTCCGAGCGGTCGACGGTGCGGACCTGGCTGCGCCGGGCGTCCGCGGCCTCCGCCTCGGCCTTCTCCTGGGCCGCGGCCAGCAGGCGGGAGCGCAGGATGCGCATGGCCTGCTCCTTGTTCTGCAGCTGGCTCTTCTCGTTCTGGCAGGAGGCGACCACACCGGTGGGCAGGTGGGTGATGCGCACCGCGGAGTCGGTGGTGTTGACCGACTGGCCGCCGGGGCCGGAGGAGCGGTAGACGTCGATCCGCAGGTCGTTCATGTTGATCTCGACGTCGACCTCCTCGGCCTCGGGCGTGACGAGGACGCCGGCGGCGGAGGTGTGGATGCGGCCCTGCGACTCGGTGGCGGGCACGCGCTGGACGCGGTGCACACCGCCCTCGTACTTCAGCCGGGCCCACACGCCCTGGCCGGGCTCGGTGGCGCCGTTGCCGCCCTTGGTCTTCACCGCGACCTGGACGTCCTTGTAGCCGCCCAGCTCGGACTCGGTGGCGTCGATGATCTCGGTCTTCCAGCCGACGCGCTCGGCGTAGCGCAGGTACATGCGCAGCAGGTCGCCGGCGAAGAGCGCGGACTCGTCGCCACCGGCGCCGGCCTTGATCTCCAGGATGACGTCCTTGTCGTCGCTGGGGTCGCGGGGGACCAGCAGCAGGCGCATCTTCTCGGTGAGCTCCTCGCGCCGCTTCTCCAGCTCCTTCACCTCGGCCGCGAAGTCCGGGTCCTCGGCGGCGAGCTCGCGCGCGGTGTCGATGTCGTCCCCGACCTGCTTCCAGGAGCGGTAGGTGGCGACGATCGGGGTCAGCTCGGCGTAGCGCTTGTTGAGCTTGCGGGCATTGGCCTGGTCCGCGTGCACGGCGGGGTCGGCGAGCCGCTTCTCGAGGTCGGCGTGCTCGCCGATGAGGTCCTCGACAGCCTCGAACATCAGGTTTCCTTCAAGCGGAGGTAAGGGGCCCGCGGGCGTGCGGGAGGGGGGCCTGCCGGACGACGACAAAGCGCCGGTCCACCCCACCCACGGAGGGGCGGGACGAGGACCGGCGCCAGCGGGCCGCTACTTCTTGGCGGACCCGGCGTTCTTGCCGAAGCGGGCCTCGAACCGCGCCACACGGCCACCGGTGTCGAGGATCTTCTGCTTGCCCGTGTAGAACGGGTGGCACTCGGAGCAGACCTCGGCACGGATGGTGCCGGCCTCGATCGTGCTACGGGTGGTGAAGGAGGCGCCACAGGTGCAGCTGACCTGGGTCTCCACGTACTCCGGGTGGATGTCGCGCTTCAAGGGTTCTCCTAGGTTCGGGAGGGCACCGGGTCGCAGGGCGGGATTGCCGTGCGTGAACCGGGGCCGACGTACCAGTCTGCCAGTACTGGCCGTATCCCCCAAAACGGGGGTCGGCGGCCCGGTATTCCCGGGCCCCCGCCGGGCTACTTCACCACGCCGTCGGCCTGCGTCTTTGCCCCGTCGCCGACCTTCAGCACGCTGTCGGGGACCGGCTGGTCGGCCCGCAGCGCCTGCCACAGCTGGGCGGTGGGCTCCTCCAGCGGCACGACGCGGTCCTGGTCGCGGGGGTCGGGGCCGACCGGCAGCGTCACCATGCGCATCTGGTCGGGACCGATGCCCTTCAGACCGTTGGCGAAGCCGTAGAGCTTGTCCACCGAGGCGAGGTCCTTGTCGGTGGTCAGCGCCTTGGTGGCGGTGTCGGCGATCCCGTAGAGCTTGGTGGGGTTGGTGAACAGGCCCACGTGCTTGACCTGGTTGATCAGCGCCTTGATGAAGGCCTGCTGCAGCTTGATGCGGCCCAGGTCGCTGCCGTCGCCCACGCCGTGCCGGGTGCGCACCAGGCCCAGGGCCTGCTCGCCGGTGAGGGTGTGGGTGCCCGCGTCCAGCTTCAGGTGGCTCCACCGGTCGTTGATGGGCTTGGTCGTGGTGACCTCGACGCCGCCCAGCTTGTCGATCAGGTTCTGGAAGCCGGCGAAGTCGACCTCCAGGTAGTGGTCCATGCGGATGTTGGTCATGGCCTCGACGGTCTTGACCGCGCAGACCGCGCCGCCGATGGAGTACGCCTCGTTGAACTGCTCCCGCTTGACCGCGGGGACCGTCTTGCCGCTCTGGGTGGTGCACTCGGGGCGGGAGACGATCGTGTCGCGCGGGATGGAGACCACGCTGGCCTGCTTGTGACCCGCGTAGACGTGGACGATCATCGCGGTGTCGGAGCGGGAGCTGCCCTCGTCGCGGCCGTACTTGCCGTTGGCGCCGGCGCGGGAGTCGGAGCCGAGGACGAGGATGTCCATCGAGCCGTTGTCGACGTTGTCCGGCCGGTTCTTGCCCAGGGCGGCGTTGATGTCGACGCTGCTGAGGTTGCCGTTGAGCTTCATGTACAGCAGCCCCGCGCCCGTACCGCCCAGCAGGAGCAGCGCGCCGGCGCTCCAGAGGGCTATTCGCCTGCCCTTGCGGCGCACCGGAGGCTTACGACGACGGCCGCGCTTCCCGCCGGCGCGCCGGCGATGCGATCCGGCCCGCCTACCCGTGGTCTCGTCGGCCATGCGCTCTCAGTCCTCCGCTGGTCTTCGGCTGCCCCCTGCTGGTTGACGGGGAAGTATGCGCCAGGGTTGCACAGCGGTGTCTGAGGAGAAGCTAAGAAAAGATCGGCCCGGCCAGCGCCCGTTTTGCCTGTTCTACGGCTCCTACCTGCGGTTTAGGCCATGTGGCCGAGGTGTTTCGGGGTGCGGTGACGCTTTCGCGCCTGTGGCGGATGTCTCAAAATGTCACAGGAAGATCACGACGCCGCGCAGATGCACCGCCGTCGGCCCCCGGAACGACGGAACCTCCCCGTCAGCACTGACGAGGAGGTTCCGGTTACTGCCGCGCGAGGCGTCAGTCGTTGCCGTTGCCCGGGTTGGGCGTGTTCTTGGCGATCTGCATCAGGAACTCGGCGTTGGACTTCGTCTGCTTCATCTTGTCGAGAAGCAGCTCGATGGCCTGCTGCGAGTCCAGGGCGTGCAGCACCCGGCGGAGCTTCCAGACGATGGCCAGCTCCTCGCCGCCGAGGAGGATCTCCTCCTTGCGGGTGCCGGAGGGGTCCACGTCCACGGCCGGGAAGATGCGCTTGTCGGCGAGCTTCCGGTCGAGCTTGAGCTCCATGTTGCCGGTGCCCTTGAACTCCTCGAAGATCACCTCGTCCATGCGCGAGCCGGTCTCGACCAGCGCGGTGGCCAGGATGGTCAGCGAGCCGCCGTCCTCGATGTTGCGCGCCGCACCGAAGAACTTCTTCGGCGGGTAGAGGGCGGTGGAGTCGACACCACCGGACAGGATGCGGCCCGAGGCCGGGGCGGCCAGGTTGTAGGCGCGGCCCAGACGGGTGATCGAGTCCAGCAGGACGACCACGTCGTGACCCAGCTCCACCAGGCGCTTGGCGCGCTCGATGGCCAGCTCGGCGACCGTGGTGTGGTCCTCGGCCGGGCGGTCGAAGGTCGAGGAGATGACCTCGCCCTTGACCGACCGCTGCATGTCGGTGACCTCTTCCGGACGCTCGTCGACCAGGACGACCATCAGGTGGCACTCGGGGTTGTTGGTGGTGATCGCGTTGGCGATCGCCTGCATGATCATGGTCTTGCCGGTCTTCGGCGGGGCCACGATCAGACCGCGCTGGCCCTTGCCGATGGGCGCGACCAGGTCGATGATGCGCGTCGTCAGCACGCCCGGGTCCGTCTCCAGACGCAGGCGCTCCTGCGGGTAGAGCGGGGTGAGCTTGCCGAACTCCGGACGGCCGCGGCCGGTCTCCGGCGCCATGCCGTTGACCGAGTCCAGGCGGACCAGCGCGTTGAACTTCTCGCGCCGCTCGCCGTCCTTGGGCTGACGCACCGCACCGGTGACGTGGTCGCCCTTGCGCAGGCCGTTCTTGCGGACCTGGGCGAGGGAGACGTAGACGTCGTTCGGACCCGGCAGGTAGCCGGAGGTACGGATGAAGGCGTAGTTGTCGAGGATGTCGAGGATGCCCGCGACGGGGATCAGGACGTCGTCCTCGGCCAGCTGCGGCTCGCCCGCGAAGTCGTCACGGCCACGACGGCCACGACGGTCGCGGTAGCGGCCGCGACGGCCGCGACGGCCGCCCTCGAAGTCGTCCTCGTCCTGCGCGGGGCCGCCCTGGCGGCCGCCGTCGCGCTGCTGCTGGCGGGCGCCGCCGCCCTGCTGCTGACCGGCGTCGCCGTCACGGCCGCGGCGGTCGCGCTGACGCTCCCGGCGGTCGCCCTTCTGACCGCGCTCGCCGCGGTCCTGGCGCTCGCCCTTGGCGCCCTTGCCCTCGGCCGTCTCGACGGCGGCCTCGGCCTTGGCCTCGGCACGCTCCTCGGTGCGCACCTCCGTACGGGCCTCGGTGCGGGGGGCCTCCGCGGCGGCGGTGGCGCCGTCGGGGCTGCCGGCGGGCGCGGTGGCGCGCCGGCGGCGGCGCTCGCCGGCCGGGGCCTCGTCCCCGGCGGGCTGGCCCGGGATCTCGATCTGCTGCTGGGCAGCCTTCTCGGCGGGCTTGTCGGCCGCGGCCTCGCCCGTACGGGCCCGGGAGGTCGTACGGCGCTTGGGCTTGGTCTCGGCGGCCGCGTCGGCGGCCTCCGACTTGGCGGGCGCGGCGGAGGCGCCGGCCTGCTTCTCCTTGATGACCTCGATCAGCTGGCCTTTGCGCATCCGCGCGGTGCCCCTGATGCCGAGGCTGGAGGCGAGCTGCTGGAGCTCGGCCAGAACCATGGCGTCGAGGCCCGTGCCCGAGCGGCGCCGCTTGGGGGCGGTGGCAGCACCGGTGGCAGGCGCGGCGGGAGCGTCCGTGGCGGGCGCGGAGGCATTGCCGACAGCACTGTCAGAAGTGCCTGCGGCGTTCACGCCCATCAGATCGGTGGTGTCGCTCACGAAGGGGTCCTTCCCTGGAGCGGGCGTCGGCCTGTCTTGGCTCGGCGACCGGTTGTGCTGTCCGGCTGCGGTCCTGATGTGCGGACCGGCCGGGGCGGTGGTCCGCCGGTGTTACGGCGGAAGAATCAATTCATTGGTGCCGGCGTGAAGAATGAGGGAAGGGCACGACATAACGCTTCACTCATGTCGCCCACGCCGATTCCGGAGCGTGCTCGAAACTGCTCAGGCAGGCTGCTCAGGCAGTTGGGGAGGCTCCCGGAAGAAAAGCGGTCCCTGATCGGGACACACAGCACCAAGCCGTAGTGGCTTCGGGTGCAGACTTGAGGTTAACACTACCGGATCCCACAAACATTCCCCCTCTCAAAGACCGGCAACCGCGTTTTTCGTGGGCCCGGTCCCCCGGGCGCCACTGGTCAGGCGAGCGGCAGCACGCTCGTCCCCCCGGCGTCGAGGGTCAGCCGGTTGGCCGCCCATCCCTCGCCCGCCAGCCGTGCGACCTTGTCGGCCGCAGCGTCCTCGACCAGCGCGAGCACCGTGGGGCCCGCACCGGAGATGACCGCGGGGACGCCGTCCCCCCGCAGTCGGTTGACCAGGGCCACGCTCTCCGGCATCGCCGGGGCGCGGTACTCCTGGTGCAGCCGGTCCTCCGTGGCCGGCAGCAGCAGCTCGGGACGCCTGGTCAGGGCCTCGACGAGCAGTGCCGCGCGGCCCGCGTTGGCGGCCGCGTCCACATGGGGGACGCTGCGCGGCAGCAGCCCCCGGGCCGTCTCGGTGAGCACGGCTCTCGACGGGACGAAGACCACCGGAACGATGGAATCCGCCGGGTCCATCCGCACGGCACGGGCCACTCCGCCCTCCGTCCAGGCGACCGTGAAGCCACCGAACAGGCATGCGGCGACATTGTCGGGGTGGCCCTCCAGCTCCGTGGCCAGCTCGAGCATCGCCGTGTCGTCGAGCCTGTCGGCCCCGCCTATGGTCACCGCGCGGGCCGCGACGATGCCCGCGCAGATGGCCGCGGCGGAGGAACCCATGCCCCGCCCGTGCGGGATGCGGTTGGCACAGACGATCTCCAGCCCGCGCGGCTGGCCGCCGAGCAGGTCGAACGTGGTGCGCAGGGACCGTACGAGGAGGTGCCCCTCGTCGCGCGGGAGGGTGTCGGCACCCTCGCCGGCGATGTCGATGTGCAGCCCCGATTCCGCCACCCGGACCACGACATCGTCGTACAGACCCAGGGACAGGCCGAGGGCGTCGAAGCCGGGACCGAGATTGGCGCTGGTGGCGGGGGTGCGCACTCGGACGGCGGCGGCGCGGAAGGCGGGACCGGCCATCGCTCGATGACTCTCCTTGGTGTGGCCGTAATTGGTGCGTTGCGACATCCGCAAGTGGTCGCGACGGCAATACCGCGTGGGGACGGCACGGTCAGCGACGGGGCGGTGTGAGCACAGCCTATCGAAGGAAGGTTCAGTGACGACATAGGGCGCACAGGAGGCGCACGATGCGTGTCGCACCGCTACCTGTGCATCTGCCCAGGTTGCCGCCGGGTTGTGGGCAGTCGTTCCGCCACCGGGTTGTGGGACGGCACCCCGCCGCCGGGTTGTGGGCAATCATTCCGCTGGGGGCACCTCCCAGCGGTAGCCGGGGGAGGAACGGGTGGGCACAACCGCCCACCCGCCCGCACCCGGGCGACTAGGCCAGCCCGAGCCGCTCCGCAGCCGCACCCGCGGACACCGGAATGGTGACCGGCTGCGGCGCACCCGCAACAGCCCAGTCGGGATCCTTGAGCCCGTTGCCCGTCACCGTGCACACGATCCGCTGCCCCGGATCGACGAGCCCGGCCTCGGCCGCCTTGAGCAGCCCCGCCACGCTGGCCGCAGAGGCGGGCTCCACGAAAACGCCCTCCTGCGCGGCCAACAGCCGGTAGGCGGCCAGGATCTGCCGGTCCGTCACCTCGTCGATGAGCCCGCCCGACTCGTCCCGCGCGGCCTCCGCGTACTGCCAGGACGCCGGGTTGCCGATGCGGATGGCCGTGGCGATGGTGTGCGGCTCCTTCACCGGCTCGCCGCGCACGATCGGCGCCGAACCGGCCGCCTGGTAGCCCCACATCCGCGGGGTGCGGGCGGCGATGCCGTCCGCCGCGTACTCGCGGTAGCCCTTCCAGTAGGCCGTGATGTTGCCCGCGTTGCCGACCGGCAGCACGTGGATGTCGGGCGCGTCGCCGAGCGCGTCGACGATTTCGAAGGCGGCCGTCTTCTGGCCCTCGATTCGCACCGGATTGACCGAATTGACCAGCGCGACGGGGTAGTTGTCGGAGAGTTCGCGGGCCAGCGTCAGGCAGTCGTCGAAGTTGCCGTCGACCTGCAGAATGCGCGCGCCGTGGACGAGGGCCTGGCCCATCTTGCCCAGGGCGATCTTGCCCTGGGGCACCAGGACGGCGCAGACCATGCCGGCGCGTACCGCGTAGGCCGCGGCCGAGGCGGAGGTGTTGCCCGTGGAGGCGCAGATGACGGCGCGCGCTCCCTCTTCCTTCGCCCGGGTGATGGCCATGGTCATGCCGCGGTCCTTGAAGGACCCGGTGGGGTTGGCGCCCTCGACCTTGAGGTGGACCTCGCAGCCGGTGCGCTCGGAGAGGACCTGGGCCGGGACCAGCGGCGTACCGCCCTCGCGCAGGGTGACCACCGGCGTGTCGGCGGTGACCGGCAGCCGGTCGCGGTATTCCTCGATGATCCCGCGCCACTGGCGGGTGGCGGGGGCGCCGCCGGAGCGGCCGTTGTTGGCAGACATTGCTTTCGTAATCCCCTTCAGGTCCTTACTCGCCCTCGACCCGCATGGTGCTGGCCACCCCGCGGACGGTGTCCAGCCGGCGCAGGGCCTCCACCGTGGCCGACAGGGCCGCGTCCGTGGCCCGGTGCGTGACCACGACGAGGGACGCCTCGCCGTCCTTGCCCTGCTGACGGACGGTGTCGATGGACACGCCGTGCTCGGCGAAGACCGTGGCGACCTGCGCCAGGACGCCGGGCCGGTCGGCCACGTCGAGGCTGATGTGGTAGCGGGTGACGACGTCGCCCATCGGGCTCACCGGGAGCCGGGTGTAGGCGGATTCGCCGGGGCCGGTGGCCTCGGCGAGCCGGTTGCGGCAGACGGCGACGAGGTCGCCGAGGACCGCGGAGGCCGTGGGCGCGCCGCCCGCGCCGGGGCCGTAGAACATCAGCCGTCCCGCCGCCTCGGCCTCGACGAACACCGCGTTGTACGCCTCGCGCACGGAGGCCAGCGGGTGGCTGAGCGGGATCATCGCCGGGTGCACCCGGGCGGTGACCGACTGCCCGTCGGCGGCGCGCTCGCAGATGGCCAGCAGCTTGATGGTGCAGCCCATCTTCTTCGCGGATGCGAAGTCCGCCGCGGTGACCTCGGTCATTCCCTCGCGATGGACGTCGTCGAGGCGGACGCGGGTGTGGAAGGCGATGCCCGCCAGGATGGCCGCCTTGGCGGCCGCGTCGTAGCCCTCGACGTCGGCGGTCGGGTCGGCCTCGGCGTAGCCGAGGGCGGTGGCCTCGTCGAGCGCCTCGGAGTAGCCGGCGCCGCTGGTGTCCATCCGGTCGAGGATGAAGTTGGTGGTGCCGTTGACGATGCCGAGGACGCGGTTGACCTTGTCGCCGGCCATGGACTCGCGCAGCGGCCGGATCAGCGGGATGGCGCCGGCCACGGCGGCCTCGTAGTACAGGTCCACACCCTGCTGCTCGGCGGCGGCGTGCAGGGCCGCGCCGTCCTGGGCGAGCAGCGCCTTGTTGGCGGAGACGACGCTCGCGCCGTGTCGGAAGGCCGTGGTGATCAGGGTGCGGGCGGGCTCGATGCCGCCGATGACCTCGACCACGACGTCGATGTCGCCCCGTTTGACCAGGGCGGTGGCATCGGTGGTGATGAGCTCGGCGGGCACCCCCGCGCGTACCCGGTCGGGGCGGCGGACGGCGATGCCGGCGAGCTCCACGGGGGCGCCGACGCGCTGCGCGAGGTCGTCGGCGTGCGTCGTCATGATGCGCGTCACCTCGGAGCCGACCACTCCACAGCCCAGCAGCGCCACTTTCAGCGGACGCGTACGCATCATGCGACCTCGTTTCTCATTACAAATAGGCGGTTACCAGTCTCACCCACTGGAAGGGAGATTCCCGCTCCGGTCCAGTATCCGAGACGTTTGTTCACATGGTCGTGCCCATGTGGTTCAGCCGACGTCCAGACGGAGGAGATCCTCCTCCGTCTCGCGCCGGACGATCACCCGCGCCCCGCCGTCGCGGACGGCGACGACCGGCGGGCGCAGTGCGTGGTTGTAGTTGCTGGCCATCGAGCGGCAGTAGGCACCCGTGGCCGGCACGGCCAGCAGGTCGCCGGGCGCGACGTCGGCCGGCAGGAAGGCGTCCTTGACGACGATGTCGCCGCTCTCGCAGTGCTTGCCGACGACACGCGTGAGCATCGGTTCGGCGGTGGAGGTGCGGGAGGCCAGCGCGACGGAGTACTCCGCGTCGTACAGCGCCGTACGGATGTTGTCCGACATGCCGCCGTCGACGCTCACGTACGTGCGCAGGCCCGGCAGCTCCTTGACCGTGCCGACCTCGTACAGCGTGAAGGCCGTCGGGCCGACCACCGCGCGGCCCGGCTCCACGGAGATCCGCGGCACGGCCAGGCCCGCGGCCGCGCACTCGCGGGTGACGATGGCCCGCAGGGCGGTGGCGATCTCGTGCGGCTCGCGCGGGTCGTCGTCCGAGGTGTACGCGATGCCCAGGCCACCGCCGAGGTCGATCTCGGGCAGCTGGACGCCGTGCTCCTCGTGGATCTCCTTCAGCAGCCCGACGACGCGGTGGGCGGCGACCTCGAAGCCGGAGGTGTCGAAGATCTGCGAGCCGATGTGGGAGTGGATGCCCACCAGCTCGACCCCGTCCAGCTTCAGCGCCCGCCGCACGGCCTCGGCGGCCTGCCCGCCGGCCAGCGCCAGCCCGAACTTCTGGTCCTCGTGGGCGGTGGCGATGAACTCGTGGGTGTGCGCCTCCACGCCGACGGTCACCCGGATCTGCACCCGCTGCCGCCTGCCCGCCCGCTCGGCGATGTGCGCGACGCGCGCCAGCTCCTGGAAGGAGTCGACGACGATCCGCCCGACGCCGGCCTCGACGGCGCGGGTGATCTCCTCGGTGGACTTGTTGTTGCCGTGCAGGGCGATGCGCTCGGCGGGCATGCCGGCCTCGAGGGCGGTCAGGAGCTCGCCACCGGAGCAGACGTCGAGGTTCAGCCCTTCTTCGTACAGCCACCGCACGATGGCGCGCGAGAGAAAGGCCTTGCCGGCGTAGAAGACGTCGGCCTCGTCGCCGAAGGCGTCCCGCCAGGCGCGGCAGCGGGCGCGGAAGTCCTCCTCGTCGAGGAAGAACGCGGGCGTGCCGAACTCCTCGGCCAGGTCGGTCACCCGCAGCCCGGCCACGGTGATCACGCCGTCGGCGTCCCGGGCGACGGTACGGGACCACACGCGGGCGTCGAGCGCATTGAGGTCGGTGGGCGGCGGGCTGTAGTGGCCCTCGGGGAGGACGTCGGCGTAACGGGGCCCGGCGGGATGTGCGGAACGGCTCATGAGTGGTGTGTCCCCTCAGAGATGTGCGGGTGCGGAGATGCCGAGCTGGTGCAGGCCGTCGGCGAGCACCGCCCCCGTGGCCTGGGCGAGGGCCAGACGGGCACGGTGGACGGCCGAGGGTTTCTCCTCACCGCGGGGCAGCGTGTCGCACTCGGCCTGCCACCGCAGGAAGGCGTCGGCGATCCGCTCCAGGTGCCGGGCGAGCCGGTCGGCGTCGCGGGCGGCGGTGATGCGGGGGTGCTCCCCCAGCTCGCCGATCAACGGCTGCGCACCGGCATCACCGGTCTCCCCCGCCTCGCCGGCAAACCCGAGCAGGCCGGCGCCCCGCGTCAGTGCGCACGTACGGGAGTGGGCGTACCGCACGCGGAAGAGCGGGTTGGCCTCGCGCTGCACCAGCAGCAGCTCGCGGTCCAGGCCGGGCGGGCTGACCAGGGACCAGCGGGCGGCGTCGGCGCCCAGGCGCGCGACGAGCGCGGCGGACGGCGCGAGCGGCAGCGGCTCGGCGGTGCCGGTCGCCGAGGCGGCCCGCACGATGTCGGCCCCGGAGCCCCCGTGGAGCGTGACGTTGAGGAAACCGGGCCCGGCGACGTCGACGCGGGCGATCCCCGGGTGCCCGGCGAGCCGGCGGCGCAGCACTTCGGCGATCTGCAGGGCGGGCCGGCCGCTGTCCTTGGCGAGACGGAGGGCGACGTTGGTCGCGTAGTCCCCGCACCCCGGCCGCGGCGGCACGCGCACGGCGACCCGCTCGGGCACGACCGCGTCCAGCTCGTCGGCCTCGACGGCGCGACGCACGCTGTCCAGCACGGCGCGGGAAAGATCGGCGGGGGTCACGGGGCCAAGCCTAGGCGAGAGGGGGTGCCCTTCCGCGAACCGGTTTCACCCAGCGGGACGGACCGGCTCCACATCCCCCGGCGCCACCGCCCCGTGCCACCCCGCCAGCCGCCGCACGACCCGCACCATCTCCGCGGGCTCGAACGGCTTGGCCAGGAACGCATCCACCCCGGCCGAGCGCCCGCTGTCCATCTCGGGCCGGGTGCAGGCGCTGATGACGAGAATCGGTATGTCCCGCGTCCGTACGTCGCCCCGCAGCAGCGCGGCCGTGCGCAGCCCGTCGAGCCGGGGCATCACCACATCCAGGGTCACCACGTCGGGACGCACCCGGTGCACGATCTCCAGGCACTCGGCACCATCGGCCGCGGTCACGACCTCGAACCCCTCCAGCTCGAGGTTGACCCTGATCAACTGCCGGATGACCTTGTTGTCGTCGACGACAAGGACCCGGCCGGACAAGCCAGGCACACCCCGAGCGTAGGCGCGCCCCCCTCCTCGCGTCCGGCGTTTGCGCACTTCCACCCCACCCGGGCGACCACCCCCGCTTTTCGATCACGGTTGCAGCCCACCCGCCCGGAGCTGGTACTGTTCTACCCGTCGCCGGGCGCGAGAGCGCGAGGCGGACGACACGCCCCCGTAGCTCAGGGGATAGAGCAACGGCCTCCGGAGCCGTGTGCGCAGGTTCGAATCCTGCCGGGGGCACTTCCACGGAAGTGCCGAAGCCCCGGACCCAGCATCGCTGGGTCCGGGGCTTTGTCGTTCAGGGACTGGGGGGAGTTGCGATGGATTCCGCGTCGTTGACCGCGCGGCTGGACGAGGTGCGGGGCGGGGACTCGCGGGAGCTGGACCGGGTGTGCGAGGAGGCGGCGGAGGAGCTGGTGGCGGCGGGGGTGGAGCCGCCGTTCGACGTGGTGTCGGCGGACTTCGCGGCCGATGCCCGGCTGATCTGTGCGGACCGGTACTGGCGGCTGCGGTTCCTGCGGGTGCCGGGTGTGCGCACCGCGGCGGCGTGTGCCGCCTGGCTGGGGGCCCATGTGGCGGCCGGGGTGCGCACGGAGGTGCTGGAGAAGTGGAGCCTGGGCTACGCCTTCATCACCAGGGACACCGTGGAATCGGCCGCCGAACTCGCCGAGGCGACGGGAGAGATCGTGGCCCGGGACACCGCCCCCGGCGACATCGCCCACTTCGCCACCCTGTACCACGCGGGAAAACTGCGCGCGAACTTCTGCTTCGACGAGCTCCACACGTTCCTCGAGTCGTCCCTGCTGGCCCTGGCGGCCGGTCCGCACCGCAGTGATCCGCTGTTCACGGCGCTGCGAGCGTTCGCCGCGTTCGGCAGCCGGGCGCTGACGGCGGAGTACGCCACCGGGCTGCTGGACGAGGCGTGGGGCGCGGGCGCGCGGCGTACCCGGCATGTGGTGGACGTGTGCCTGAACGGCATCCACACCGCCGCCCCCTTCGACGGCCAGGGCGAGCTGCTGCGCTCGCGGGCGCAGGAGGCCGTCGCGGAGTACGCCGCGGATCACCTCTTCCGGTTCCGGCTGGCCTACGGCCAGTACTTGTGCGGTGTGTACGACGAGGCGCTGGAGAGCGTCGATCGGGCGCTGGCCCTGCTGCCGGCCGTCGGGAGCCGTGGCAGTCACCGGCTGCTGCAGGAGCAGTACCTGGGGTTGCGTACGACCGTGCTGGATGCCCGGCTGCGGGCCGGCCGGGAGGCGGAGTTCCAGCGCCGGATGGAGGGGCGCGAGGCCGAGCACCGGCTGCGCTGGGAGCGGGTGGAGGCGGAGTTGCAGCAGACGCGATCGTCGGCCGTGCGGGCGGTGGAACTCGTCGCCGTGTTCACGGCCGCGATCGCCTTTGCGGTGGGTTCCCTGCAGGTGACGCTGAACGGTGCGATCCCGCTGCGCGACCGGTTGTGGCTGATCACCGCCCTCGGCGCGGGTCTTGCCGTCTTCGCCCTCCTTGTCGTCGGCGGAACGTGGCTGATCACGCGTCCCGTCAGGCCTTCGGGAAGGCGAAGCCGTAACCTTCCGCCTTCAGCCAGGTGATGCAGCGGGAGAGGGCCTCGACGCTCTGGCTGCGGTCTCCGCCGCCGTCGTGGAAGAGGATGACGGGGCCGCCCGGGAGTTCGCGTTTGACGGTTTCGACGATGCGGTCGACGCCGGGGCGCTGCCAGTCGCGGGTGTCGACGCCCCAGCCGAGGGGGCGCATGCCGTTGTCGGCGGCGAGTTTGCGGCTGTACGGGGTGAAGGCGCCGCCCGGGGCACGGTAGTAGGGGACGGCGGCGGTGCCGCCGGCCGCGGCTTCGATCATCTTCTTGGCGTCGAGGATCTGCTGCTTCTGGTAGTCCTCGGAGCGCTTGTCCATCGCGGTGTTGTGGTCGACGGAGTGGTCGCACAGGCGGTGGCCCTCGGCGACGACGCGCTTGACGAGGTCCGGGTGGGCGCGGGCCTGGGGGCCGATCATGCAGAAGGTGGCCTTGACGCCCTCGTGTTTGAGCAGGTCGAGGGTCATCGGCGTCCACTTGGGGTCGGGGCCGTCGTCGATGGTGAGGGCCACGGTGCGGCCGCCCGGCTCGGTCTCGTGGCTGATGTCGGCGGAGACCGGCCCGCTCGTGGTGGGCGGGGCGGAGGTGGGTGGTGTGCTGTCGGCGCGCGGCGGGAGCCGGGAGGCTCGTGCGGCGCCCTGGTGGCCGCCGTGGCCTTCGGTGGCGACGGCGACGGAACCTGATATCACTCCGGCGAGAGCCAGCACTCCCCCCGCCGCGATCACGAAGTGCCTCCTACGGGCGGACAGTCGGGTCATGGTGTCCCCCACCCCCTCGTGCACGTACCTGAGTTCTGCCCGCCTAAGACGGCGATGTACCCCAAAGCGTTCCCTAACGCGCCATCGCTCACAGAACTCAGACAAGTAAGGCGCAAACCTTGCGCATTTTCCCCCGTTGCCCCACCGTCGTTACGCTTCCGCGATCGTTTGCGCCACCTCCGACGCGCGGGCCTCCTCCTCGGCGGCGAAGCGGCGGGCGTCGAGCTGTTCGGCGATCTCCTCGTCCTGGGCCATGAGTCCGTCGAGGTTGGCGTCGCCCATCTCGAAGACGCCCATGTCCGCGTAGGCACGCTGGAGTCGTTCGCCCCACAGGCCGATGTCCTTCACACACGGCACGATGCGACTGAAGAGCAACTTGCGGAAGATCTGCAGGTATTCGGAGCGCTCGCTCAGTTCGGCGGCCTCGGCGGCCGGGATGCCGAAATCGGCCAGTACCTCCTCGCCGCGCAGCCGGTCGCGCATGAGGTAGCAGCCCTCGATGACGAACTCCTCGCGCTCGCGCCGCTCGGCGTCCGACAACTGCCGGTAGTAGTCGCGCAGGGCCATGCGGCCGAAGGCGACGTGGCGCGCCTCGTCCTGCATGACGTAGGCGAGGATCTGCTTGGGCAGCGGCTTGTCGGTCGAGTCCCGCAGCATGCCGAACGCCGCCAGCGCCAGGCCCTCGATCAGGACCTGCATCCCCAGGCAGGGCATGTCCCAGCGGGAGTCGCGCAGAGTGTCCTCCAGCAGCGACTGCAGGTTGGGGTTGACCGGGTAGAGCATGCCGATCTTCTCGTGCAGGAAGCGGCTGTAGATCTCCACGTGCCGTGCCTCGTCCATGGCCTGGGTGGCGGAGTAGAACTTCGCGTCCAGGTCGGGCACGGCCTCGACGATGCGTGTCGCGCACACCAGCGCCCCCTGCTCACCGTGCAGGAACTGGCTGAACTGCCAGGAGGCGTAGTGCCGGCGCAGATCGCGCTTGTTCTGCTCGCTCATCTTGTCCCAGTACGGCGTACCGAAGACGGTGAGGTTCTCGTCCGGCACGCCGAGCGGGTCGTAGGGGTCGACCTCGGTGTCCCAGGCGATGCGCTTGGTGGAGTCCCACTGCTTGTCCTTGCCCTTCTGGTACAGGGCCAGGAGCCGTTCGCGTCCCTCGTCGTAGTCCCAGCTGAACCGGGCGGCGCCGGAGGCCGGCACTTCCCAGACGGCTCCGGCGGGCGGGTGGGTGTACAGGTCGTGCGTCATGGCCGATGCCTCCCGAGTCGACTGCGCCTGCGGGGTCCTCTGCAGGCTCACACGCGTGCGGTGCGGGGTCAATGAACCTGCCTGCGTGGCTCGCAAGGCGATCGCAAGGGGCCCGTACGGGGCGCACAAGAGGTTCACCAGGGGCTTGACTCCGCTTGCTGACAAGCAGTCTCATAAGAACCTACCGTCGGTAACTCGAAGACCAGATCGACGACTTCGCATTCGAATGAAGGGGAAGGCCGTCATGACGACCGCGCCCGACCGGCACCACGACGCGTTCGGACCCCTCAAGGACCGCGAGCGCGTCGCCGAGCGGCTGCTCGAGTCCTCCGCCCGGCACTCCTTCGACCCCGACACCGAGCTCGACTGGGACGCGCCGTTCGAACCGGGCCTGTGGTTCTGCCCGCCGGAGCTGGTCTCCCTCTACGGCACCCCGCTGTGGCGGCGGATGTCGCAGGAGCAGCGCATCGAGCTGTCCCGGCACGAGATCGCCTCGCTCGCCTCGCTCGGCATCTGGTTCGAGATCATCCTGATGCAGCTGCTGGTCCGGCACATCTACGACAAGCCCGTCACCAGCTCCCACGTCGGGTACGCGCTCACCGAGATAGCCGACGAGTGCCGGCACTCCAAGATGTTCGCCCGGATGATCCGCACCCTGGGCACGCCCACGTACCCGGTCTCCCGGCGCCACCACAACCTCGCCCGCGTCCTGAAGACCGTCTCCACCACCCCGGGTTCGTTCACGTGCACGCTGCTCGGCGAGGAGATCCTCGACCACATGCAGCGCCTGACCTTCCCCGACGCGCGCGTCCAGCCGCTCGTGCGCGGGGTCACGCGCATCCACGTCGTGGAGGAGGCCCGGCACGTGCGGTACGCGCGCGAGGAGCTCCGGCGGCAGATGGCGCACTGCCCGCGCTGGGAGGCGCACCTGACGCGGGTGAGCGCGGGGGAGGCGGCCCGCGTCTTCTCCGTGGCCTTCATCAACCCGCGCGTGTACACGGAGGTGGGCCTGAACCGCCACGAGGCCGTCGCCCAGGTCAAGGCCAGCGCGCACCGCCGCAAGGTGATGCAGGCGGGCGCGAAGCGCCTGACGGACTTCCTCGGCGAGATCGGCCTGCTGCGCGGGGCCGGCGGCCGCCTGTGGCGCAGCTCCGGGCTCCTGGCCTGAGCCCGGGCGCGGGGCCGGGGCCAGGGCCGTCGCGATGAGCCGGGCCCGGGCGCCGGACCCGGGGCCGCGCGCCCTGCAGGCCGGCAGGGGGCGGCCGTTACCCTGCCGTCCATGACCGGCAGCGGAACCGCCTCCTACCGCAGGCTCAGCGTCTCCGAACGCCGGGCCCAGCTCATCGCGACGGCCCTGGCGCTGTTCGCCCACCGGGCCCCCGAGGACGTCTCGCTCGACGAGGTCGCGGCTGCCGCGCGCGTCTCCCGGCCGCTGGTCTACCGCTATTTCCCCGGCGGCAAGCAGCAGTTGTACGAGGCGGCCCTGCGCAGCGCCGCCGACGATCTGGAACTGTGCTTCGCCGAGCCGGAGGCGGGGCCGCTGTCCGGGCGGCTGGGGGCGGTGCTGGACCGCTACCTCGCCTTCGTCGACGAGCACGACGCGGGGTTCAGCGCGCTGCTGCGGGGCGGCAGTGTCGCCGAGACGTCGGGTACGGGCCGTACGGGAGCCATCGTCGACGAGGTGCGCCGGGCCGCGGCGGCCCAGATCCTCAAGCACCTGTCGGTGCCCGACCCGGGCGTACGGCTGCGCCTGATGGTGCGCGCGTGGATCGCGACGGTCGAGGCCGCATCCCTGACGTGGCTGGACGAGGGCAAGCTGCCGCCGCGGGACGAGCTGCGCGACTGGCTGGTGGAGCAGTTCGTGGCGCTGCTGCTGACGACCGGTGCGGGGGACGCGCAGACGGGCGAGGTGGCCCGGGCGGCGCTGGCGGCAGAACCGGCGCAGGGGCCGGTCGGCGACCTCGCCCGGCGGCTGGCGCCGCTGATCGAGGAGGCCGGTCACCTGCACCGATGAGGAACAGGGGGCAGACTGGGGGCGTGAGAAGCGAGAAGACCCTCTTCGAGGGCGGGCCCCTGGACGGCCGGGTGCTGGACGTCCTCGTCGGCCTGAACGGGCTGCCGCCGAAGACGTACGAGGTGCCGGTGCCGGCCATGGAGCCGGGCACGCCACCGGTCGTGCTGGTCTACCGGCGGATGCCGGCGGCCACGACGCGCCGGCTGGGCCTGCCGAAGGGGTGGAAGTACACGTACGACCCGGAGGGCCGGCCCGGTCCGGGGCTGCGGCTGCCGTGGGGCAGGCCGGGCAGGGCCCCCGGGACGCGTCCGCCGGAGTGAAGGGTCCGCCCGACCCGACACTGCACTCTTATTAGTCATACCGGACATGGCAAGATCCTCCTGCGGCGTGCGGGGCGCCCGCCCACGCCCGTGCCCGGAGGTGAACCAGTGTCAGGACGCATCGTGCGCATCGTGTGCACGGCGGCGCTGCTGGCGAGCACGCTGCTCGCCGGACCGGCGCCGGTGGCCGGCGCGGCGCCCGCCGACCCTCCCGGGCAGCCGGTCAGCTCCCTGCTGAACCGGCTGCGGACGCTGTACCGGCAGGCCGAGGAGGCATCCGAGGCGTACAACGCCACCGACGACAAGCTCAAGCGGCAGCGCGCCGAGGTCGACAAGCTCAACGAGCAGCTCGCCGACGCCCGCGTCGCGCTCACCTCCAGCCGCGAGGACGTGGGCCGGATCGCCCGCGAGCAGTACCGGGGCACCACGGGCGGCATCTCGCCGTACATGGAATTCCTGCTCAGCCGCGACCCCCGGCAGGCCGCCGACCGCTCCCACGCCATCCGGCGCGCGGCCGGCCACCGGGCCCGGGCCGTCGAGCGGCTGACCCAGGACGAGCAGCAGTCCGCCGCCCTCGCCTCCAAGGCCCGCAAGGCGCTCGACGTCCAGCAGACCCTCGCCGCCACGCAGGCGCAGCAGCGCGACACCGTCCGCAAGCGGCTGGGCGAGGTCGAACGACTGCTGGCCTCGCTCACCCCGGACCAGCTCGCCGAGCTGCGCAGCCTGGAGGCGCGCGACGTCGGCGACGCCCAGCGCCGACTGCTGGCGTCCGGCGCGCTCGGCGGGCCGCAGGCCCCCTCGCGCGCCGGCGGCCTGGCCGTGCAGTACGCGCTGGCGCAGGTCGGCAAGCCGTACGTGTGGGGCGCGGCCGGCCCGGACTCCTTCGACTGCTCCGGCCTCACCTCGCAGGCCTGGGCCCACGCGGGCAACCCGATACCGCGCACCAGCCAGGAGCAGTGGCGGACGCTGCGCCGGATACCGCTCGGGCAACTGCGCCCCGGCGACCTGGTGCTGTACTTCGAGGGCGCCACGCACGTGGCCCTCTATCTCGGGGACGGCCAGGTGATACAGGCGCCGCGCACGGGCGACGTCGTCAAGGTCTCCCCCCTCGCCTCCAACCCCCTGCTGGGCGCCGTGCGCCCGGACGTCTAGGGCCTGTCCGGCGCCCCCTCGCCAGGCGGCCGCCACGGCGCCCCGTAGGGGCGCGGGGAACTGCGCGATCGGCCACCGACGGCCCGCAGCCGACGCGCCACCCCGGGGCCCGGGCGAAGCACGGCACCCCGTCTGCGGGCGCGCCGTGGCTTGTCGCGCAGTTCCCCGCGCCCCTGACGGGGCGCACGTGGGCGCCCCGCGACGAAGACCCGCCGGACAGACCTGGGGCGCATCCGGCGCGCCCTCGCCAGGCGGCGACCACGGCGCCCTGAAGGGGCGCGGGGAACTGCGCGACAAGCCACGACGCACCCGCACGGATCGGCACTGCCCCGCGCCCCTACGGGGCGCTCTGGTCCGCTGCTGCGCGGGCCACGTATGCCTCCGCCCTCGCCGCGTCGAAGAAGTAGTCGTCGAAGTCGGAGGGGTCGTCGAAGCCGTTGGCGAACCGGTCCGCCACCGGCTGCACGCCGGCCGCCGCGCCGATCAGGGCGCGCACGTGCGGCTGCTGGGGGGCGAGCATCGCGTTCGTCCAGCGGGTGGCGTGCCGGGCCGAGGACCAGTACCGCTCGAAGGCCGTGCGCATCCAGTCCGCGTCGAACGGCTCCTCGCCGCGCTCCAGGATCGAGGCGAGGTAGGAGGTGGCGCACTTGGCGGCGCAGTTGGCGCCCTGGCCGGTGAGCGGGTCGTTGACGACGACGGCGTCCCCGGCGCCCAGCACCAGGCCGCCGGAGGGCAGGCGGCCGACCGGGTCGCGGACGACCGGGGTGTAGCGTCCGGCCAGGGCCGCACCGGCGTCGGTGGGCTCGACGGCGGTGGCGCGCCCGTACTCCCACGGCACGAACCGCTCCAGCAGCTCCAGGGTCAGCGCCAGGTGTTCGCGCGGCCCGCAGGCGCCGGTGAAGCCGTCGACGGGCCCGCCCGGCACGCCCTCCCAGAAGAGGATGTCGGCGCGGCCGGAGGTGGTCAGCGCGGGGATGACCCACAGCTCGCCGACGCCGGGCACCAGGCTCCAGCGCGCCACGTCGCCGGCCGGGTGCCCCTCGTGCGGGCCGAGGCCGTGCACGTACACCAGGGCCAGGCAGCGCTGCGGCGCGGTGTACGGGGAGCGGGCGGGGTCGCGGTCGAAGAGCGAGACGATCTCGCCCTTGCCCGCGGCGACGATCACCAGGTCGTAGCGGGGGGCGAGGAAGTCGAGGTCGGAGACGGTCGCGCTGTGCACGACGACGCGGCCGCCGCGCTCGGCGAAGGCGTCGAGCCAGCCGGCCATCTTCACGCGTTGGTCGACCGACTGGGCGGGGCCGTCGAGCCGGCCCGTCCAGTCGACGGGCCGCTGCACCCCGGGCACACCGGGGGCCGTGCCGGCCACGGACACGCCGAGGCCCTCGACCCGGGGGGCGAGGCCCTCCCAGAAGTTCAGGCCCAGCTCGCGCTCGTAGCGCAGGGCCGTGCGGAACATCATCTGGGTGGACATCACCCGCCCGGTGCGGATCTCCTCGGCGCTGCGGTTCGCCATGACGGTGACGTCGTAGCCCTTGGCCTGCAGGCCCAGGGCGAGTTGGAGTCCCGCCTGGCCGGCGCCCACTATGAGGATCCGTCGCACCGCCGGCTCAGCTCCGCTCCGCTGTGGTGGCCCGGGCGCCGGCCGGCGCGGCCGGGCCGGGGCTCAGGGCGAGGGCCCGGCGCACGAGGGTGACCAGCGTGTCGACGACGGAGATCCGGCGCCGCGCGTCGATGGCGAGGACGGGGACGTCCGGGGCGAGGGCGAGGGCCTCGCGCACCTCCTCGGGGGCGTGCCGGGGCGCGTCGTCGAAGTGGTTGACGGCGACGACGTACGGCAGGGCGCAGCTCTCGAAGTAGTCGAGGGCCGGGAAGCAGTCGGCCAGGCGCCGGGTGTCGGCCAGCACGACGGCGCCGATGGCCCCGCGCACCAGGTCGTCCCACATGAACCAGAAGCGCTGCTGGCCGGGGGTGCCGAACAGGTAGAGCACGAGGTCGGATTCCAGGGTGATCCTGCCGAAGTCCATGGCGACGGTGGTCGTCGCCTTCTGCGGCACGGCGGTGACGTCGTCCAGGCCCTCGGCGGCGGCCGTCATGAGGGCCTCGGTGCGCAGGGGGGTGATCTCGGAGACCGAGCCGACGAAGGTGGTCTTGCCGACGCCGAAGCCCCCCGCGATGACGATCTTGGTGGCGGCGGGGGCGCGGCTGAGGTCGGTCTGCCAGCTCGGCGTCCGCCCGGCGAGGCCGGTGGCGGGGCCGGTGGTGCCCCGGCCGGTGTGCTCCCGGGTGTGCTCCCCGGTGTCAGAGGCTGCGAAGTCCACTCAGCACCCTTTCGAGCAGTGCGCGGTCGGGCCGCCCGGTGACGTGACCGGTGCCGTAGACGCGGATCCTTCCCTGTTCGGCGAGGTCGGCGAGGAGGAGACGGACGACGCCCAGCGGCATCTTCAGCAGGGCGGCGACCTCGGCGACCGAGCGCAGCCGGCGGCACAGCCCGAGCACGGCCCGCACCTCGGGCAGCACCCGGGCGGCCAGCCCGCCGCCGGCGCCGGTGGCGCCGTCGCCGCCGTCCGGCGCGGCCACGAAGGTCTCCAGCAGCAGCACGTGCCCGCAGCGGGTGCGCCCGCCGGTCAGCGAGTACGGGCGGACGCGGGCCGTCCTGCGCGGGGGCACGGGGCCCGCCGGGGCGCACAGGGCGGGGGCGGTCATGTGCCCGCCTCCACCGACTTGCGCAGCTCCCTGCGGAGTTCGGGGGTCAGGACGTGTCCGGCCCGGCCGACGAAGAGGGCCATGTGGTAGGCCACGACGGCCATGTCGCAGTCGGGCGTGGTGTGGACGCCGAGGAGCGAGCCGTCGCTGATGGTCATGACGAACAGCCCGCCGCCGTCCATGGCGACCATGGTCTGCTTGACCGGGCCGCCGTCCATGAGGGCCGCCGCGCCGGTGGTCAGGCTGCCCAGGCCGGCGACGATGGTGGCCAGGTCGGCGGTCGAGCCGCGCGGCCCGTACGGCGGGCCGGGGTGCCGGCCGGGCGCCTGGTCGTGCTGCTGCCCGTACGGGGCGGCGGCCCGGTGGTCGGGGGACGACGAGAGCAGCAGCAGGCCGTCGGAGGAGACCACGGCGACCGATCGCACGCCGGGCACCTCCTCGACCAGGTCGGTCAGCAGCCAGTGCAGGCTGCGGGCCTCGTCGCTCAGGGCCAGGGCCGGGATCCCGGCGCGGCCCGCGGCGGCGCGGGCCGTGGTGCCGCCCGTGGTGCAGGTGGGGGTGACGGGCGTCGCCCCCTGGGAAAATGCAGTCAACCGCGTGCCTCCTCGACAGTGCCGCCCTCGTCCGGCGCCCCCGCTCGTCCCCGATCAGTACCACGATCGGCGATGCCGTGATCACGGCGCGTCAACCCCGGTGCCACTTCCGTCGCCCATTCCTCCTCGGCGTCCCGGCGCCCCTCGCGCGCGCCCTGCTGGAAGCCGGCGAGCTTGCGGCGCAGGGCCTCGGGGTCGACGCCCTGCCGCACGCTCAGCGGAACGGGCTTCTGGGCGACCACCCTGGGGGTGCGCCGCGGCAGACCCGTACCGGTGACGCCGGGAGCGGCCGGCGACGTGTGCCGGGGCTCGGGCTGCAGCCGGGAGTCGGGGTGCGGCGAGGGCGGCACGACGGGCGCGTGGCCCGGGTGACCGTACTCGGGGGGCGAGGCGTGGGTGACGTACGGGGAGTGGGCGGCGGGGTGGGGGGAGTGCGCCGGATGAGGCTGCGCGGCGTGCCGGTGCGCAGCCTCCGGCGGTACGGGCTTGCGAATGGTGGTCAGTTGGATGGTCTGCTCGTCCTGGTGGGCCCATGGGGCCGCGCGGCGCGGCCCGGGCACGGACGGTGGATGGAAGGAACGCCCCTGGAGCACGTGGGAGTTGACCTCGGCGGCGGCCCCGGGCAGGTCGGTGGGCGGCCCGGTGCGGGCCGCACCGGGGACGGGTGGCGCGGCGGCCGGGTCGCTCATCGCGGGCGGCTCGGCGGGCAGCAGCCGGCCGGGCAGCACCACGACGGCGGTGATGCCGCCGGGCCGCTGCTCGCGCAGCTGGACGCGGATGCCGTGCCGGGCGGCGAGCCGGGCCGCGACGTACAGGCCGAGCCCCATGACGGGCTCGTCGTGAGCGCCCGGGGCCTCCGCGCGGGGCCCGGGACCGGCCTGGGCCAGGCGGGCGTTGAGCTCGTCGAGGCGCTCGGGCGCCATGCCGATGCCCTCGTCCTGGACGGAGAGCATCACTTCGCCGTTCTCCAGCAGCCAGCCGGAGACCTGGACCTGGACGTCGGGCGGGGAGAAGGCGGTGGCGTTCTCCAGGAGCTCGGCGACCAGGTGGCTGATGTCGTCGGCGGCGAAGCCGGCGACCTGGGCGCGGGCGGGCAGGGAGTGGATGCGCACCCTTTCGTACCGGTCGATCTCGCTGACGGCCGCGCGCAGCACGTCCAGCAGCGGGACGGGGGTGGCGTGGCCGCCGGAGTGCTCGGCGCCGGCGAGGGTGAGCAGGTTCTCGTTGTAGCGGCGCATGCGGGTGGCGAGGTGGTCGAGGGTGAAGAGCACCTCCAGCCGGTCGGGATCCGCTTCGTGGGCCTCCATGGACTCGATGACGGTCAGCTGGCGCTCGACGAGGCCGAGGGTGCGCCGGGACAGGCCGACGAAGGTGGTGTGCACCCGGCCGGAGAGCCCGCTCATGCGCTCGTCGAGCTCGTGGCAGCGCTCGCGCAGCGCGTCGCGCTCCTCCGCC
Source organism: Streptomyces sp. PKA51 (assembly GCF_057552455.1). Lineage (NCBI taxonomy): Bacteria > Bacillati > Actinomycetota > Actinomycetes > Kitasatosporales > Streptomycetaceae > Streptomyces > Streptomyces sp. PKA51. The sequence goes on from NZ_BAAJPZ010000014.1 coordinate 91,994, forward strand.
AGATCCTGGCGGGCGACGTCGAGGCGGTTGCGCTCGCCCTCCAGGAGGGCGATGCGCTCGCGCAGCCGCACGACGGTGCCGTGCAGGACGTTGACGGAGCGGCCGATCTCGGCGAACTCGTCGTCGCGGCCACGGAAGGAGAGCGGCTCGCGGGCCCCCGGCTCGGCGCACAGGCGGCGCGCCCCGAGGCGCAGCGCGGCCAGCGGCCGGGTGACGGAGCGGGCCGACTGCACCCCGGTGGCCACGACGAGCAGGAAGGCCAGCGCGGCGAGCGCGCAGCGCACCTGCAGGGCGGTCGCGTCGCGGTCGCGCAGGGCCCCGAGCCGGGCCATCTCCTCGGTGGCGAGGGTCGATTCCAGGCCGCGCAGCTGCTCCAGGCGCGCGGTGAGCTGGGCCCGCACGGGGCCGGGCCGCTCCAGCTCGGCCGGTGCGGGCTGGGGCCGCTCGGGGAGCCGGTCGAGCCGGGCCTCCGCCGCGGCGGTCTGCGGCCCGGCGACCGTGCGGGCGTACTCGGCGCGCAGGGCGGCCGGGGCGAGCCGGCGGAAGTCGGCGAGGGCCGCCTGCTCCCGCAGCCGTTGCTGCAGGGCGGCCTGGCCGTAGCCGGGCTGGGTGCCGTGGGCGGCCAGGGCGGCGGCGAACAGGGCCCGGGTGGCGGACGCCGCCTCGCCGGCGCGGCCGAGCGCGGGCAGGGCCGTGGCCTCGGCCGACCGGGCGCGTGCCGGCAGACGCTGGACGACGTCGGACTCGGCGTCGTGCAGCGCCTGGACGGTGGCGGTGTACGCGGTGAAGACGCCGAGCGCGTCGCCGGGGCCGGCCAGGGCGCGGCGGCGCAGCTCGGGCAGGCCGGCCAGGCGGTGGCGCAGGGCGGCAGGCGCGCCGGGGCCGAACTCCTGGATCTGCCGGTCGACGCGGGCGCGTTGCTCCTCGGAGGCGGCCACCGGCACGGGCGCACCGGAGCGGCCGCCCGCGACGAACTCGGTCATGGCGTCGCGCTCGTCGGCCAGGGAGTGGGCGAGGGCGACCGCGCCGCTGCCGGTGGCGGCACCGGCGGCGAGGTCGCGGGAGTCGGCGAGGTCGCGTATGGCGTCGGCGATGCCGAAGGCGCCCGCGCCGAGGGCGGCGAGGGAGACGACGGCCACGGAGGCGATGAGCCGGTTGCGTACGCGGGCGGTGCGCTCCGGCACTGCCGTGGTCTGCTGTTCGCGCTGGCCGCCGCGAAGTCGCTTCTTCCGCACCGGTGCTCGCAATCTGCTCTCGTCGTCCGGCGCACCGCCGACTGACCCTGACCGATCTGACCCCTGTCGGGTGTCACCCACCGCATCCCCCCGGCAAGTGCCCCCACTACATCAACAGCGCGGCGCGCCGGAAGGATGCGCGTCGAAGGGCACGGAAATTCGGGCATCCGGCACACTGGTCGCATGCGCATCGAACTTGCCGGTCAGCCAGGGGATTCGGGCCGCCCGAACGAGGATTTCGCGGCCGTCGCCCTGCCCGCCTCGGGCGCCGGCGGGGCGCTCGTCGTCCTCGACGGGGTGACGCCGCCGGCGCGCGGGACGGGATGCGTGCACGGAGTGCCCTGGTTCACCACGCGGTTGGGTACGACGCTGCTGGAACTGGCCGCCGGCGAGCGGCTGATGCCGCTCGGCACGTGCCTGTCGGAGGCGGTGGCGCGCACGGCACAGGCCCACCGGGACACCTGCGACCTGTCCGCCCGACTGACCCCGCAGGCCACGGTGGTGGCCGTGCGCTGGGACGCGGAGGTGGTCGAGCACCTGGTGCTGTCGGACTCGGTGCTGCTGCTGGAGGGGGCCGACGGCGAGGTGCGCGCGGTGCTCGACGACCGCCTCGACCGGCTGGTGGCGCTCGGCCCGGTGACGGACGACCAGCGCAATGCGGAGGGCGGCTTCTTCACGGCCGCGGCCGACCCGGGCGTGGCCGCCCGCGCGGTCACGGGGACGACGGCGCGCGAGGCCGTCCGTGCGCTGGCCGCACTGACGGACGGCGCATCCCGCTGGGTGGAGGTCTTCCGCGAGGGCGCGTGGGCGGAGTGCTTCGCGCTCCTGGCGAAGGAGGGTCCCCAGGCGCTCGTCGAGCGCGTACGGCAGGCGGAGGCGGCCGACGCGCGGTGCCGCGCCTTCCCCCGGGGCAAGCCGCACGACGACGCGACGGCGGTGTACGTTCAGCTGTAGCCCCGGCGCCCCGGCGCCCCGTAGGGGCGCGGGGCTTCACCCGGGCCTCGGGGTGGCGCGTCGACTGCGGGCCGTCAGTGGCCGATCGCGCCCACGCGGCGGCAGCCGCAGATCGACACCGCCCCGCGCCCCTACAGGGCGCCGTGGGCCGGTGCAGTGCCCCGTAAGGGGTGCGGGGAACTGCGCGACAAGCCACGACGCTCCCGCAGACGGGGCGCCGGACGCGGTCTAGGACTCGGCGCGCTCGTTCATCTGGTGCATCAGGCGGGCGAGCTCGGCGACCTCGGCGCGGTCCCAGTCGGCGAACCGGCTCACGTACTGCGCCCTGCGGGCGTCGCGCACGCGGGTGAACCGGGCGCGGCCCTCCTCGGTGATCCGGATGAGGGAGGCCCGGCCGTCGGCGGGGTCGGGGTCGCGGCTGACGAGGCCGAGCTCCTCCAGGGCCCGCAGCTGACGGCTCATCGTGGCCTTGCCCACCCCGAAGTAGGCGGCCAGATCGGTGGCGCGCTGCCGGCCGGACTCCTCCAGACGGACCAGCAGGCCGTAGGCGGCGGGCTCGAGGTCGGGGTGGACCTGCCGGGCCAGCTCGCCCGAGGTGGCCCGGGCGCGGCGCAGGAAGACCGCGAGCTCGCGCTCCAGGGCGAGGAAGGCCTCGTCCTCGCCGGCACCGGCGCAGCCGTGGGGGCCGCCGTCCTCGGGAAGCGGGTTACCGGTCTGGTGCACGTGGACGCCCTCTCCTGCTTTCAGCCGCTGAAAAATCCGGTTTGGCCGCGTCGTGTCGCCGCAGCTCGGTCAGTATTTCGCAGGATTAGACCAACGGCAGCACCCCGGGTCCCTATCGCGCTGCGCGTCTCCGTCCGTAGCTTGATTAATGGCATGGTCATACCAATCGGTTGGCCATTGAACTCTCCCCCACCCTCCCCCCACCCTTGGCTTCGGAGGCACCATATGCCCGAGCATCGTTCCGGCCCGGGTCGCCCGATTCCTCCGAGATCGGCGACCCCACGCGCCCCCCACACCGCCCACGCCCGCCGCATCCGGTCCGTCCCCCTGCTCTTCGCACTCACCCTGCTCCTCGCCCTGCTCGTCCCGCTGACCCTGCCCGACACCGCGGCGCCCGCGGCCGGTGCGGGCATCCAACCCGTCCACCCCGAGCGCGACTGGATGGGCTCGACCGTCCGCGCCCACGAGAGCGGCCCGCAGACCGACGAGGGCTCGGCCGGCGTCCCCACCGTCGAGGGAGTGGACGTCAGCAGCCACAACGGCAACGTCGCCTGGTCCACCCTGTGGAACAAGGGCGCCCGCTTCGCCTACGTCAAGGCCACCGAGGGCACCAGCTACACCAACCCCTACTTCGCCCAGCAGTACAACGGCTCCTACGACCGCGGCATGATCCGCGGCGCGTACCACTTCGCCCTGCCCGCCAACTCCAGCGGCGCCGAGCAGGCCGACTTCTTCGTCGACCACGGCGGCGGCTGGTCGGGCGACGGCCGGACGCTGCCGGGCGTGCTCGACATGGAGTACAACCCCTATGGCGACACGTGCTACGGCATGAGCGCCGGCGACCTGATCGGCTGGATGGCCGACTTCTTCGCCACCTTCCGGGCGCGCACCGGGCGCGACGCCGTCGTCTACACCACCACCACGTGGTGGAAGCGGTGCACCGGCAACTACGGGGGCTTCGGTTCGTACAACCCCCTGTGGATCCCGCGCTACGGCTCCTCCGCCGGCGAGCTGCCCAACGGATGGGGCTTCCACACCCTCTGGCAGTACACGGACAGCGGCAGCACGGTGGGCGACCACAACCGCTTCAACGGCTCCTACTCCCGGCTCAAGGCGCTCGCCTACGGGTGACGGCGCACGTACGCCACCGGGCCCCCGGCGCGCATCGGCGCGCCGGGGGCCCGGACGGGCGTCGGCCGGACGGGCGGTCCGCCAGCCGCCTCCGTCGGGAGTCAGCCGCAGTGGCCCGCGGGACGGGTGCGGGTCACCAGATCGGTGTAGCCGGTGGTGCCGTCGATCCACACCACCTGCTTGCCGCCGGCCGCGGCCGCGCCGATCTGCTCACCGCGGTTGCAGGAGACCCGGGCGGGGGCGGTGGCGCCGGTGGCGTCCGCGCCGAACTGCCACAGCTTGGCCAGCGACTCGTTGCGGGCGCGGCTGTCCGGCACCTGGGCCGAGACGGTCACCGCGTCGTCGGAGGCGGTGACGTCGAAGGCGTACAGCGCCCGCTCGCCCTTCTCCGGGCTCACGTCCACCGTGCCGCTGCCGTCGAGGTTCGCCCGGCGCACGGCCACCTGGCCGTCGTCCACGTTCTCGTCGGCCAGCCAGTAGACGTGCTTGCCGGTGATGGCCGTCTGCCCGACGGCCTGGGGCTGCCCGAGCTGCTTCATCAGCGTGCGCGTGCCGCCGGCGAGGTCGAGGACCTCCACGCCGCTGCGGTAGTCCTCGCCGTCGCGGTAGGACTTGGCGTACGCGATGCGGCCGTGGCTGATCGAGGGCGCCGCGGAGCCGACGTCGGAGGTGCCGCCGTCCACCCAGGTGGGCTGCTTGTCACCCGGACGCAGGTAGCCCACGTGGCGGGATCCGAAGAGGTCCATCTTCTCCAGCACCACGACCTGACCCTCGACGCGCACGCCGGAGACGGTGTCGGGGGTGCTGTAGAGCTTCTTGACCGGGCCGCCGGCCAGCGGCCGGGAGAGCACGTCGATGCCGGCCGGGCTGTACGCCGACCAGACCACCGTCTTCCCGTCGGTCGCCGGGTTGACGTGGAAGCGCCCGTCGTTCGGGCTGATCAGCTTGGGCGTGCCGGAGCCGTCCGTACGTCCGGCCCACACCGAGTACGCCTCGGTGCCGTCGTCGTTCGACTTGGCCGCGGCCCACCAGCCGCCGCCGGCGCCCACGCCGGTCTCGGCGGTGTTCAGCCGGCCCAGCAGCTGGTCGGAGTCGACGCCCAGGGCCTGCTCCCAGTTCGGGACGATGCCGTGGGCGTTGAAGGAGCGCTTGACGACGTTCAGCTGCTGCCCGGTGACGTTCAGGGCCCGGGCGGCCGCGATGACCGCGTTGCGGCCCTCGGTGAAGCCGTCGAGCGGGGTCATGTACTCCGTGAGCGCCTTGTAGGCGATCTTGTCGGCGAGCGTGCGGCCGAGGTCCTCGCGGATGTCCCACAGGGCGCCCGAGAAGATCGTGGAGTTCAGGTGCACGCCGCCGTTGTCGTAGGCGAAGGAGGTGCCCGTGAAGTTCTTGGCCGTCGTCGCCCCGTCGTTGAGGTCGCGGAAGGCGCAGTCGCGCGGCGACTTGGTACGGCACAGGTTGCCGCCCAGCAGGCCCGCGTCCGGGTCGTCCATCGACATGCCGGCCGCGTCGACGGCGATGGCGTTGCCGAAGTAGTCCGCGAGGGCCTCGTTGAGGGCGCCGGACTGGCCGGCGTAGACGAGGTTGGCGGAGTTCTCCACGACGCCGTGCGTCATCTCGTGACCGACCACGTCGAGGTCGGCGGAGAGCGTCCGGAACTCCTTGTCGCCGCCGCCGTACACCATCTTGGTGCCGTCCCAGAAGGCGTTGACGTACGGCATGCCGAAGTACGAGACGCCGACGAGGGAGTTGATGGCCATGCCGCGGCCGTCCAGGCTGTCGCGGCCGTGGACCTTCTTGTAGTAGTCGTAGACCTTGCCGGCCGCCCAGTGCGCATCGACCGCGCCGGATTCGGTGGCGTCCTTGCCGAACTGCGGCGTCTTGGAGCCGAACTCCTTGATGCCCTCGGGCCAGGTGCCGCTGACCTCGGTGACGTCCTTGCCGCGGACGTCCCAGGTCGAGATCACGTTCTTGCTGGTGTCCCACATCCGCGCGTGGTCGTTCATCACGTACTCGCCGCGCGCGGTGTCGAAGAACAACTCCAGCTCGACCGTCGTGCCGTCGTACTTCACGCCCGAGCCCTGGAGGCCGGGGTTGCGCCCGCCGTCGGGGGCCCTGCCCTCCTTGGCGTCACCGGCCGGGGCGCCGGGGGCCGGCTGCGCCTTCGGCGCGCCGAAGGTCTTGATCCCGCTGTACTGCAGGACCGGGAAGCCGGCCTTGGCGTCGATGTAAACCTCGCGCAGCACCGGCTCGCCGGTGGCGGGGTCCACGCCGCGGACGGTGACGTGCTGGGTGAGGACGCCGGGGCCCTTGGGGATGACGACGAGGCCGCGGGCGGTACCCGTCAGGGCCGGCCCGCCGGCCTTGGCCTTGAGCTTCTTGGCGCCGAGCTGCGCCGTGACGGCGCCGACGGCCCGCCGGACGGCGAGCTCCTCGCCGACGTCGGGCGTGGTGCCGGTGGTCAGCGCGGTGAAGTACTTGCCGGAGGTGCCGGTGACGACGCGCTTGCCGTCCTTCTTCTCCATCCGGACGACGTACTGCCCGCCGAGGACCTCGACGCCGCGGTGCTTCTGCTGCAGCCGGACGGTCTCCGTCGTCCCCGCGGCGAGGGTCTGCACGGGCGTGAGGTCACGGGCCGGATTCGCTATGCGGTAACGGTTCTTCTTGTCCGCGAGGTGCCCCCGGGCCGCATCGGCCGCGCTGCCCGTGGCCTTGGCGGCGTCCCGGATGCCGTCGACCAGGGAAGGGGTGGAGGTTCCCTTCCCCGGAACGACGTCCGCCGGGTCGCCGCCGCTGCCGCTCCCGGCCGCGAGGGCCTGGGCCGGCAGCGCACCGACGACAAGGGCGGCAGCGCTCACCAGCGCTGCCGCCCCTGCTATTCCGCTCTTGACTACCGGTCTTCCTGAACGAGCTCTGGAACTGCGCAAGGTTCCCCCTCCGTACGTACGGAACGCCGGAATTTCTGTGGTCGGCGCATATGCAACCCGTGAGGCGGGAGCCGATCAATGGGGCGTGCGGAGTGGGGGGTTGATTTCGGCCGGGGTCTACGAGCCGGTAGCACCGTCGATGCGCTCGCGCAGCAGATCGGCGTGGCCGTTGTGGCGGGCGTACTCCTCGACGAGGTGGAGGAGGATCCAGCGCAGCGAGACCCGCTCCTCGCCCATGAAGCGCACGCCCTCCTCCGTGAGCGTGCCGCAGTCGTCGAGCGAGGCACCGGCGACGAGCTCCCGGGCCGCGGCGATCTCCGCCCGCCAGGCGGCCAGGGCCTCGTCGATGCCCTCGTCGGTGTCGAGGACGAAGCCCTGGTCCTTGGCCTCCCCGTACAACCAGGGCGTGTCCGGCCGGCCGGCGAAGATCCGCCGGAACCAGTTCCGTTCGACCTCGGCCATGTGCCGCACCAGACCGAGCAGCGTCATGGACGACGGCTCGGCGGAGGCGGTACGCAGCTGCTTGTCGTCGAGCCCCGCGCACTTCAGCGCGAGGGTCTCACGGTGGAAGTCCAGCCATGCCTCCAGCATGGCCCGTTCATCTGCGTGCAGGGGCGGCACGACCCGCCCGTCCGGCATCGAGACCATGGGCCTCACCCTGGCACGGACGGGCCCGGCCGGTCACCCCTCGCGCAGCGACCTCAGTCCCGCGGGAACTTGGCCGTGGAGAGCGTGAGCCCCAGAGGGGTGTCGGTCAGGTCGATCGGGTCGCCGAAGTCGAGCTTGCGGTAGGCGCGGAACTCGCCGTCCTTGGGGACCGTGTACACATGGCACTGCCCGGTGTACGGGTCCGCGATGACGTACACCGGGATCTCACCGGCGGCGTAGGCGGCCTTCTTCTTGCCGTAGTCGCTGTCGGCGGTCTCGCGCGAGATCACTTCGAAGACGAACTCGACGTCCTGATAACGCCACTTGCCCTTGTCGTCCTTCTCGGCCCCGTCGGAGAGCTTGAACAGGTCCGGGGCGAAACCGTTGCGGTAGCCCGGCAGGTCGAGGCGGACGTCGCACTGAATGATGCTGTCCTCTCCGAAGTGCGCCTCCAGTTGACGCAGCACGGCCCGAATGATTCCCCAGTGCGTTGGCCTCTGCGGCGACATATGAACAGCCCCCTCGACGATCTCGCCCTTGTACCCCTCGGGGACGATCTCGTAGAGAAGCTCGAACATGTCGTCGAAGCTCTGCTCGCCGGCCATCTTGGTCCTGTCGGTCAGCACGATGGTCACTTGGCGCTCCTCCCCGCTGCCACTGATGTCAGCAGCCGCGCAGTACAACGATACGCACGCCGTTCCCGGCACGCCGGGCAGCGGGAGAGGTGCGTCACATCGCGCGCCGCTACGCCGCCAGCGGCACGGTGGCCGTCGCCGGGGTCAGGGCCAGCTCCAGCACCCGGCGCACGTCCGAGACCGCGTGCACGTCGAGCGCGGCCAGGACCTCGGCCGGGACGTCGTCGAGGTCCGGCTCGTTGCGCTTGGGGATGATCACCGTCGTGATGCCCGCGCGGTGCGCGGCCAGCAACTTCTGCTTCACGCCGCCGATCGGCAGGACCCGGCCCGTCAGCGAGACCTCGCCCGTCATCGCCACGTCCGGGCGCACCTGGCGGCCGGACAGGAGGGAGGCCAGGGCGGTGGTCATGGTGATGCCGGCGCTCGGCCCGTCCTTCGGCACGGCCCCGGCGGGCACGTGCAGGTGGACGCCGCGCTCCTTGAAGTCGCCCACGGGCAGCTCCAGCTCGGCACCGTGGGAGCGCAGGAAGGACAGGGCGATCTGCGCCGACTCCTTCATGACGTCGCCCAGCTGGCCCGTGAGCGTCAGACCCGCGCCGCCCGTCTCCGGGTCGGCCAGCGACGCCTCGACGAAGAGGACGTCGCCGCCCGCGCCGGTGACCGCCAGGCCGGTGGCCACGCCCGGCACGGACGTACGGCGCTCGGCCGGGTCCTGCGCGGACTCGGGCGTGTGGTGGGGCCGGCCGATGAGCGGGCGCAGCTGCTCCACGCCGATGGTGAACGGCAGCTCCTGCTCCCCCAGCTCGTGCTTGGCCGCGACCTTGCGCAGGAGCCGGGCGATGGAGCGTTCCAGGTTGCGCACGCCCGCCTCGCGGGTGTACTCGCCGGCGAGCTTGCGCAGCGCGGCGTCCTCGACGACGACCTCCTCCGGCGCCAGCCCCGCCCGCTCCAGCTGCCGGCGCAGCAGGTGGTCGCGGGCGATGACGACCTTCTCGTCCTCCGTGTAGCCGTCCAGGCGCACCAGCTCCATGCGGTCCAGGAGCGCCTCGGGGATGGCTTCGAGGACGTTGGCGGTGGCGAGGAAGACCACGTCGGACAGGTCGAGCTCGACCTCCAGGTAGTGGTCGCGGAAGGTGTGGTTCTGGGCCGGGTCCAGCACTTCGAGCAGGGCCGCGGCCGGGTCGCCGCGGAAGTCGGAGCCGACCTTGTCGATCTCGTCGAGCAGGACGACCGGGTTCATGGAGCCGGCCTCCTTGATCGCCCGCACGATGCGGCCCGGCAGGGCACCGACGTACGTACGGCGGTGGCCGCGGATCTCCGCCTCGTCGCGCACGCCGCCAAGGGCGACCCGGACGAACTTCCGGCCCATCGCACGGGCCACGCTCTCGCCGAGGCTGGTCTTGCCCACGCCGGGCGGGCCGACGAGCGCGAGCACCGCGCCCCCGCGCCGCCCGCCGACCACGCCCAGCCCCCGGTCGGCGCGCCGCTTGCGCACCGCCAGGTACTCGGTGATCCGCTCCTTGACGTCCTCCAGGCCCGCGTGATCCGCGTCGAGAACGGCCTTGGCGCCGGGAATGTCGTAGGCGTCCTCGCTGCGCTCGTTCCACGGCATCTCCAGGACCGTGTCCAGCCAGGTGCGGATCCAGCCGCTCTCGGGGCTCTGGTCGGAGGCGCGTTCGAGCTTGTCGACCTCCTTCAGGGCCGCCTGGCGCACCTTGTCCGGCAGGTCGGCGGCCTCGACGCGGGCGCGGTAGTCCTCCGACTCGCTCTCCGGGTCCCCGTTGAGCTCGGCGAGCTCCTTGCGGACGGCCTCCAGCTGGCGGCGCAGCAGGAACTCGCGCTGCTGCTTGTCCACGCCCTTCTGGACGTCCTTCGCGATGGACTCCGCGACGTCCTGCTCGGCGAGGTGCTCACCGAGGCGCTTGACGGCCAGCTTCAGACGGGCGACCGGATCCGCGGTCTCCAGCAGCTCCACGCGCTGGGCCACGGTCAGGAACGGGGAATAACCCGAGTTGTCGGCGAGCTGACCCGGATCGTCGATCTGCTGCACCCGGTCCACGACCTGCCAGGCGCCGCGCTTGCGCAGCCAGCTGGTGGCGAGGGCCTTGTACTCCTTCATCAACTCGGTCACCGCGCCCGGCAGCGGGTCGGGGGTGACCTCCTCCACGGCGGTGCCCTCCACCCACAGGGCGGCGCCCGGGCCGGTCGTACCGGCACCGATCCGGACCCGGCGCACACCGCGGATCAGCGCGCCGGGGTCGCCGTCGGAGAGCCGGCCCACCTGCTCGACGGTGCCGAGCGTGCCGGTGCCGGCGTACGTGCCGTCGACGCGCGGCACGAGCAGGACACGCGGCTTGGCGCCGCTCGCCGCGGCGGCCTGCGCGGCCTCGACGGCGGCGCGGACCTCGGTGTCCGAGAGGTCGAGGGGAACGACCATCCCGGGCAGGACGACCTCGTCGTCGAGGGGCAGGACGGGCAGGGTGAGCGGTGCGGACGTCGAAGCCATGATCTCCCCTTCGGCAGGCAAGTTGAGCTGTACCGACTCAATGCATGACCGGTGCGGGATGTTCCCGGGCGGGTGTTCGCTGTGAGCGATCACGGTTGGCGCCCGGTCCTCAAACGCCGGACGGGCTGCATTGCAGCCCGTCCGGCGTTTGAGGACCGGGGGTCCGGGGGCGGAGCCCCCGGGGAGACGGGGGGAGGGCGGCACCCGGGCTCAGCCACCGACAGGGCGGTCGCGCAGCAAGGGGTGGCAGGCCAGGCCGATCAGGAGGGCTATGGGGTGGCCCCAGCTCGACATGGGGTCGATGAGTTCGATCAGGTCCTGGGCGCACATCGCCCCCGCCACCCCCAGCAGCAGCCACTGCCCCACCCGTGGCAGGAAGCCCGACAGGGCGCCCACGCACGCCATGAGGCCGAAGCTGATGCCGTAGTCGAGGCGGTGCAGGGACGCCTCGGGGAGGCGGCCGGCCGCCACCGCGCCCGCCACGGGGAGTTCCGTGGCGAGGGTGGCCAGGACGTGTCCGGCGAGGAAGACGCCGGCGGTGCGGGCGCCGCCGACGCGGCGTTCGAGGGCGGTGAGGACGAGGAGGAGGGCGGGGCCGTAGGCGGAGTACAGGCCGCCGGCCACCCACAGGGCGCTCGCGAGGAGGACGAGGACGGGACGGTCGGCGAGGTGGGCCGCGTCGGTGCTGGATTCCTTCAGCAGTTGCGTGACGGTGGCCTGGTCGCCGAGGTCGGCGTATATCGCGGTGGCGAGCAGGACGAGGCCGTAGGAGAAGGTGAAGGGCGTGCCCGTGGGGGTGGGCAGCAGCCGTATCAGGCTCCGGCGAGGGGTGGTCGCGGCGGGGCGCTTGTCGGCGTCAACCGCAGTCACTCGGTCAGGCCCCTTTCCGTGCACGTCCTCCCGGATCTGAACATTAAGGTGCAGGACCGGCCGCCGGATCAACTCCGGGGCGTGACTCGGGTCACCTTTGTCAACCTCTTGACGCTTTTCGGCGTCGGCCGGTTCGCCAACGACGCGAGGAGGTACGCAATGCCTGTCGATTCGTTTGATGCGCCGGTCGTGATCGACCGCCGTGAGGGGCCGCACGGTGAGGTCGTGCTGCGCCGCCGGGGCGGACACCACGAGATCATCGCCAATGGCTGCTTCCTGATGGACACCTCGGACGGGCGGTCCGAGCGGCTGCTGGTGGACGCGGCGCTGGCCGCGCTGCCGGCGGGGCGGCAGGGGCCGTCGGTGCTGATCGGCGGACTGGGGGTGGGGTTCTCGCTCGCCCGGGCGGCGGCCGAGCGGCGCTGGGGGCGTATCACGGTGGTCGAGCGCGAGGCGGCGGTGATCGACTGGCACCGCGCCGGCCCGCTGTCGGCGATCTCGGGCGCGGCCCTGGCCGATCCCCGTACGGAGGTGGTGCACGCGGACCTGGTGGCGTACCTGGCGGACCGGTCGGGCCCCCTCTTCGACGCGCTGTGCCTGGACATCGACAACGGCCCCGACTGGACCGTCACGGAGGACAACGACAGCCTCTACTCCCCCGCCGGACTGGCCTCCTGCCGACGGCGGCTGGCGCCCGGCGGGGTGCTCGCCGTGTGGTCGGCTCAGCCCTCGCCGGCGTTCGAACAAGCCCTTCGCAATGCCGGATTCGCCGGGGTAACGACGGAAGAGATCGCGGTTGCCCGAGGCGTCCCGGACGTCGTCCACCTCGCGATCCGCGCCGCGTAGCCGAGCCGCGCCGGGTGCCCGTACCCTGCCTTGCACAGCTGCAGGACCGGCGGGGATTCCCGGCACCGGTGCCGGGATTTCCGCATGGAGGACGCTAGGGGCGGGGCGTATGGAACAGACACACATCGGCCCGAGCGGTGCCGCGGCGAGCGTCGGGGCACAGCGCCGGGTGCTGGTCGTCGAGGACGACCGCACGATCACCGATGCCATCGCGGCCCGGCTGCGGGCGGAGGGGTTCCAGGTGCGTACGGCGGGCGACGGCCCCGCCGCCGTCGACACCGCCGAGGCGTGGCAACCGGACCTGCTGGTGCTGGACGTGATGCTGCCGGGCTTCGACGGGCTGGAGGTGTGCCGCCGGGTGCAGGCGCAGCGGCCGGTGCCCGTCCTGATGCTGACCGCGCGCGACGACGAGACCGACATGCTGGTCGGGCTGGGGGTCGGCGCGGACGACTACATGACCAAGCCGTTCTCGATGCGGGAGCTGGCGGCGCGGGTGCATGTGCTGCTGCGCCGGGTGGAGCGGGCCACGCTGGCCGCGCACACCCCGCGCAGCGGCATCCTGCGGCTGGGCGAGCTGGAGATCGACCACGCCCAGCGCCGGGTGCGGGTGCGCGGCGGGGACGTGCACCTGACGCCGACGGAGTTCGACCTGCTGGTGTGCCTGGCCAACACCCCGCGCGCGGTGCTCTCGCGCGAGCAGCTGCTGGCGGAGGTGTGGGACTGGGCGGACGCCTCCGGCACCCGCACGGTGGACAGTCACATCAAGGCGCTGCGCCGCAAGATCGGCGCGGAGCGGATCCGTACGGTGCACGGGGTGGGATACGCCCTGGAGACGCCGGCGGCGTGAGGACGGCATGACGGGTGAGGCACGGCTGGTGAGGCGGCATGACTGACGGCAGCACCCCGCCGCCCGGGCTGGGCAGCCGGCTCTGGCTGGCCCTGCGGCCCCTGGATCCGTACCGGTCGGTCAAGGCGGCGCTCGGCGCCCTGGTGATCGGCTCGGTGGCGATCACCACCCTGCTGGTGTTCATGGCGATCCGCTCGGCGACCGAGCTGCGGGTGATCACCGTGTTCTCGATCATCGCCTCGCTGCTGATCACCCAGTTCGTGGCGCACGGCCTGACCGCCCCGCTGGACGAGATGACCGAGGTCACCCGGGCGATGGCGCAGGGGGACTACACCCGCCGGGTGCGGGCCCGGCGGCGGGACGAGTTCGGCGACCTGGCGGACGCCTTCAACCGGATGGCGGCCGACCTGGAGGCGGTGGACACCCACCGCAAGGAGCTGGTGGCCAACGTCTCGCACGAGCTGCGCACCCCCATCGCCGGTCTGCGGGGGGTGCTGGAGAACGTGGTGGACGGGGTCTCGGAGCCGGATCCGGAGACGATGCGCACGGCGCTGCGCCAGACCGAGCGGCTGGGCCGGCTGGTGGAGCAGCTGCTGGATCTGTCCCGGCTGGACAACGGGGTGGTGCCGCTGCGCGCCCGGCGCTTCGAGGTGTGGCCGTATCTGGCGGGGGTGCTCAAGGAGGCCGGCATGGCCTGCGGCAGCGGTTCCTCTCCGCGCGCCCGCAAGGACGTCCACCTGCATCTGGACGTCGCGCCGCCGGAGCTGACGGCCCACGCGGACGTCGAGCGGCTGCACCAGGTGGTCGCCAATCTGGTGGACAACGCCGTCAAGCACAGTCCCCCACACGGCCGAGTGACGGTCCGGGCGCGCCGGGGGGAGGGGCCGCAGTCCCTGGCCCTGGAGGTGCTGGACGAGGGCCCGGGCATCCCCGCCTCCGAACGGGACCGGGTCTTCGAGCGCTTCAACCGGGGCTCCGGTGCCCAGCCGGCCGGCCAGCCGGGTGACGGGGGCACCGGACTGGGGCTGGCCATCGCGCGCTGGGCGGTGGACCTGCACGGCGGGAGCATCGGGGTGGCGGAGTCGCCCCGTGGCTGCCGCATCAAGGTCACGCTTCCGGGACAGGCCCCGCGGGCCGGGTTGGCGTAGGGTCGTTGGTGGGAGCACACATCCGCGACCGGACCGGGGCACGGTCCGGTGATCGGGGAACCCGGGAGGAAGCAGAACCTCCGGGTTTTCCCGCGTCGCCATGCCCCGAAACCCGGGGCAGAGTGTGACTTAGGCGACGACTGGCCGGGGTGGCCTGCATTAAGGGTCCCGACAGGCGTAGCCTTTATTCCCGCTGTCCACCACCTTAGGAAGCGGAAGAGGGCGGTTGCCGCCGTGTCGCCACAGTCCCCCAACACCTCGAGCGTCTCGACCGACCAAGCCGGGCAGGGCAAGAGTCCTGCCGATGTGTTCGGTCCCAATGAGTGGCTCGTCGACGAGATCTACCAGCAGTACCTCCAGGACCCGAACTCGGTCGACCGAGCCTGGTGGGACTTCTTCGCCGACTACAAGCCGGGCACGGCGTCGGCCCCGCCGACGCCGGAGGTGACCGGGGCCGCCCCGGCCGCCCCCGCGGCGCCCGGTGCCGCGCCGGCCGCTGGTGCGGGTGCTGCGACCCCGGCCGCCCCGGCCGCGGCCCAGGCCGCAACCGTTCCGGCCGCCCCGGCGAAGCCCGCGCAGGCCGCCCCGGCTCCGGCTGCGAAGCCCGCCGCCGCTGCCCCGGCCAAGGCCGTCGCGCCCAAGCCGGTCGTGAAGAAGGCCGTCAAGGCCGAGGAGGCGGCCCCGGCCGCCGAGACGGAGTTCATGACGCTGCGCGGCCCCTCCGCCGCCGTGGCGAAGAACATGAACGCCAGCCTGGAGGTGCCGACCGCGACCAGCGTGCGCGCGGTGCCGGTCAAGCTGCTGTTCGACAACCGCATCGTCATCAACAACCACCTGCAGCGCGCCCGGGGCGGGAAGGTCTCCTTCACCCACCTCATCGGCTTCGCCATGGTGCAGGCGATGAAGCTGATGCCGTCGATGAACTACTCCTTCATGGAGAAGGACGGCAAGCCGACCCTCGTCAAGCCCGCGCACGTCAACCTCGGTCTGGCCATCGACCTGGTCAAGCCGAACGGTGAGCGCCAGCTGGTCGTCGCGGCCATCAAGAAGGCCGAGACCCTCAACTTCTTCGAGTTCTGGCAGGCCTACGAGGACATCGTCCGCCGCGCCCGGAACAACAAGCTGACGATGGACGACTTCACCGGGGTGACGTGCTCGCTCACCAACCCCGGCGGCATCGGCACCGTCCACTCCGTGCCGCGCCTGATGCCCGGCCAGAGCGTCATCATGGGCGTCGGCGCCATGGAGTACCCGGCCGAGTTCCAGGGCACCTCGCAGGACGCCCTGAACAAGCTGGGCATCTCGAAGGTCATGACCCTGACCTCGACCTACGACCACCGCGTCATCCAGGGCGCCGCGTCGGGCGAGTTCCTGCGGATCATGCACCAGCTGCTGCTGGGCGAGAACAACTTCTACGACGACATCTTCGAGGCGCTGCGGATCCCCTACGAGCCGATCCGCTGGCTGAAGGACATCGACGCCTCCCACGACGACGACGTCACCAAGGCCGCCCGCGTCTTCGAGCTGATCCACTCCTACCGGGTCCGCGGCCACGTCATGGCCGACACCGACCCGCTGGAGTACCGCCAGCGCAAGCACCCCGACCTCGACATCACCGAGCACGGGCTCACCCTGTGGGACCTGGAGCGCGAGTTCGCCGTCGGCGGCTTCGCCGGCAAGTCGATGATGAAGCTGCGCGACATCCTGGGCGTGCTGCGCGACTCGTACTGCCGCACCACCGGCATCGAGTACATGCACATCCAGGACCCCAAGCAGCGCCGCTGGATCCAGGAGCGCGTCGAGCGCCCGCACCACAAGCCGGAGCGCGAGGAGCAGCTGCGCATCCTGCGCCGCCTGAACGCGGCCGAGGCGTTCGAGACGTTCCTGCAGACGAAGTACGTCGGCCAGAAGCGCTTCTCGCTGGAGGGCGGCGAGTCCGTCATCCCGCTGCTGGACGCGGTGCTGGACGCGGCCGCCGAGTCCCGCCTGGACGAGGCCGTCATCGGCATGGCCCACCGCGGCCGGCTGAACGTGCTCGCGAACATCGTCGGCAAGTCCTACGCGCAGATCTTCCGCGAGTTCGAGGGCAACCTCGACCCGAAGTCGATGCACGGCTCCGGCGACGTGAAGTACCACCTGGGCGCCGAGGGCACCTTCACCGGCCTGGACGGCGAGCAGATCAAGGTCTCGCTGGCCGCCAACCCCTCCCACCTGGAGACGGTCGACCCGGTCGTCGAGGGCATCGCCCGCGCCAAGCAGGACATCATCGGCAAGGCCGGCACGGACTTCACCGTCCTGCCGATCCAGCTGCACGGCGACGCGGCCTTCGCGGGCCAGGGCGTGGTCGCGGAGACGCTGAACATGTCGCAGCTGCGCGGCTACCGCACCGGCGGCACCGTGCACATCGTCATCAACAACCAGGTCGGCTTCACCGCGCCGCCGGAGTCCTCGCGCTCGTCGCTGTACTGCACCGACGTCGCGCGCATGATCGAGGCGCCGATCTTCCACGTGAACGGTGACGACCCGGAGGCCGTGGTCCGCGTGGCGCGGCTGGCCTTCGAGTTCCGCCAGGCGTTCAACAAGGACGTCGTCATCGACCTGATCTGCTACCGCCGCCGGGGCCACAACGAGGCCGACAACCCCTCGTTCACCCAGCCGCTGATGTACGACCTGATCGACAAGAAGCGCTCGGTGCGCAAGCTGTACACCGAGTCGCTGATCGGCCGGGGCGACATCACCCTGGAGGAGGCCGAGCAGGCGCTGCAGGACTACCAGGGCCAGCTGGAGAAGGTCTTCACCGAGGTCCGCGACGCCACGTCGGAGCCGGCCCAGGCCCCGGTGCCCGCCGCCGAGCCGGAGTTCCCGGTCGCCGTGGACACCGCGATCTCCCAGGAGGTCGTCAAGCGGATCGCCGAGTCCCAGGTCACCCTGCCGGAGCACGTCACCGTGCACCCGCGTCTGCTGCCGCAGCTGCAGCGGCGCGCCTCCAGCGTCGAGGACGGCACCATCGACTGGGCCATGGGCGAGACCCTCGCCTTCGGTTCGCTGCTGATGGAGGGCGTCCCCGTCCGCCTGGCCGGCCAGGACTCCCGCCGCGGCACCTTCGGCCAGCGCCACGCGGTGCTGGTGGACCGGGAGACCGGCGAGGACTACACCCCGCTGCTCTACCTCTCCGAGGACCAGGCGCGCTTCAACGTCTACGACTCGCTGCTCAGCGAGTACGCGGCGATGGGCTTCGAGTACGGCTACTCGCTGGCCCGCCCGGACGCGCTGGTGATGTGGGAGGCGCAGTTCGGTGACTTCGTCAACGGCGCCCAGTCGGTGACGGACGAGTTCATCTCCTCCTCCGAGCAGAAGTGGGGCCAGACCTCCGGCGTCGTCCTGCTGCTGCCGCACGGCTACGAGGGCCAGGGCCCGGACCACTCCTCGGCCCGCATCGAGCGCTTCCTCCAGCTGTGCGCGCAGAACAACATGACGGTCGCCATGCCGACGCTGCCGTCGAACTACTTCCACCTGCTGCGCTGGCAGGTCCACAACCCGCACCACAAGCCGCTCATCGTCTTCACCCCGAAGTCGATGCTGCGTCTGAAGGCCGCGGCGTCGAAGGCGGAGGAGTTCACGAGCGGCCGGTTCCGCCCGGTCATCGGCGACTCCACGGTCAACCCGGCGGACGTCCGCAAGGTCGTCTTCTGCTCCGGCAAGGTCTACTACGACCTGGAGGCCGAGCGGGTCAAGCGCGGGGCCATGGACACCGCCCTCATCCGTCTGGAGCGCCTGTACCCGCTGCCGGGTGCGGAGCTGCAGGAGGAGCTCAAGAAGTACGCCGGTGCCGAGAAGTACATCTGGGCGCAGGAGGAGCCGGCGAACCAGGGTGCCTGGCCGTTCATCGCGCTCAACCTGATCGACCACCTGGACCTGGCGGTCGGCGCCGACATCCCGGCCCGGGAGCGGCTGCGGCGGATCTCCCGCCCGCACTCGTCCTCCCCGGCGGTGGGTTCGGCGAAGCGTCACCAGGCCGAGCAGGCGCAGCTCGTGGCCGAGGTCTTCGAGGCGTAAGCCCGAGCCTCTGGCCGCACAGCAGGGCCCGTACCACTTCGGTGGTACGGGCCCTGCCCGTTTCCCCGGCGCCGTCAGCCCAGGTAGGGCTCGAAGTCCCAGTACGGGCGGATGCGCTGGCGGGCGGCGAGGGTGTGGGGGTGCTGGGCGCCGAGGGTGCGGGTGAGGCGTTGCAGGGCGTCCTCCTCGACCTTGCCGGCCTCCTCGTGCTCGCGCAGCCCCCGCAGGTCCATGGCGAGCGCCACCTCGCACGAGAGGGTGAAGGGGTGGTCGTCGCCCAGGGCCTGCCGGGCCCGGCGCAGGGTGTCGCGGCTGAGCTCGTGGGCGGCGTCCAGCCGCCCGGTGAAGTTGCGCCCGCCGGCGGTGTTGAGGGCGCAGCCCAGCACCCACGGGTGGTCGGGCCCCAGGGTGGCGGTCAGGCCCGCCAGGGCGGCCTCGAAGAGGCTGAGGGCCTCGGCCCGGTCGCCCGATGCCTGCAGGATCAGGCCGGTGTTGGTGAGCATGCCGGTACTGATGGGGTGTGCGGGCCCGAGGAGTTCGCGGAAGCCGGCCTCGCCCTCGGCGATGAGCTCGCGGGCCTGGCCGAGGTCGCCGTGCTCGCGGGCGTAGTTGCCGTGGTCGACGACGAGGCCGATGGTGGCGTAGTGGCGGCGGCCGTGCACCTGCTCGGTGTGTTCCAGCAGGCTGGCCATGGCGGCTCCGGCGTCCTGCAGCACTCCGGCGCGCCGCTGGCACAGCAGGAGGTTGTGGCGGGCGCGCAGGGTCTGCGGGTGCTGGGGGCCCAGGACCTGCAGGTGCAGCCGCATGCCGAGCTCCTGGCGGGCCAGGGCGTCGTTGTAGCGGCCCATGAGCCGCAGGTCGCGGGCGCAGGCGTTGCCGGAGACGAGGGTGGCGGGGTGCCGGGCGCGCAGCAGGGACTCGCGTTTGCGCAGGGTTTCGAGGTCGACCTCGTAGGCCTCGGCGTAGCGGCCGAGAAGGCGCAGGCCGGCGCCGAGGTTGTGCTGGGCGAGGAGGGTCAGGTAGTCGTCGGGGCCGAGCAGGTCGAGGGCGGTCTCCAGCACCTCGCGCTGGGCCTGCAGGGCCTCGGTGTATTGGCCGAGGTAGCGCTGGTCGGCGGCCAGGCAGCTGGTGGCGGTCATCAGGGCGGTGCCCTCGGTGCGGGGGGCGGCGCGCAGCCGGTCCAGCAGCTCGCGGTCGAGTTCGTAGGCGGCGCGGAAGGAGCCGTACGCGCGCAGGATGTTGCCCTGCTGGGTGGTGAGTTCGCCCATGCGCGGGTGCTCCGGCGGGTGGAACTCCGACCATGCCTGGCGCACCTGCTCGGCCAGCTGGACGCCGGTGCGGAACTCGCCGCTGCGATGGCAGTAGCGCAGCAGGTTGAGCACGGTCTCCTGGACGCGCTCGTTGCGGCTGGCGAGGGCGCCGGAGGGTTCGAGATGGGGCAGCAGCTCGGCGTAGCGCGGCCACAGCCGGCTGTCCTGGGGGTTGCCGGGGTCGGCGGCGGCGAGGGTGCGGCGGACGACCTTGCGGTGCAGGGCCCGTTCCCCGGGGGAGGTGAGCCGGCCGACGATGTCGTGGACGAGCCGGTGCATGTGCACGGACTCCTGCTCGGGGCCGGGTTCCTCGCCGGCGAGGGCGGTGCGGGTGTCGCGGGTGAAGACGGAGTAGTTGACGAGGGTGTCCAGGGCCCGGGTCCAGCCGGCGAGGTCGGTGGCGAGCCAGGCCAGGCCCTCGGGCAGGTCGGAGGCGGGCAGGTGGCGCACCAGGCCGATCGGGATGCGGCCGGGGGCGAAGGCGGCGCACAGGGCGAGCAGCTCCACGGCGTGGGGCTGGGCCTCGCGCAGGCGGTTGATCAGTATCGACCAGGAGGTGAGGGAGGAGCGCGGGACGTCGTCGAGGCCGGTCTGGTCGGCGAGTTCGGACAGCTCGCCGTCGCGGACCATGCGCAGGTAGTCGCCGACCGCCATGTCGGACTCGCCGAGCCAGGCGGCGGCCTGGACGAGGGCGAGGGGGAGGTCGGCGAGCTCGGCGGCGACCTCGTCGGCCTCGGCGGCGGTCAGCCGCGGGGCGCGGCGCATGAGGTAGCCGGTGCTCTCGCCGCGCTCGAAGCCCGGCACGTCGAGGACCATGGCGCGGCCCTCGCCCCAGCCGCGGTTGCGGGAGGTGATCAGGACGTGGCCGGGGCCCTCGGGCAGGACGTCGTCGGCGCCTTCGAGGTCGTCCCAGCCGTCGAAGATCAGCAGCCAGCGGCCGTGCGGGTCGCCGCGGCGCAGGGCCTCCTTCAGGGCGCGGATGCGCTCGCCGGGCTCGGAGCCGGCGTTCAGGTCGAGCTCGGGGGCGAGTTCGCCCAGGCGTTCGCGCAGGGTGCCGCGGGTGTCGGAGTTGACCCACCAGACGACGTCGTAGTCGGAGCTGAAGCGGTGGGCGTACTCGGCGGCCATCTGGGTCTTGCCGATGCCGGACATGCCCAGCAGGGCGACGACGGCGGTGCTGTGCTCGGCGTCCATGAGGTGTTGCTGGAGGCGGTTGAGCAGGTCGTCGCGGCCGGTGAAGCGGACGTTGCGGCGGGGGACCTCGCCCCAGACGGCCGGCGGGTCGCCCGGGTAGCGGGAGCCGGGGCCGGCCGGCACCGGGCGGCGGGGGCCGCCGGTGGGCAGCCCGAGCCTGCCGAGCAGTCTGCGCTCGGCCTCCTGGGCGCCGATGCCCCACAGGTCGACGGGTTCGAGGACGGCGGTGGCGGGCAGCAGGGCGCGGTTGGTGAGGTTGACGGCGGCGAAGCGCTGGGCGTTGGCGGCGACGACGCCGCGCAGGGCCTCGCTCCACTCCCCCTCGGGCCGGGGGCCGAGCTGGAAGAACCAGTCGCTGAGGACGAGCAGTATGCGGCCGGAGGCCAGCAGCAGGTCGCCCAGCGCGGATTCCAGGGGGATCTCGCGCGGCGGATCCCAGCGGTGCAGGCTGACCCGGTGGCCGTGGGTCTCCAGGCGGTGGGCGATCCAGGTGGCCCAGGGCCGGTGGAACCCGGCGAAGACGACGAGGAAGTGCTCGCCGCCCCCTCCTTGAGCGCCGGTGCCCTGCGCGCCGGTGCCGGCGGCCTGCCGCTGCGTGGCCATCCGCACGCCTCCCTTGTCCTTCGCGCCGCACCGGCCAGGGAGCCGGCCCGACAAAGATTACCCTACGTCACCATCACGTGACAGTGCGTCGGTTTTCGTGACGCGCTCGTCCGGCTGTTCGAGACAGGCCCGGTGTCGCTCCATGGTGGCCGCGAACTGCCGCCCGACGGAGGTCAGTTCAGCCGATTCAAGCAGGACGGGCAGGGCTTGCGCGACCTGCCGGAGGTAGGAATCGCGGCGGGCGCGGGCACCGTGCCGCGCACGGGGCGCGAGGTGCGGGCGGCGCGCCGCCCGGGCCCAGAAGTCGGCGAGCGCGAGGTGGGCGTACGTCCCCTGCAGGACGCCCCCGAGCGGCCTCGGGTCGGGCCGCCAGGGCACGCGGTGGCGCGGGGCGGCGCTCGCGCGGTGCAGGGGCGCGAGGTCGTGCAGGACGGCGAGCTTGCTGTGCTGGGTCTCGTGGACGAGGACCTCGGCCAGGGCCGCGGCCGTGCCCGGCGGGGTGGCCAGCACCGCGCCGGGCGCCGCCCGGAAGGTGGCGCTGGCGCCGGAGCCGCCGTCGCGCGGCGCGAGCGGCACCAGGCAGCGCAGCAGGGCCGTCACCTCGGCGGCGCGGGCGGGGTCGGCGTCGCGCAGCAGGGTCAGCGCCGCGCGCCACGTGCGGGGCCAGGCGCGGTGCGTGCCGCGGTCCGCGGGGGGCAGTGCGGCGCGGCCGACGCCGGTGGGCGGGGTGCGGTAGGGGTCGAGGTCCTCCAGGCGGGCGGTGCTGCCCGGCAGCCGCACCAGGCCGTGCCAGCCGGGCCCGGCGCCGGTGACCCGGCCGCCGGAGCGCAGCAGGACGGCCCGGGTGGGCCCGCCGGGCTCGCGCAGCCGGGCGAGCGGGCCGCGGGCGGTCAGCCGCAGGCACGGGCTGCGGGTGGTGAGGGTGCCGATGCCGGGCAGGGCGAGGGTGCCGTCGGGCGCGGGCAGGTCGAGGGTGAAGTCGGTGCCGGAGGTCAGGGCGACGGCGGCGGCGACGGCGCCGAAGTGCTCCAGGGCCCGGGCGAGTTCGGCGCCGTCGGGGGCGGTGAGCGCGTGGACGAGCCAGGTGCCCACGGGCGGGTAGTCCAGGGCCCAGCCGGCCAGGTGGGGCCGGCGGACCTCGGCCCGCTCCAGCAGCAGCCAGTGCTCCTCGAAGCGGGCGCGGGCGCCGCCGGGCGCGGCGGCGGGCTCCTCCAGCCTGGTGAGCAGCGATTTCAGCAGCACTAATCGGCGGCTGTGCAGAGCGCTCAGCAGCAGGGCGAGGTCGCCGGGCACGGAGTGGGTGCGGGCCAGCCGGGCCAGGACGGGGGCCGGCAGGGGCGCGGGCTCGGGGCGCGCGGCCCGGGGCGGCGGGCTGCCGGCCGGCCGGCGGGGGCTCACCGGGCGCCGCACGGGGCACCGGCGAGCCCGCCCACGCTGCCGTCGTCCCAGCTCTCCGCCAGCTCGGCGGGGTGCGCCAGTACGTGGCGCACGGCCGCCGTCAGGGCCGGGTCCCGGCTGGTGCGCAGGCCGCGCAGGCCGGTACGGCTCAGATCGGGCAGTGGCGACGTGCGCGGCGCGCCGTCCGTCCGGTCGGCCGCCGGGGCGTTCTCGAGCTGGGTCACCGTCTTCTCCTCCCTGCCGGCGTCCGCCGGGAGCCTGCCCCGCGGCTGCACGGTTCTTCCCAGGGTCCGCTTTCCGGAAACACGTTCGGAAGGGGTCCGGTCACGGCGCCACGTCGTCCGCGAGCCGGGCGACGGCCTCTCTGGTCGCCTGCACCTCCGCCCACGGCACGGGGGCGAGCCGGCCCGTCAGGTCGCGCCATTCGCGCTGCGCGCCGCGGTAGGCGGCGAGCGCCGCCCTGCGCAGCCCCATGCGCTCCACGGCCTCGCCGTAGCGGTGCAGGGCGCGGGCGACGGTGAGGGAGCCGGGTCCGTCGGGGGCGGGCAGCCGCCGGGCCTCCTTGACGGCCGCGTCGAAGGCGGCGGCCGCGTCGGCCACGGGGACGGTGCCGGTGCGCTCGGCCTGCAGGAGCCGGGCGGTGCCCAGTTCCAGCCAGGCCCCGGCGCGCAGGGCGCCGTCGTCGGCCCGGCGCGCCACCTGTTCGAGCAGGTGGCAGCTCTCGTAGAGGTCGGGCAGGAAGCCCTGCCGGCCGAAGCGCAGGACGAGGGCGCGGCCCAGGAGCAGCTGGGTGCGGGCCAGCAGCGGGGAGCGGCCGGGGGTGACGGCGTACGCCTCGCGCAGCACCGCCTCGGCCCGGCCGACGGTCGCGGCGTCGCCGGTGTCGCCGGCGCGGGTGAGCAGCGACTCGCCCCATTCGGTGAGGAGTTCGGCGCGGGTGGTGCTGTCGCGGGGGCCGATGGGCACGGCCGCGGCGTACGCCTCGTCGGCGGCCGCCCACTGTTCGGCGGCGGCGTGGGTGCGGGCCTGTTCGGTGCGGCAGCGCAGCAGTTGGCCGTCGTCGACGGCGGCCTCGCCCGCGCGTTCCAGGGCGGCGAGGATCTCGGCGGTGGGGGCGTCGGCGAGGCGCAGGGCCGCGGCGAGGTCGAGGAGGGCGGCGCAGCGCCGGCCGTCGGGGGCCGGCGTGTCGTCCATGAGGGCGCAGGCGGTGCGCAGTTCCGTGGCGGCCTCCTCGGCGTGGGGCGCGGCGGGGCCGGGGGCGGTGCGGGCGAGGTCGAGCAGGACGCGGCCCAGGCGCAGGTGGCCGGCGGGGTCGCCGGCGGGCAGGGCGCGCAGGGTGCGGGCGGCTGCCAGCAGGTGGGTGCGGTCGCCGTCCAGGCGCCACAGGGTGTGGCGGGCGGCGGCCAGTTCGCGGGCGGCGGCGAGGTGGCCGGGGTCGTCGGGGGGCGTGTGGCGGTGGGCCTCGTCGAGGACTGCGGCGGCCTGCTGCAGGAGGTCGCGGCGGGCGGCACTCTCGCGGCGGACGGCCTCGGTGCCGGCGAGGGCCCGCAGCACGCTGCCGAGGACGCGCCGGGCGCGGGCCCCGTCGGGTGCGGCGAGGGGGGCGCCGGCGGCGCTCTCGGCGGCGGTGCGGGCCTCCTGCAGGAGGGTGGGGTCGCCCTGGAGGTGCCATTGGCCGAGGAGGCGTTCGGCGCGGGCGAGGGGGCCGGGGTCGGCGGCCACGGGCTGGTACCAGCGCACGACCCGGGCGGGGACCTCGGCGAACAGCTCGGGCTCGGCCGGCTCCGGTGCATCGGGCGCGTCCTGGGCGGGGGCCGGGCCCGTGGGGGCTGGCTCCCCGGAGAGCAGGGCGGCGGCGCGGGCGGGGAAGTTGCGGGCGGCCTTGCCGAAGTGCCGCTCGACGTAGTCGGAGCAGTGCTTGAGCACGAGGGCGGCCGCTCCCCGGTCGAGGGACTGCAGCAGCATCTCGCGCACGCCGTCGGCGAATTCGTACCACTGTTCCCCGTCGGTGCCGGGGCCGTCGTCGGGCAGCCGCCACAGCAGGCCGCTCAGCAGCACCTCGGCGAGCTCCAGGGGCCCGGTGTCGGGCAGCATCGCCCGCTGCACCAGCTGCATGACCGGCAGCGTCAGGGGGACGGCCGCCAGGTGCACGGCCAGGCGCAGGGCGCCGGGCGAGGCGCTGACGCGGAAGGCCCGCAGCAGGTCGCCGGGGTCCGCCCGGCCGGGCGCGGCGGGGGCGGGGGCCGGGCGCGGGGGGTGGCCGGGCAGCAGCCAGCCCG
This sequence comes from Streptomyces sp. PKA51, assembly GCF_057552455.1. Taxonomy (NCBI): domain Bacteria; kingdom Bacillati; phylum Actinomycetota; class Actinomycetes; order Kitasatosporales; family Streptomycetaceae; genus Streptomyces; species Streptomyces sp. PKA51. The sequence goes on from NZ_BAAJPZ010000014.1 coordinate 117,304, forward strand.
CGGCGCCGCGCACGGCCCGGCGGCCGGGCCCGGACAGCAGGCGTGCCCAGGCGCCGAGGGCGTCGCGGGTGGGCAGCAGGACGGGCAGCGGCAGGGCTCCGGGGGCGGGCGGCGGGGCGTAGCCGTCGGGCCGGAAGTGCAGCCGGCCGCCCGCGGCGGGGTCGCGGGTGAGCAGTCCGGCGCCGGCGGGCAGCGCGGTGCGCGGCCACAGCCGGGGCGGCAGGGGCTGGACGAGGGCGAGCGGGGCGGTCAGCGCCCATTGGCGCAGCAGTTGCTGGGCGCGCCCCTCCTGCCACAGGGGGCCGACGCAGTCGCTGATGACGAGGGTGAGCAGGCGCCCGGTGGGGTCGCGGAACTGGCCGGCGGGGCGGGGCGGCGTCCGACCGCCGCGGTCGTGGCATGCGGCGTCGGCCCGGGTGGCCACCAGGGGCGTGCCGTCGGCGGCCCGGTGCAGGTAGCGCACGCGGACGTCCCGGAAGACGCCCAACTGGGCGCAGGTCTGGCGCAGTTCCTCCAGCATCCTGTCCCATACGGCCATGGAGGCGGCGGCGTCCATCAGCAACTGCAGGGCCACCGCCGGTCGTTCGCCGGGCCGGTGGACGGGCTGGACGATGCCGGTGCGGGCCGCGGCGTCCGCGGTGGCGTCCTCGTCGAGCGGCCCGGGCCCGGGCGCGGCGGGCGTGCGGTAGCCGCGCAGCGGGCGCAGGGCGCGCTGCAGGCCGAGCAGGCCGGGCAGGGAGGCGGCCATGGGGACGCGGACGGGGAAGGTGCCGGCGGTGCCGGGGCCACCGGCGTACATGGCCACCGGCGCGGTGTTCTCCGCATGCCGTACGGCCGCGGGGGCGTGATCGCCGGCGGCGGGCCGGGGCGGCGGTCCCGGCGGCCGGTCGTGCCCCGCCGGGGCGGCCCGGCCCGCCGTGCGCGCCGCCGCCTCCCGCCCACCGCCGGGCGCGCGCCCGTCCGGCTCGCCGGGGTGGTCGATCCACCGGGCGAGCCAGAGGGCGTCGGCGAGCTCCTCCGCCGAGAGGTCCAGGGGTGCGGGCGCGGCCCGCAGCCGGGCGATCAGCTGCCCGAGCCGCCCGTCAGGGGGCGCCGTCATCCGTCAGCATCTCCGTCTCTCGTCACCGGGGGCGGTCCAGGGGCTGCATGAGCATGTCCGCGAGGCGGTCGCGGGTGACGCGTTCGGCGCGGGGGGCGTGCTGGGTGAGGTAGAGCGCGTTGAGCAGCTGGTCGGCGGCGATGACCTCGCCGGGCTCGCGGTCCAGGAAGCGCCGCAGGAGCTCGTCGCCGTCGCTGACGGCGTCGTCGCCGAGGTGGGCGCGGACCATGGCCGTCAGCTGTTCCTCGCCGGGCGCCTCGAGCTCCAGCTGGATGCAGCGGCGCAGCAGGGCGGCGGGGAAGTCGCGCTCCCCGTTGGAGGTGAGCACGATGAACGGGAAGGTGGTGCAGCGCACCCGACCGCCGTGGACGACGGCCCGCTCGCCGTCGTCGGTGAGCACTTCCACCTCCGGTTCGAGGTCGGCGATGCGCTCCAGCTCCGGCAGGGCGTACTCGCCCTCCTCCAGGACGTTGAGCAGGTCGTTGGGCAGGTCGAGGTCGCCCTTGTCGAGCTCGTCGACGAGCAGCACCCGCGGCCGGTCGCCGGGCAGCAGGGCGGTGCCGAGCGGGCCGAGGCGCACGTACGAGCCGATGGGGCGCCGGGGGACGTCCTGCCGCCCTCCGGCGCGTTCGAGCTGGACGTCCTGCAGCCGGGCGATGGCGTCGTAGTGGTAGAGCCCGTCGTGCAGGGTGGTGCGGCTGACGATGGGCCAGCGCAGCACCCGTCCCAGGCCGAGCTCGTGGGCGACGGCGTGGGCGAGGGTGGACTTGCCGGTGCCGGGATTGCCGGTCACCAGCAGGGGGCGGCGCAGGTAGAGGGCGGCGTTGACCGCCTCGACCTCCTCGGGGCGGGGATGGTGGTTCTCCACCAGCCGGCGCAGCACGCCGAGCCTGCGGGCCGCGCTCGGGTCGGTGCCGGCGCCGGTGTCGGGACCCCGGGAGGCGAAGTCCCGCCAGGGCGGGGGCGGCGGCAGCCGGCGCACTCCGTCGTGCGGCAGGCCGGCCCCCCGGTAGATGCGCCAATCGTTCACCTGCGCTCCTCGTTGGTGGTGGGTGACGGTGAGCACCGTGGTCGTCCGGTGAGTTCGCGTGCGCCCGCCCCAGCCGCCGCTGACCCCTGCCCGACCGTACAGCGGCGGGCGGGTGCTGCCGAGCCCGATCGGGCGGCACCGGCGAACAATTGACGCGGGATCACGGCGCGGTTTCCGGCCGGACGCCGGGGGCGTACAACGGCGTATCGGTCAGGGGCGGATGGAGCGGCGAGTCCCACAGCAGCGCTATCGACCTGGCCCATTCCACCTCCGGATCCGGCGACTCGGGATCGCCGCAGCGGATGCGCAGCCGGCGAATGCGCCGGTGCAGCCCTTCGGGGGTGCCGGCCTCGGCCACCAGGCGGGAGACGTGCCGGTGGAATTCGGCGCAATCCGTGTGCCCCTTGGCGCAGCTGCGCCAGATCACCACCGCGTGCCCGGCGGCCAGCGCGGCCTCCATGGCGGTGGCCCCCGCGCCGGCGGCCACCTCGCCGCAGTAGACCGGCACGGCGGCCGGGTCGGCGTCGGAGAGCCGGTCGTACGCGGCGTATCCGCTCTCCCGGCCGGGCCCGTCGTGGCCCTTGAGCGGCACCTCGCGGCGCAGCGGCACGGCCCGCAGGGGCCCCTGGCTGACGCCGGCCCAGCGGCGGTGCCACTCGGGGAAGCCCGGCCGGTCGCGGCGCAGCCGGTCGCGCACGACGACCACGCGCCGCTGGCCGAGCGGCATGGTGTGCGGGTCGAGGCCGGGGCCGGCCGCGCCGGGCGGGGTCAGCCGCCAGGCGTCCAGCGGCTCGTCGAACAGCTCGCGGGGGACGACCACGTGCAGCTGGGCGAGGTGCTCCCCGACGTCGCCCTGCCGCAGCGCGGCGGCGATCGGCTCGCGCAGCGCCTCGTGCAGGCGGGCGCGCGGCGCCCCCTCCTCGTCGGCCCGCAGCGGGGTGACCACGCCGTTCTCCAGCAGGAGCTTCACCCGCCAGGGATACCGGTCGCCGTACAGCAGCGGGTCGATCTCCACCAGGACATCCGCCCGGGCGCCCTGCTGGACCACGCCGGGCTCGACGTCCCGGGGCTCGGGCTTGCGCAGCTCGACCGGGCAGCCGGCCGGGGCGGGTCCGGGCGCCTCGCCGGGCACGTCCGCGCCGCCGTGCAGGATCTGGTGGATCTCCTCCCGTATGTAGCCGGTCAGCGGCTCGGCCTGCACGCTCACCCACGTGCTGAGCTCGCGCAGCGGCTCGCGGTCGCGCTCCAGGCCGAGCAGGCTCACGGCCGCGGCCACCCGGGCCGCGTACAGCAGCACGGCCTCCGGCTCCAGGTCGCCGTGCGCCCCGGCGGCCCGGGCCGCGCCGGGCCCGTCGTGCGGCAGGTCGTACAGCAGGCCCACGCCCTCCCGCCAGCTGCGCGGGTCGTGCTCGACGCCCGGGTGGTACGGGCCCTGGATCACCCGCCGCTTGACCGCCTCCACCAGCACCATCACCTCACCGGGCGTGGTGGGCGGGGTGAGCTCGGCCAGGCGCGCGAACAGGTGGGTGCGCTGGACGGGCGTGAAGCCGTCCGCCGGCGCGCCGGCGCGCAGCGCCTGCTGCACGCCGGTCCAGCTGTTGCCGGTGCCGGCGATGCGGTAGCGGGCGAAGTGGTGACGGTCGTGGGCGCGCACGAGGGCGTGCAAGCGCTCGCGGCCGCGCGCGTCGTCCGCGATGCGGCGCAGGGCGGTGACGGGCACGGCCAGCCCGGCGGTGTCCGTGCCGCGACCCTTGCTCACGCCGATGACCGCGCCGCGCGCAGTGTCCACCACGGGGCCGCCGGAGCAGCCGGCCACCGGTATCTCACCGCGCAGCAGCATGGCCTCGCCCTCGCCGCCGTCGCCGCCGCTGGCGGTGCCCACGCCGAAGCGCAGGCCCAGCTCGCCCGTCTCCAGCGACCAGCCGTGCAGGCTGACGGCGGCGGGCACCATCGTGGAGCGGTCGCTCAGCCACAGGCACTCGGCGTCGTCGGTGCCGGCCACCTCCACCAGCGCCAGGTCCGGCAGCGGCCAGGGCCGCGGCGGGTCGCCGCCGGGCGCGGGCGGCAGGACGAGCTCCACCCGGCCCGCACTCGTACGGCCCCGCCAGTCGGTGACGTCGAGGGCCTCGGCTCCGGCGAGCACCTCGCCACCCCCGTTCCCCACGACATGGGCACACGTCAGGACCCACCCCGGGGCGATGAAGAACCCGCTGCCCCAAAAGCGCGTGCCGGTGCGGTCATACCCGCCTCCGGCCGCGGAAATGCGCACGACCGACCGGCGTACGGTCCCTTCGTGGGCGCTCAAGCTTCCCCGCGCCGTTCGCCGTCGCCGGTGTCGCCGCTGCCGGTACCGCCCCCGGCGTCCGCGGGGCGCTCGCTCCAGGTGAGCGAGACCTTGACCGACGCCTTGCCGCTGCCGTCGGCCAGCAGGCTGACCACCTTCCCGGCCTCGGCGGACAGCTCGATGCCGAACTCCACCACGACCTCGTGCGGTCTGGCCGCCGCCAGGCCCATGCGCAACGAACCGACGACGCCGCGCACGACGTCGGACAGCCCGCCCGCCATCTCCGCCACGCGGCGGCCCGCGCCCGCCACACCGGAATCCTCGTAGGCACCGCCCGTACGCAGCTGCTGCGCCTCGGACACCCGGGCCCAGACGACCGTTCCGTCGTCCAGGCGCACCTGGGTGATGCCGTTCCCCTCCGTCACGTGCCACCCCCCGTCACACGGATGAGGCAGCAGGCTAGTGCCCGGGCGCCTACGGACGCGAGAGGTCGTGGCCAAGGCCGGCCGCGGTCTGCCTATCCTGGCACCGGTGGCCCACCGGGCCCCACCGTCACTGTCGTGCCCCTGTACTCACGGAGATCACCTTGTACTTCACCGACCGCGGCATCGAGGAGCTGGAGAACCGGCGCGGCGAGGAGGAGGTCTCCCTCGGCTGGGTGGCGGAGCGCCTGCGCGAGTTCGTCGACCTCAACCCCGACTTCGAGGTCCCGGTGGAGCGCCTCGCCACGTGGCTGGCCCGACTGGACGACGAGGACGACGAGTAAGCGCCCCGTAGGGGCGCGGGGAACTGCGCGACAAGCCACGACGCGCCTGCGGACGAAGAGCCGTGCTCGCGCCGGTGGCCGATCGCGCCCACGCGGCGGCAGCCGCAGATCGGCACTGCCCCGCGCCCCTACGGGGCGCTGCCGGCCCCGCGCGAGCGGTACGCGTCGTACGCCAGCGTCAGCACCCCGTCCGCCAGCAGCAGCGCGCCCAGCACCGCCCGGCCGGGCCGGGCGGGCCCGCGGCGGGCGGATGCCAGCAGCGACGTTCCCGCCGCGATCTCCACGGCCCCGAGCACCCGTGCTCGGGGCCCTCGTATCCAGTGGCCCAGCGGTCCCCGCTCGGCCTCCGCCAGTCCTTCGACCAGTGCCGCCCGCCAGCCGGGCCACTGCACGTGTTCCGCCGCCGCGGCGCCGGCGGCCGCGTGCAGCGCGCCCGGGTCCGCGCCCGGGGTCAGGCCCGCCGGCAGGTGCAGGCCGGCCCGGGACAGAACTGCGACCAGCCCGAGCAGCCGGCCGGGGCCGTCCGCGTCGGGGTCGGGCTCGACGAGCCGGTCGAAGGCCGCGGCGTCGAGGACCGGGTCCAGGCCCAGGCGGGCCCGCAGCGCCGTGAAGGCGCTCTCCTCGCCCAGCGGTGACCCGTCGGCCAGCCATGTGTGGCCGACCGTACGGCGGAAGCCGGCCGCCACCACGAATCCGGCGCCCTCCTCGTCCCACCACAACCCCACCGCCGGCCACGGCTCGGCGGCCGCCAGGGCGTGCGCCCACTCGGCCGCGACCACGGCCGGCCGGGCGCCGGTCTCCCGCCAGGGCTCCTCCCCCGCGGGCACCAGCACGCTCCAGTCCTCGCCCGCGGGGGCGAGGAGCAGCGGCTCGCGCAGGAACTGTGCGCACGGGCGGACGCGGTCGGGATCGGCCCGGCAGAGCAGCAGCAGCCCCGCCGTCCGGCCGTGATCGGTTGCGGACATGCCTCAACGCTATGTCACTCGGTCGGCCTTGACTTCCCGCAAGCGCGATATATCGTGTTGCCCATAGACGCGATATGTTGCGTCACAGTCTCGTTCTCCGAGGAGGAGGCCCGCCATGCCGGACCGGTCGCCAACGAAGTGGTCCCTCGACGCGCCGCAGAAGCTCGTCTTCGAGGAGCCGTTCACCGCTCTGAACGTCCGGGTCGTGGGCGGCACCGTCAACGTCGTGGGCACGGACACCGGGGCACCGGCCCTGGAGCTCACCCACATCGAGGGCCCGCCCCTGCAGGTCACCCACGAGGGCGGCGTGCTCACCGTCGCCTACGACGACCTGCCCTGGAAGAACCTGCTGAAGTGGTTCGACCGCAAGTCCTGGCAGCGCACCGTCACCGTCACCCTCACCGTCCCGACCGCCACCCGCGTCGAGGCCGGCGTCGTCGGCGCGAGCGCCGTCGTCTCCGGCGTCACCGGCGACACCGACATCAAGGGCGTCACCGGCGACACCACGCTCGTCGGCGTGAGCGGCGCCGTGCACGCCGAGACGGTCTCCGGCGGCCTGGAGGCCCACTCCCTGCGCGGGCCGCTGAGCTTCAAGTCCGTCTCCGGCGACCTCACCCTCGTCGAGTCCGCCGGCTCCGAGGTCCGCGCCGACTCCGTCAGCGGCAACATGACCATCGACCTGGCCGGCGCCGCCCGCAACCCCTCCCTGAACCTGGTCACCGTCTCCGGCGAGATCGCCGTCCGGCTGCCGCAGGCCGCCGGTGCCCGCGTCGAGGCGGGCACCACCAGCGGTCCCGTCTCCTGCTCCTTCGACGACCTGCGGGTCACGGGGCAGTGGGGCGCCAAGCGGATCAGCGGCACGCTCGGCGACGGCGGCGGCCGGCTCAAGGTCACCACCGTCTCGGGAGCCGTCGCCCTGCTCAGCAGCCCGGCCACCGCACCGGAAGGGAAGGTCCTCTGATGCCCCCCGTCTTCGCCCACGGCCGGCTGCGGCTGTACCTGCTGGGGCTCCTCGACGAGGCCCCGCGCCACGGCTACGAGGTGATCCGCCTGCTGGAGGAGCGCTTCCAGGGCCTGTACGCCCCCTCCGCCGGCACCGTCTACCCCCGCCTGGCCAAGCTGGAGGCCGAGGGCCTGGTCACGCACGCCACCGAGGGCGGCCGCAAGGTCTACTCCATCACCGACGCCGGACGGGCCGAACTCGCCACCCGGCGCGGGGAACTGGCCGACCTCGAAGCCGAGATCCGCGACTCCCTGACCGCCCTGGCCGCGGACATCCGCGAGGACGTCCAGGGCGCCGCCGGCGCCCTGCGCCACGAGATGCGCGAGGCAGCCCTGCGCGCCCGCACCCGCAGCAGCGGCGTCGGCGAGGACTTCTTCACCGAGGCGAAGGAGGAGCTGCGCCGGGCCAAGGCGGAGTGGAAGGACCAGGCCCGCCGCGCCCGTTCCCGCACCACCACCGGCGGCGTCCGCGACCTCGAACGCCTCCTCGACCGCTTCCGCGACGAGGTCCGCGACGCGGCCAGGGACCACGGCGTGACGGAAGCCCAACTGGAGGAAGTACGAGCACTCCTGAAGGAGACGGCAACCCACGTCGCGGAAGCCCTGCGCCGCTAGCGGCAGTGCCCCGTCAGGGGCGCGGGGAACTGCGCGATCGGCCCGCGACGGCCCGCAGTCGAGGCGCCGGGGCGCAGCACGGCACCCTGTCTGCGGGTGCGTCGTGGCTTGTCGCGCAGTTCCCCGCGCCCCTACGGGGCACAGGCGGTGGCAGCGCCTCCTATGGGGCGCTGCCCCGTCCCACCACGGTGACGGTCACCGATCCCGCACCGTACGCCCGCACCCGTATCGTCCGTCCCGCAGGCCCGTCGGCCCGGGCCGGCCCCGACACGGCAACCGTCCACCCCCGCGGAGCGGCCGGTACGGACACCTCCGTCACCCCGCCGCGCCTCGCGGAAACGTACGACAGCCGGTACACCCCGGCGTCGTAGGACTCCGCCCGCACCGCGCCCGCCACCGCAGTGGCGTACACCTGCGCCGTCCGCTCCTTGTTCGGCCGCCACCGCCCGTCGCGGTCGAGCGCGCAGTACGTCTCCCCGTAGCACCACTGCCAGCTCGCCCATCCCGACGCGTAGCGCCGGAAGGAGGCGAGGGCGTCCTCGTAGAACCGGCCCATGTGGGGCAGGGAGCTGTCGAGCGGCCCCCACTCCCCCACCACCACCGGCAGCCGGTGTTCGCGGGGGTAGCGCACGACTGCCGCCTCGTAGGCTTCCAGCCAGCCGGAGGACGGGTCGTAGTCGCGGCCCGCTTCCATGGCGGCGTTGTAGAAGTGCGGGGCGTAGACGACCTTGGCGTCCCGGATGCGGCCGAGTCCGGTGGGCTTGCCTTCGCCCGCGGCGGGGGTGGGTTCGACGAAGAGCCAGTGCGTGCGGTCGACGCTGCGGATCGCCGTCGCGAGGCGGTGGTACATGGGGGTGATCTGGGTGGCCTCGATGCGTCGTGCGGCGGCGAAGAGGTCCTCGCCCGGCCGGATGCGTCCCATCGGCTCGTTGATCAGGTCGTAGCCGAGGACGGCGGGGTGCCCGGCGAGGCGTGCGGCGAGGACCCGCCACATGCGGGCCTGGGCGCGTTGCAGGTCGGCGTCCTCGTAGAGGTGCTCGAAGGCGGCCTGTACGCCCGGTTCGAAGTACTCCGAGAACCAGTCGTCCGGATGCGGGGTGTACGGCAGCCCGTCCGTGCGCGTGGCCCAGGCGGGGATGCCGCGGTGGCCGCCGAAGGCGGGGCCGTAGACGTCCTGGTGGGCGTCGACGACGACGCGGACGCGGTAGCGGTGGGCCCAGTCGAGGACGCGTTCGATCTTCCGCAGGTAGCGTTCGCTGTACTGCCCGGGGGCGGGTTCGAGGTCGTCCCAGAAGACGGCGAGGCGGGCGAGGTCGAAGCCGTGCGCGGCGAGGTCGCGCACGGAGTTCTCGGTGATGTCGGCGAGCGCCTGCTCGCCCCGGTGGTCCTTGTCGGCGAGGTTCCAGCCGTGGAGTTCGAGGACGCGCCCGTGCTCGTCGGTGAGGCGGGGAATGCCGGGTCCCGTGTGCGCCCGGGCCGTGGGGGTCAGCAGTGCGAGGACGGCGGTCAGGGTTGCGAGGACCGCCGTCGTGCGTCTCGTCGGGGTCGGCATCCCCCGGTCATACCGTCAGGACGACCTTTCCGAACAGGTCGCCCGTGGACATCTTTTCGAAGCCTTCACGGGCCCGGTCGAGCGGCAGGACGGTGTCGATCAGGGGGCGTACGCCCTTGGCGACGCAGAAGTCGATCAGGTCCTTCAGCTCGTCCTTGGTGCCCATGGTGGAGCCGACCACCTTGAGTTCGAGGAAGAAGATGCGGCTGAGCTCGGCGGCCGGCGGGTTGGGGCCGCTGGTGGCGCCGGAGATCACCAGGGTGCCGCCGGGCCGGAGGGACTTCACCGAGTGCGACCAGGTGGCGGCGCCGACCGTCTCGATCACCGCGTCCACGCGGTGCGGCAGCCGGGCGCCGGGCTCGACGGCGGCCTCGGCGCCGAGTTCGACGGCGCGCCGGCGCTTGGCCTCGTCGCGGCTGGTGGCGAAGACGCGCAGGCCGGCCGCGGCGCCCAGCACGATGGCGGCCGTGGCCACGCCGCCGCCGGCGCCCTGGACGAGGATGCTCTGGCCGGGGCGCACGCCCGCGTTGGTGAACAGCATGCGGTAGGCGGTCAGCCAGGCGGTGGGCAGGCAGGCGGCCTCCTCGAAGGAGAGCTCGGCCGGCTTGGGCAGCAGGTTCCAGGTGGGCACGGCCACCTGCTCGGCGAACGTGCCCTGGTAGCGCTCGGTGAGGATCGAGCGCGGCTCGTCGGGCCCGACGCCGTGCCCGCTCTGGCCGATGACCGAGTGCAGGACGACCTCGTTGCCGTGCTCGTCGACGCCGGCGGCGTCGCAGCCGAGGATCATCGGCAGGGCCTTCTCGCCGAGGCCGACGCCGCGCAGCGACCACAGGTCGTGGTGGTTGAGCGAGCCGGCTTTGACGTTGACGATCGTCCAGCCGGGACGCGCCTCGGGTTCGGGGCGCTCGCCCAGTTCGAGGCCGTTGAGCGGCTGGTCGCGGTCGATGCGTGCGGCGTAGGCGGCGAACATGATCCGAACCTAGCGGGGTGCCGGTGCGCGGCGGAACCGGTCGGGTGTGTGACGCGCGCCGCGTGTCGGGCCCTCGACCGCCCCGTCCACGTCCGGCTGCCGCAACGGACGTAACCCCGCGCGGAAGCGTCACCGCCGCATTGACCGGTGTCCCCCGCACGGAGTTGGCTGCGTGCTCGGCGGGCCACCGGGGCCCGGGTGAGGGGGCGGACATGCGGGACGGAACGGGCCGGGGGTGGCGGCGCGGACGCCTCGTGGTGGCGGCCGCGGCACTGGGGGCCTGCGTGGCGGGGTTGCCGCTCGCACCGGCGGCGGCCGCGCGGCAGACGCCGCCGGCCCTCGTCGAGCGGGTGAGCGTGGGGCCCGCCGGGGAGCAGGCCGACGGCGAGAGCCTGGGGCAGGGCGTGGACGCGTCCGGCCGGCTGGTGGCCTTCGTCTCCGGCGCGCGCACCCTGCTGCCCGGCAACCCCGAGGGCATCCGGCAGGTGTACGTGCGGAACCTGGCGACCGGCACGCTCCGGCGCATCAGCACCGCTCCCGACGGCTCGGCCGGCAATGACGCGTCGTGGTCCGCGGTCATCAGCGGGAACGGGCGGTACGTGGTCTTCGAGTCGATGGCCACCAACCTGGCGCCGGGCCGCAACACCGGTGAGCGCAGCACCGACGTCTTCGTGCACGACCTGGTGACGGGCCGCACCGAGGTCCTGGTCGCGAACCCGGCGGGCACGGCCGCCAACACCACCTCGCCGTCGGTCAGCCACGACGGGCGGTTCGTCGCGTTCAGCTCCACCCGCAGCGATCTGGTCCCGGGGGACACCAACGGGCACCAGGACGTCTTCGTACGGGACCGGGTGCGCGGCAGGACCGAGCGGGTCAGCGTCGGCGACAACGGGCAGGCCGACACCTTCAGCATGTCGCCGTCGATCAGCGCGGACGGCAGCCGCGTCGGCTTCCTCGGCTTCCCCGGCCTGGTGTCCGGCGGCGACGCCGCGGCGGGCGCGGCGGAGCTGCGCAGGCCGCAGCCGCGCATCTTCTACGTACGCGACCTGCGCGCCCGGCGCACCGAGGTGGCGTCCAAGGGCTACCAGGGCGCCCAGGTGGGCGTGATCGGCGCGCCCCTCCTGGGCCCGGACGGCCGGCACGTGCTCTTCAACGCCGTCTCGGACCAGGTGGTGCCCGGCGACACCAACAACCTGACCGACACGTTCCTGCGCGACCTGCGGACGGGCGACGTACAGATGATCAGCCGGGCGTACGACGGCTCCCCGTCCAACGGCACCTCGGTGCCGGGGCTGGCCCTCAGCGCCGACAACCACCGCGTCTTCTTCGCCTCCACCGCCTCCAACCTGATACCGGGCGACAGCGGCACGACGCAGGACGTCTTCGTGCGGGACGTGGTCCGGGGCACGACCGAGCGCGTCAGCGTCACGCGGGACGGCGGCCCGCCGAACGGGGGCTCCTTCCTCGCGGGCATCGACCGGGCGGGCCGCGTCGCGCTGTTCGACTGCGACGCGGACAACGTGGTGCCCGGTGACACCAACAAGGCGTTCGACGCGTTCGTGCGGCGTCTGCCCTGAACCGGCCGTAAATGAGCGCGAACGACCGTGAACGACCGTGGGGCCGGACCGCACAGCGGTCCGGCCCCACGTCACAACGGGTCGCCTCAGCGCCGGGCGACGCCGTCGGCGCGGGCTGCGGCGGCCACGGCGGCGGTGACGGCCGGGGCCACCCGCTCGTCGAACGGCGAGGGGATCACGCAGTCCGCGCTGAGCTCGTCGGCGACCACGGCGGCCAGCGCCTCGGCGGCCGCGAGCTTCATGCCCTCGGTGATGCGGGAGGCCCGCACCTGCAGGGCACCGGCGAAGATGCCGGGGAAGGCGAGGACGTTGTTGATCTGGTTCGGGTAGTCGCTGCGGCCGGTCGCGACGACGGCCGCGTACTTGTGCGCGACGTCCGGGTGGATCTCCGGCGTGGGGTTGGCCATCGCGAAGATCAGCGCGTTCTTCGCCATCTTGGCGACGGCGGCCTCCGCGATGGTGCCGCCGGAGACGCCGATGAAGACGTCCGCGCCGTCCAGCGCCGACTCCAACGGGCCCGACAGACCGGCCTTGTTGGTGAAGCCGGCGAGCTCGCGCTTGACGTCGGTGAGGTCCTCGCGGTCCCCGGAGACGATGCCCTTGCGGTCGCAGACGGCGACGTCGCCGATGCCCGCCTCCACCAGGATCCTGGCGATGGCGACGCCGGCCGCACCGGCACCCGAGATCACCGCCCGCAGCTGGCCCAGCGTCCGGCCCGTCAGACGCGCGGCGTTGCGCAGTGCGGCGAGCGTGACGACGGCGGTGCCGTGCTGGTCGTCGTGGAAGACGGGGATGTCGACGCGCTCCTGCAGGCGGCGCTCGACCTCGAAGCAGCGCGGCGCCGAGATGTCCTCCAGGTTGATGCCGCCGAAGGAGGGGGCGAGGCGGGCGACGGTGTCGACGAGGTCGTCCACGTCCCGGCAGTCCAGGGCGATCGGGACCGCGTCCACCCCGCCGAACTGCTTGAAGAGGATGGCCTTGCCCTCCATCACGGGCAGCGACGCCTCCGGACCGATGTCCCCCAGCCCGAGGACCGCGCTGCCGTCCGTGACCACCGCGACGACCTGGGACTTCCAGGTGTAGTCGTGCACGAGCTCCGGCTCCTCGGCGATCGCGCTGCACACCTTCGCGACGCCCGGCGTGTACGCGAGGGACAAATCGTCCCGGTCACGCACGGGGACGGTCGCCTGGACCGCCATCTTGCCGCCCCGGTGCAGCGCGAACGCCGGGTCGAAGAGCTCCTGGCGCTCTTCGTCCGGACCGCTGTCGCTGCGAGGATTCACGATCTCCGCTGACACTGTTCTTGACCCCTTTGTCGATTGCCGTCGAGGGTAACCGCTCCGGGGATGAGGGAGCGGGTCGGGCACGTGTCCGGGCCCCGGCCGGCGGATGACCAGCGAATGACCGGGCGCGTACGGAACACCGGGCGCGCCGCACACGCGCGCCCTGGGCCCCGGGTGAGGGGTGTAACTGGTCTTTCTACCGGAAGAGCGCTACGGCCGACGAGTGAGTTCCGGCTGTGTGTGACGCGGCTCCCGCACCCGATCGGGCCGGAAACGTGTGAACTGGTGACGGGAAACGGCCGAACGTCCACGGAGTGAGACAGCGCGGGCGTGAGCTGGGTCTCCCCGCCGGAAGTCGAACAGAAGCGATACAGCTCCATAAAAGGTGTGAACCGGCTGGTAACGAAAGCCGATCACCCGTTATCCGATTTTGACATGGCTGGCCCCCCGAATGGGGCAGTCCGGATGGCAAGATGCGCAGACCGCACGAGGTCGCGGCGCACGAGGAAGTGTGCTCGCCCCCTCGAGCCGTGTTTCGCGTGATTGCCGAGTTACCCGTCGGATACCCCCTCGACCGCAGGAGGAACGAGCAATGACCGCAAGCACCACCCCCCGCCCGGCAGCCGCCAGGAGTCGTTTGGCCGCCGCCGGCGCGATCGCGGTCGCCGGCACCCTGCTGCTGACCGGCTGCGGCGACCAGCGGGACAAGACCACGACCGGCAACGGCGCCGGCCAGACCGCCGCCGGCTCCCAGGCCCCGCTCTTCGCCAAGCTGCCCAAGAAGATCCAGGACTCCAAGGTCATCAAGGTGGGCTCCGACATCGCCTACCCGCCCGTGGAGTTCAAGCAGGACGGCAAGGTCGTCGGCATCGACCCCGACATCGCCGCCGCCCTCGGCAAGGAACTCGGGGTCAAGGTCGAGTTCAACAACGGCACCTTCGACGCCCTGCTGACCGGACTGCGATCCAAGCGTTACGACATCGCGATGTCCGCGATGACCGACACCAAGGACCGGCAGGAAGGCGTCGACTCCAAGACCAAGAAGAAGGTCGGCGAGGGCGTCGACTTCGTCGACTACTTCAACGCCGGCGTCTCCCTCTACACCAAGAAGGGCGACACCAAGGGGATCGGCGGCTGGGCCGACCTGTGCGACAAGAAGGTCGCCGTCCAGCGCGGCACCGTCTCCCACGACCTGGCCAAGGCCCAGTCCGACAAGTGCGAGAAGGACGACAAGGGAAGCATCGGCATCGAGGCGTTCGACACCGACCTCGAAGCACAGACCCGCCTCAAGGCGGGCGGCGTCGACGCCGTCTCCAGCGACTTCCCCGTCGCCGCGTACGCGGTCAAGACCTCCGGCGGCGGCAAGGACTTCGAGATCGTCGGCGACCAGGTCGAGGCCGCGCCGTACGGCATCGCCGTCGCGAAGGACAACGCACAGCTCCGGGACGCCCTCAAGGAGGCGCTCGAGGCGATCGTCAAGAACGGTACGTACGAGAAGGTCGTCAAGACCTGGGGCGTCGACGCCGGCGCCATCAAGGAAGTGAAGATCAACGGCGGTTCCTGAGCCCGCCCCCTCGCCCTCGTACGGAACTGCTGAAAGGCACCACCCGTGACTTCTTCCCCCTCCCCCGAGGAGCCACAGCCGGCCAAGACCGGCAAGGAGCCGACCGCCGAAGCCGGCGCAGCCGGCAAGGCGAACGCTGCCGAGGCCGGCGCAGCCGGCAAGGCCACCGAGGCCGCTGCCGCGGCGAAGGCCGACAAGGCGGCCGCCGCCGCCGGCGAAGCCGAGACGGCCGCGGCGGCTGCCGAGGCGGCGAAGGCCGCCACTGCCGAGACCGCCGAGGCGGCCGGCACGGCCGAGGCCGGCGATTCGGCCACCACGGCCGAAGGCGCCGAGGCGGCGGAGGCCGGCAAGGCCGCCGGCGACTCGTCGGCCACGGCTGCCGAGGCGGCCGAAACCGCCGCTGACGAGACCGGCGAGGCCGGCAAGGGCGCCGACGGCACGGTCGCGGACGCGTCCGGCGCTGCCAAGGACCCCGCCGACGCGGCGGACGAGCAGGCGGCTGCCGCCGCCGACGGCAAGGCGGCCGGCGAGGCCGCGAGCGCGGCCGACGACGCCAAGACGGCGGACGCCGCCACGGCCGGCGAGGCCGAGGGCCCCGCCGACGCGGCGGACAAGCCGGCGGCGGCCAGCGCGGACGCGGCCGGCGCCGCCGAGGCCGAGCCGGCGGCTGCCGGCGACGCCAAGGCCACGGACACCGGCAAGGCCGGCACCGCCTCGGCTGCCGCCGAGAAGGACGGCGGCAAGGCCGCCAAGGGCGGCAAGGGCGCCGCCTCCGGTGGTGGCAAGGGTGACGGGCCCGGGGCCGCCAAGGCGCCGGAGGGCTCCGACGGTGGCGGGCCGCAGGCGATCAAGGCGATTCCCGTGCGGCACTACGGCCGCTGGGTCTCGGCCGTCGTCGTGCTCGGTCTCCTCGGGCTGCTGGTGAACGCCTTCGCCACGGCCAACGTCAACTACAGCGCGATCCCGGACTACCTGTTCGACTCCTCGGTCCTGTCCGGTCTGGGCAAGACCGTGCTGATCTCGCTGCTGGCCATGCTGCTGGGTCTCGTGCTCGGCATCGTGCTGGCGGTGATGCGGCTGTCGAAGAATCCCGTGACGTCGTCCGTCTCGTGGTTGTACATCTGGTTCTTCCGGGGCACCCCGGTCTACGTCCAGCTGCTGCTGTGGTTCAACCTGGCGCTGATCTTCCCGTACATCAATCTCGGTCCGATCTACCGGGACGAGATGAGCGACTTCATGACTCCGTTCATGGCGGCGCTGCTCGGTCTGGGGCTGAACGAGGCCGCGTACATGTCGGAGATCGTGCGGGCCGGCATCCAGTCGGTGGACGAGGGGCAGACGGAGGCCGCGCACGCGCTCGGCATGAGCCAGGGCAGGACGCTGCGCCGCATCGTGCTGCCGCAGGCGATGCGGGTGATCGTGCCGCCGACGGGCAACGAGTTCATCAACATGCTCAAGACGTCGTCGCTGGCGGCGAGTGCCGCCCAGTACCTGGAGCTGCTGCGCTCCACGTCCGACATCGGTCAGACCACCGGCGCCACGGTGGAGATGCTCTTCCTCGCCGCCACCTGGTACCTGATCCTCACCAGCGTGTTCAGCGTCGGCCAGTTCTACCTGGAGCGGCGTTACGCCCGGGGCTCGCTGCGCAGCCTGCCGCTGACCCCGTGGCAGAAGGTCAAGAAGAACCTGGCCTCCTTCAGCAACCGCACCACCGGAGGTGTCAGCGCATGAACGCGATGGTGAAGGCCGAGGGCGTCCACAAGTCCTACGGCGCCGTGCAGGTCCTCAAGGGCATCGACCTGGAGGTCGCGCCGCGCGAGGTGTTCTGCCTCATCGGCCCCTCGGGGTCGGGCAAGTCGACGTTCCTGCGGTGCATCAACCACCTGGAGCAGATCAACGCGGGCCGGCTGTACGTGGACGGTCAGCTGGTCGGCTACCGCGAGCAGGGCAACAAGCTCTACGAGCTCAAGGACAGCGAGGTGGCCCGCAACCGCCGGGACATCGGCATGGTGTTCCAGCGCTTCAACCTCTTCCCGCACATGACGGCGCTGGCGAACGTCATGGAGGCGCCGGTGCAGGTCAAGGGCGAGAGCAAGGCGGTGGCCCGGGAGCGGGCGCTGAAGCTGCTGGACCGCGTCGGCCTGGCCGACAAGGCCGGCAACTACCCCTCCCAGCTCTCCGGCGGCCAGCAGCAGCGGGTGGCGATCGCCCGGGCGCTGGCGATGGAGCCGAAGCTGATGCTCTTCGACGAGCCGACGTCGGCGCTGGACCCGGAGCTGGTGGGCGACGTGCTGGACGTGATGCGCGATCTCGCCGAAGACGGCATGACGATGATCGTGGTCACGCACGAGATGGGCTTCGCCCGTGAGGTGGGCGACTCGGTGGTCTTCATGGACCAGGGCGTGGTGGTCGAGTCCGGCCACCCGCGGGACGTGCTGACCAAGCCGCAGCACGAGCGCACGAAGGCGTTCCTGTCGAAGGTCCTGTGACCGGTACGTGAGGCGCGGGGGTACGGGCCGGCCGGCCCGTACCCCCGCGCTTTTGTTCAGTTGGTGTGGATGTGGACGACGCTCTTGAACGCGCCGTCGACGCGCGCGGTGCCCGCGCTGAAGGACTTCTTCGTGCCGTCCTCGTAGACGATGTAGCCGGACTGGTTGCCGGGAACGAACGCCGTCACGTACACGCTGGTGTCGAGGTCGCCGGAGCCGGAGAAGCACGCCGTCGGGAAGAGCGAGACGAAGCCCCAGAACTTCAGCTGGGTGGTGTCGTTCGCGTCGCAGGTGACCTTGTGCAGGGTGGTCGACGCCTGCGCCGGGGCCGCGGCGAGCCCCAGGCCGGCGGCCGCGGCCAGGGCGACGGCGCCCATGCGGACGGACTTCATGATGTTCTTCGTGTTCATCGTGATCTCCGTGTTCAGTTGACGTGGATGTGGATGACTTCGCCCTTGAGGCCGAACTTCGGCTCACCGGCGGTGAAGGTCTTCTTCGTGCCGTCCCGGTACACGAGGTAGCCGGTGTTGTTGCCCGGGGTCAGGGCGAACTGGGAGAGGCTGACGTCGAGGTCGCCGTGGCCCGCGAAGCAGGTCTGGGGCCAGGGGGTGACGATCTGCCAGAACTGCAGCTGGGTCTTGTCGCTCTGGTTGCAGCCGACCTTGTGGAGCGTGGTGGTCGACGCGTGGGCCGGGGCCACGGCCAGCCCGAGGCCGGCAGCGGCGGCAACGGCGACCGCACCGAGGCGGACGGATTTCATGAGGCGCATCGCATTCTCCTTCGACAGCCGGATGCGAAAACGCGTTCATGGTGGGGACGCCGCCGGAAGGCTCTCCACGGTCGTTGCAGCAAGCTGCCAACCTTCTGTAATAACCTCGATATGGCGGCAGCCATTACGGCGCGACTGGGGAAGTGAAAGTGGAACTGGCCTTGTACTCGGACTACGCCGTGCGGCTGGTCAATACCGAGCAGCCCGCGCGCGGAGTGGACACGCTGACGTCACTGGACGCGGTGCGGGCGCTGTTCGGGCCCGCTTCGCAGGCCGCGCGGCGGTTGACCGACGGCGACCTGACGCGACTGCGGACGGTGCGCGGGCGGCTGCGGGCCGTCTTCGAGGCGGCCGCCGGGGGCGAGGAGGTGCGGGCGGTGGACCTGCTGAACGCGCTGCTGATGGACTTCCCCGTCAGCCCCCAGATCTCGGGGCACGAGTACCGGGACGAGGACGGGCGCCCCAAGTGGCACCTGCACATCGCCGACCACGCCGCCAACGCCGGCGCGTCGTACACGGCCACCGCCTGCATGGGGCTGGCGGTGCACCTGACGGAGCACGGGGTGGAGCGGCTGGGCATCTGCCAGGCCCCGCCGTGTCGCAACGCCTATCTGGACACCTCGACCAACCGTTCCCGCCGCTATTGCTCCGACCGCTGTGCCACCCGGGCCAACGTCGCCGCCTACCGGGCCCGCAAGCGCCTGGAGAGTGCCCGGGCGGGCGAGGCGGCGGAGCGCAGCGGCCGTACGGCGGAGCCGAGCCAGGAGAGCACGGCCGTCGCCGAGCGCTGACCGCGCTCGGGCGGGCGGCGCAGCCGCAGCAGGGCGCGGGCGACGACGAACTCGTCCGGGACGGTGCCGAACTCCCGGCTGTCGTTCTCGACGAGGGGGTTGTCCCCCAGCACCCACCAGCCGCCCTCGCGCCGCTCCACCGCGCGTTTGACGATGAGCAGGTCCTGCCGGAAGGGGTGCCGCAGGACCACGACGTCACCCGGACGCACCACCCCGCCGTACTGCACGAGCAGCTGGTCGCCGGGGTTGAGGGTGGGCACCATCGAGGGGTTGTAGACCTCGGCGAGGCCGATGCGCAGCAGCCCCCGGTGCTCGCGCTCCAGCTCCTGCCCGCGCTCTTCCAGCTGCTCCTGCACGACGGCACCTCCGCGTCCGTTCCGCCTCCGGTCCCAGACTGACACCGGACTTTCGTCCCAAGCCCCCCGGGGCACCCGAGAAAAGCCTTCCCGCACCGAGTAATCTCGCACCTGAGAAGACGATCACGAGGAAGGACAGCTCATGCTCTCCCGCCTTTTCGCCCCCAAGGTGCGGGTCAGTGCACACTGTGACCTGCCCTGCGGCGTTTACGACCCGGCACAGGCCCGGATCGAGGCCGAATCGGTCAAGGCAGTCCAAGAGAAGTACCAGGCCAACGAGGACGCGGCGTTCCGCGCCCGCGCGATCCTCATCAAGGAGCAGCGCGCCGAGCTGGCCAAGCACCACGTCTCGGTGCTGTGGAGCGATTACTTCAAGCCTCCGCACTTCGAGAAGTACCCGCAGCTGCACCAGCTGGTCAATGACACGCTCAAGGCTCTGAGCGCGGCAAAGGCCTCGACGGACCCGAAGACGGGCGAGAAGGCGCTGGAGCTCATCGCGGAGATCGACCGGATCTTCTGGGAGACCAAGAAGGCCTGAGCGCGGTACGAGGGGCCCGGTCGCCGCACGGCGGCCGGGCCCTTGCCGTGCCCCGCACCGTACATCCGCGGTTCAGGCGGGCGTTCCCACGACGCCATTCTTGATCGTGAGCATGCCATGCATGACCGCAATGATCAGGACCCGCCGTGCGGCCGCGGCCGCCGTGGCCGCCATCGCGCTGGCCCTCGCCGGGGCCGCCGCCACCCCCGCCCGGGCCGCCGCGCCGCAGACCACCACCGCCCGCACCCTCGGCCCCGCCGGCCTCAAGGGCGTCGACTACGCGGTCTGGCAGCGGGACGTCCAGGCCGTCGTCGACCGGGCGAAGCCGTACATGGCGGAGCGCACCGCCCACCCCGGCGGGATGCGGCCGGCCCTCGTCCTGGACATCGACAACAGCTCCCTGGAGACCGACTTCCACTGGGCGGCCGTCCCCACGCCGGCGATCCGACCCGTCCTGGAGCTCACCCGCTACGCCCACGAGCGCGGCGTCGCCGTCTTCTTCGTCACGGCGCGCCCCGGCATCCTCGACGGGTACACCGAATGGAACCTGCGCACGGTCGGCTACCCCGTCGACGGGCTGTACGTCCGGCACCTCCCCGACCTCTTCCACGACGTGAGCACCTACAAGACCGCCCAGCGGGCCGCGATCGAGGCGCAGGGCTACACGATCGTCGCCAACATCGGCAACCACGACACCGACCTCTCCGGCGGCCACGCCGAGCGCACCTTCAAGCTGCCGGACTACGGCGGCAAGCTCTCCTGACCCTCCCGGCCCGCGCCGCCCCGCTCACCACCGCTGCGCCGCCCGGCGCCGGTCGTACCAGGCGATGCCCACCGCCGCCAGCAGAATCTGCACCAGCCACACCGCCCACGTGATGCCCTTGGTGTCGTACAGGCCGAGCGGATGGCAGACGAGAGCGCCGAGGAAGGCCGCCACGATGCCGATGAGGACCGTGGCGGCCGGCCCGACCCGCTGCCGGCCCGGCACCACCAGCCGGCCCAGGACGCCGATGAAGGCACCGATCACGATCGCACTGACAAGTCCCGCAATTTCCATGCCCTCCCCCTTGCGGCCGTTTCCTGTCGGTACACCCTTCCCCTCCCGTCGGCGGAGCATGTCGGACCGCCCCGCCCCGGCGGGTGCCTAGACTGGGGCGCGCCCGGGCGAGCGGAATCCCGGGGAGGGGAGAGCGACAGTGACGGCAGGCGTCGGGAGCTTCGGCAACGCCAAGGGCGCCGGAGGTTCCCTCGACGACCTCTGCGACCCGTCGGCCGAACTGCTGGCCGAGGCGGCCGCGGCCTTCGGGCTGCTCGCCTCCTCCGCCCGGCTGCACCTGATGTGGGCGCTGGCCCAGGGCGAGAGCGACGTCAGCGCGCTGGCCGAGCGGGTCGGCGGCGCGCTGCCGGCGATCAGCCAGCACCTGGCGAAACTCAAGCTCGCGGGGCTGGTGCGGTCCCGGCGCGAGGGGCGGCGGGTGGTGTACCTGGTGGCCGACCCCGACGTCGTGACCATCGTCCGCCTCATGGTCGGCCAGCTCGCCGACCGCCGGGCCGGCGCGGACGCCGGCGCCCCCGCCGGACGCCTCCGTGGTCTGGGCGCCTGAGTCCTCCGCGGCGCGCGGCCCGGACACCGGCACCACCCTGCAGGTGCTGCGCGCCCTGGCCAGCGGGCCCCGCGGCCTGACGGAAGCGGAAGCCGAGGAGCGCATCGGCCGGTACGGCGAGAACGCCCTGCCCGGCCGCCGCCCCGCCTCCTGGCCGCACCGCTTCGCCCGCAGCCTGCGCGACCCCTTCACCGCCGTCCTGCTCGGCCTCGGCGTCGTCTCGGCGCTGCTGGCCTCCTGGGGCACCGCCCTCGTCATCTGCGTCCTGGTCACGGTCAGCTGCATGCTGCGGGCCACCGGCGAACACCGCGCCGACCGCTCGGCGGCCGCCCTGCGCGAGCTGGTCGCCAGCACCGCGACCGTACGCCGCCGCGCCACCGACGCCTCGGCGCCGGCCGTGCGCGAACTGCCCGTCGACCAGCTCGTGCCCGGCGACGTCGTGCTGCTCGCCCCCGGCGACCTCGTCCCGGCGGACCTGCACCTGCTGCGCGCCCGCGGACTGACCGTCCACGAGGCCGCGCTCACCGGCGAGTCGGCCCCCGTCGCCAAGACGGCCCGCACCGCCTCGCAGGACCCGGCGGCGACCGGCCTGGACCTGCCCCACCAGTGCTTCCAGGGCAGCAGCGTCGTCTCCGGCACCGGCACCGGCGTCGTCGTCGCCACCGGCCGCCACACCCTGCTCTCCGGCGCCCTCGCCGGCGCACCGCGCCGCCGCCCGCCCGGCCCCTTCGACCGCTCCGTCAACGGCATCGCCTGGACCCTCATCCGGTTCATGCTGCTCGTCGCCCCCCTGGCCCTCGTCGCCGGCGCCCTCGTGCGCGGCCGCGGCCTGGAGACCCTGCCCTTCGCCGTCGCCGTGGCCGTCGGGCTCACACCCGAAATGCTCCCCGTGATCGTGACGGCCTCCCTCGC
This sequence comes from Streptomyces sp. PKA51, assembly GCF_057552455.1. Classification (NCBI taxonomy): domain Bacteria; kingdom Bacillati; phylum Actinomycetota; class Actinomycetes; order Kitasatosporales; family Streptomycetaceae; genus Streptomyces; species Streptomyces sp. PKA51. Next base: position 139,470 of record NZ_BAAJPZ010000014.1, read on the forward strand.
CCGCGGCGCCGCCCTGCTCGCCCGCGGCGGCGAGGTCGTCGTCCGCCGGCTGCCCGCCCTGCACGACCTCGGCGCGGCCGACGTGCTGTGCGTCGACAAGACCGGCACCCTCACCGAGGACCGGCCCGTCCTCGCCCTCGCCGAGAACGCCGCCGGCCACCCCGACGACGACGTGCTGCGCTGGGCCGCCCTGGGCGCCCTGTGGACGCTGCACCTCGCCGAACTGCCCGTCCCCGACGCCCTCGACGACGCCGTGCTCGACGCCTGCCCCGGCGACCCCGGCGACCTGCCGTACGAAGGCGTCGACGCGCTGCCCTGCGGCCCCGGGCGGCGCCTGGCCACCGCCGTGCTGCGCCGCCCCGGCGACCCCCGCTTCGCCCTCGCCGGCACCCACACCCTCGTCGTCAAGGGCGCCCCCGAGGACGTCCTCGACCGGTGCGCCCTCGACGACGCCGACCGCGAACGGCACCGGCAGCGCGCCGCCCGCCTCGCCGCCGAAGGACTGCGCGTCCTCGCCGTCGCCCGCGCCGAACGACCCGCCCGCGAGCGGCCGTACACCGAGGCCGACGAACACGACCTCACCTTCACCGGCTTCCTCGCCCTGCGCGACGCGCCCGCCCCCGGCGCCGCCGAGGCCCTCGCCGGGCTCGCCCGGCACGGCGTCACCATCAAGGTGCTCACCGGCGACCACCCCGGCACGGCCGTCCGCGTCTGCCGCGAACTCGGCCTCGCACCCGGCGACGCGGTCACCGGCGAGCACATCGACGCCCTCGACGACGCCGCCCTCGGGCGACTGGCCGCCACCACCACCGTCTTCGCCCGCTGCACCCCCGCCCACAAGGCCCGCGTCGTGACCGCCCTGCGCGCCGCCGGGCACACCACCGGATTCCTCGGCGACGGCGTCAACGACCTCGCCGCCCTGCACGCCGCCGACGTCGGCGTCTGCCCGCGCGACGGGGTCGACGTGGCCCGCGAGGCCGCCGACGTCGTCCTGGCCGCCAAGGACCTCACCGCCCTGGACCGGGCCATCGTCACCGGCCGGCGCAGCACCGCCAACATCGGCTCCTACCTGCGGATCACCCTGTCCTCCAACGTCGGCAACGTCATCGCCATGCTGGCGGCCGGGCTCATGCTGCCGTTCCTGCCGATGCTGCCGGCGCAGGTCCTCGTCCAGAACCTCTTCTTCGACGCCGCCCAGCTCGCCCTGGCCTTCGACCGCCCCGGCCCGGCGGCGGCCGCCGCCCCCGCCGTCCTGCGCCCCCGCGCACTCCTGCGGTTCGTGACCGGCTTCGGCCTGCTCAACGCGACGGCGGACGTGGCGACGTTCGCGGTGCTGGCGGCGGGGGACGAGGGGGTGTTCCATGCGGGGTGGTTCACGGAGAACTTGTTGACGCAGGCGATGGTGATGGTGCTGCTCCGTACGGGCCGGCTGCCGGGGCCCTTGCGGGCGGCGGTTGCGGGACTGGCACTGGCGGGGCTCCTGCTGCCGGCGTCCCCGGCGGGGGCGGCGCTGGGCATGGCCCCGCTGCCGGTGCCGTACTACGGGGCGCTGGGTGCGGTGCTGGCGGTGTACGGGTGCGCGCTGGCGATGGCGCGGCGCCGTTAGCGGTGCCCCGTAGGGGCGCGGGGAACTGCGCGACAAGCCACGACGCGCCCGCAGATGCGTCGGCTGCGGGCCGTCGGTGGCCGATCGCGCCCACGCGGCGGCAGCCGCAGATCGACACTGCCCCGCGCCCCTACGGGGCGGAGCCCCGCGCGCTACCAGTTGCCGCCCCCGAAGTCGCCGCCCCCTCCCCCGTCGCCGCCGCCCCAGTCGCCGCCGCCTCCGAAGTCGTCGGGGTTGAAGTCCGAGCCCGTGTAGTCGCCGCCCTCCGGCCCCACCGGCGGCGCCGCGTACGCGGGGGAGCCGCCGAGCATGCCGCCCAGCATCGTGCCGACGAGGAGCCCCGGCAGCAGGCCGCCGCCGAAGTACCCGCCGGCCCACGGCGCGTACGCCGGTCCCGCGTCCCAGTAGGGCCGCGGCCCGTACGGGGTCTGCACCTCTCGCGCCATCGGCTCCTGGCCGCTCGCCAGCCGGGTCGCGTCGGCCGCGCAGGCCGGCACGGTGCGCAGGGCGCCGCCGGGGGGCGCCCACTGGACGTCCTGGACGGACGGCCCGTGGCGCGGGTCGAAGAAGCAGGGGGGCCGCCGCTGCGGCAGGGGCGCCCCGGTGCGCCGGGCGGCGAGCGTGGCGAGCGCGAACCGGCCCTCTTCCAGGGTGGCCGTCACGCCGCGCACGTCGTCCGGTTTGCCCGCGGCCGCCATTTTCGACTTGGCCTCGTCGTAGGCGTCGAGCGCCCGGCTGTAGTCGGCGCGCATCTCGTCGGTGGCGCCGGTCTCGGTGGGGGAGAAGTCGAGCCGGTCGAGTTCCTCGCCGAAGGCGGTGATGTCCTCGTCGACGACGACGCGCAGGGCGTCGAGCTCGGCGCGCTCGCGTTCCTCGCGCTTGCGCCTGGCGCGCCGGTAGAGGGCGTAGGCGCCGGCGCCGCCGGCCACCACGAGGGCGCCGCCGGTGATCAGGCCGGTGGTGCCGATGCCTTTGCCGGTGCCGCCCCAGGAGCCGGGGGCGTGGCCGCGCGCGGTGCGGACGGCCTCGTCGACGAAGGCGCTCAGCTGGGCGTTGGTGTCGCCGTCGGTGCGCCGGACGGAGCCGACGAGGTTGGTGACGGCGTTGCGGGACATGACGCTGCGGTCGGCGGCGGCGTTGAAGGCGTCGCCGAGGTGGACGGCGTAGACGCCGGCGAGGCCGACCTTGGTGCGCAGGTCGCGCAGGACGGTGGCCCGGGGGTACTCGGGTGCGTCGGGCAGGACGGCGACGAAGACGGGCTTGTCGGCGTCCTTGATCTTCCGGGCGAGGGCGTCGGCGTCGGCCGCGGGCAGTTGGCCGGCGGCGCGGGGGTCGACGTAGACGGGGTTCTTGCGCAGGGCGTCGGCCGCGGTGTCGAGCCCGCCGGCGGCGTGGGCGCCGGGGCCGCACAGTGCCGTGCCGGCCGCGAGGAGGAGGACCGCGAGGAGGGTCACGAGCCGGTGGACGGCGCGGGGGACGGCGGTGGCGGGCATGGGGAGCTCCTTGGAGGGGTCACGGTCTACTGTGCACCTACCACAAGTGCGGATCAATCAGGCATATCGCCGCACGTCACCCATAGGAGAGGTTGGCGCAGGGGTCGTCGTCCGCCGACCGGGCGCCGCGGGCGACGTCCGGTGCGGGTTCCGTGCTCGGCGAGGGGGTCGGGCTCCCCGCCGTCGCATAGTCGCGGCCCAGGGTCAGGATGATGCCGCTGATGTCCGCCCCGCGGACGTAGGACCCGGGAAAGAGCCGGGCGAGGGCGCGGGCGTGTTCCGCCTGTCCGGAGCCGAACTCGATGACGGTGGTGGCCTGGTCCTGGGAGCGGGCGGTGGCGGTGCCGGTCACCTCGAAGCCGTGCTGCCCGATGGCGGTGGCGGCCCGGGCGGCGAGCCCGTCGACCTCGGTGCCGTTGCGTACGGCGACCTTCGCGCCGCCGCCCGAGACGGGCACCGGGGTGGACGGCGTGGCCTGCGGAGCCGCTCCGCCGCCGCGGCCGGCGTTCTTGCCGTCGACGGTGCGGTCGGCGCGCAGGGCGGCCCACAGGGCGTCGGCGTCGGGCTGGACGACGGCGACGCGGTTGCCCTCGTACCGCCAGGGCAGGGTCACGAACTTCATGTCGTGCAGGTCGATGCCCTTCAGCGACATCGCGAACGACACCATCTTCTGCGCGGAGCCCAGACCCGGGTCGACGGTCAGCGACTTGGTGGCCGCGTCGGCGAGCGGCAGCAGCGTGGTGGGGTCGAAGCCCTGCGCGCGCACCTTCTTCACGAGCGAGGACATGAAGGCCTGTTGGCGTTGGATGCGCCCGATGTCTGAGCCGTCGCCGATGCCGTGCCGTACGCGGACGTAGTCCAGGGCGCGCTGCCCGGAGACGGTCTGCGGGCCCTTGGGGAAGAGCAGTTTGCCGCGGGAGCCCAGGTTCGGGTTGAGGTCCCCCTGGTAGACGTCCTTGGGGACGCAGACGTCGACGCCGCCCACGGCCGAGGTCATCGCGGAGAACCCGGCGAAGTCGACGACGACGGTGTGGTCGACGCGCAGTCCGGTCAGGCGCTCGACGGTGTTCTGCGTACAGGCGGGGTTGCCCTGGGGCGATTCGCCCACGGTGAAGGCGGAGTTGAACATCGCGCGGGACTGCTCGGCGGTCCAGGTGCCGTCGGGCTTGCGGCACGGGGGGATGTCCACCAGCGTGTCGCGCGGGATGGAGACGGCGACCGCGTGCTTGCCGTCGCCGTGGACGTGCAGCAGGAAGGCCGTGTCCGAGCGGCCCACGTCGCCCTCGCCGCCGCCGAGCTCGCTGTTGCCGCCGGCGCGCGAGTCCGAGCCGATGACCAGGACGTTCTGCCCGCCGACGCCGGCGCCGGGCCGGTCCTTGGAGAGCCCGTCCGCGTCGAAGGTGGTGATGTTGCCGTTGAGCCTGAGGTACAGCCAGCCGGCGCCGGCGGTCACCAGCACCAGGAACGACACCACGATCACGGTGAAGGTCCGCGGCCGCGTGCCCCCGCCCCCGGTCCTGCCTCGCCTGCCGCGCCTACCGCTCATGTCCGTGCCCTCATCGCTCCCCCGGTGTCCGTGCGTTTCCGCACGGTGAGACGGGCGGCCACGGACTTTGGTTGTCCAGTTGCGCAATCTAGCAAGTATTGTGGGCTCGGCTGTCCGGCCGGGACGCATCCAAACCAGTCAGATGAGAGGTGGTGGGCCGCCGTGCTGCGCAACGCCCTGGAGCCCTGGCACATCCTCGTGGTCGTCCTCGTCATGGTCCTGCTCTTCGGATCGCGCAAACTGCCCGACACCGCGCGGGCCCTGGGCAAGTCGATGCGCATCCTGAAGAGCGAGGCCAAGGCGATGAAGGACGGGGCCGACGCGGGTGGCGACACGAAGGCCGCATCTGTAGACGGCACCCGGTGACCCGGACGTCACCCGGCGATCACCTGCGGTACACCCGCCCCTGGTGAGCTTCCTCGCGGCCGCCCGGCACCCCGCCGCGGCCCAGCTAGGAGGAAGCAACCATGGGTTCTCGTCCGTACCGACGCCGTCTCGCCTGGAGCGCCGCCGCGCTCCTCGTCGCCGGTGTCGCCGTGCCCGCCGCCCAGGCGGCCTCGGAGCACGGCGGCCAGTCGGACGCCTTCGCCCACGCCCCGAAGAAGGCGAAGAACGTCATCCTGCTCATCGGCGACGGCATGGGCGACTCCGAGATCACCCTCGCCCGCGACTACACCGTGGGCGCGGCCGGGCGGCTGAACATGGACAAGTTCCCGATGACCGGCGCGTACACCACGTACTCGGTGGACAAGAACGGCAAGCCGGACTACGTCACCGACTCCGCCGCATCCGGCACCGGCTGGGCCACCGGCCACAAGACGGTCAACGGCCGCATATCCAAGACGCCCGGCACCGACAAGCCCATGACCACCATCCTGGAGCTCGCCCAGCGCGGCGGACTGGCCACCGGCAGCGTCACCACCGCCGAGCTGACCGACGCCACCCCGGCCGTCCTCGCCTCGCACGCCACCGACCGCAGCTGCCAGGGCCCGGCCGACATGAAGGCCTGCCCGAACGACACCATCGCCAAGGGCGGCCCCGGCTCCATCGCCGAGCAGAGCGTGAACCACAAGGTCGACGTGCTCCTCGGCGGCGGCAGGGCCCGCTTCGACCAGAAGATCACCGAGGGTCCCTACAAGGGCATGACCGTCACCGAGCAGGCCCGCAAGCTCGGCTACCAGGTGGTGACCGACAGCAGGAGCCTGGCCGGCGCCCGCTCGGGCAAGCCCGTCCTCGGCCTGTTCGCCGACGGCAACGTGCCCGTCGAGTGGACCGGCAAGGCCGCGGCCGTCGGCGGCACCGCCGCCCAGCGCTGCGTGACCGGCAACCCCGAGCGCAAGGCCGGCACCCCCGCCCTGGAGGAGCAGACCCGCCGCGCGCTGGAGCTGCTCGGCACCCCCAAGGCCAAGAAGAACGGTTTCTTCCTGCAGGTCGAGGGTGCCTCCATCGACAAGCGCGACCACGCCGCCGACCCCTGCGGCCAGATCGGCGAGACCGCCGCCTTCGACCGCGCCGTGAAGGTCGCCCGCGACTACGCGGCCAAGCACCCCGACACCCTGGTCGTCACCACCGCCGACCACGGCCACAGCAGCCAGATCGTGCCGCTGGAGGCCAACCCGCCCGGCCTGTCCTCCACCCTGATCACCAACGAGGGACAGCAGCTGAAGGTCAACTACTCGACCAACACGCCCGGCCAGTCCCAGGAGCACACCGGCACCGAGGTCCGCATCGCCGCCCAGGGCCCCGGCTCCCAGCGCGTGCTGGGCGTGACCGACCAGACCGAGCTGTTCACCACCATCCGCACCGCGCTCTCCCTGCGCTGACCCACCCCGCCCGCACGGGCCCGGCCGCTGTGGGGGCGGCCGGGCCCGTGTGCGGTCGCGCCAGTTATCCGGCCCGAACATTGGTGGATCACGCACCCGGTGCAGGACCCCTCAGCATCAACACTGAGAGATCCGTCCCCACCGCGCGCAGGAGGAACCCCGATGTCCGGGTCTCGCGTCCTGGCCCTCGGCCACTACCAGCCCGCCAGGGTGCTCACCAACGACGAGCTGGCCACCATGGTCGACACCAGCGACGAGTGGATCCGCACCCGCGTCGGCATCCGCACCCGTCGCGTCGCCGCCCCCGACGAGACCGTCGCCAGCATGGCCTCCCGGGCCGCGGCCAAGGCCCTGGCCGCCAGCGGCCTCGACCCGGCCGACATCGACCTCGTCCTCGTCGCCACCTGCACCGCCGTCGACCGCAGCCCCAACACCGCCGCCCGCGTGGCCGCCGAGCTCGGCCTCGCCTCGCCCGCGGTCATGGACGTCAACGTCGTCTGCGCCGGCTTCACCCACGCCCTCGCCAGCGCCGACCACGCCATCCGCGCCGGGGCCGCGACCAACGCCCTGGTCGTCGGGGTGGAGAAGTTCACCGACGTCACGGACTGGACCGACCGCACCACCTGCGTCCTGGTCGGCGACGGCGCCGGCGCCGCCGTCGTCACCGCCGCCGAGCAGCCCGGCATCGGCCCCGTCGTGTGGGGCTCGGTGCCCGAGATGGGCCACGCCGTACGCATCGAGGGCACGCCCTCGCGCTTCGCCCAGGAGGGCCAGTCGGTCTACCGCTGGGCCACGACGCAGCTGCCGCCGATCGCCCGGCGGGTGTGCGAGCGGGCGGGGCTCGCGCCGGAGGACCTGGCGGCCGTGGTGCTGCACCAGGCGAACCTGCGCATCATCGAGCCGGTGGCCCGGCGGCTGGGAGCGGTCAACGCGATCGTCGCGAGCGACGTGACGGAGTCCGGCAACACCTCGGCGGCCAGCATTCCGCTGGCCCTGTCGAAGCTCGTGGCCACCGGACGCATCGAGCCGGGAGCCCCGATCCTGCTGTTCGGCTTCGGCGGCAACCTCTCGTACGCGGGCCAGGTCATCCACTGCCCGTAGGGGCGGCGGGCGGCGCCCTCAGAACACCGACCAGCCCGTCAGCGACGTGAAGTGGTCCAGCGCCGCGACGCCCGCCACGGAGTTGCCGCGCGTGTCGAGCCCCGGGCTCCAGACGCACAGCGTGCAGCGGCCCGGTATGACGGCGACGATGCCGCCGCCCACGCCCGACTTGCCCGGCAACCCCACCCGGTAGGCGAAGTCGCCCGCCGCGTCGTACGTGCCGCAGGTGAGCATCACCGCGTTGACCTGCTTGGCCTCCCGCCGCGGCAGGAGCCGCGAGCCGTCGGCGCGCAGGCCGTGCCGCGCCAGGAAGCCGCTCGCCAGGGCGAGGTCGCGGCAGCTCATTTCGACGGAGCACTGCCGGAAGTAGTGCTCCAGCACGGTCGGCACGGGGTTGTCGAGGTTGCCGTAGCTGGCCATGAAGTGGGCGAGGGCCGCGTTGCGGTCGCCGTGCTCGGACTCGGACTTGGCCACGGCCGCATTGAAGGCGACGCCGGGGTTGCCGCTCTCGGCGCGCAGGAATTCCAGCATGGTGGCGCTGGCGTCGCCCGTCAGGGTCTGGAGCCGGTCGGTGACGACCAGGGCGCCGGCGTTGATGAAGGGGTTGCGCGGAATGCCGTGCTCGTACTCCAGCTGCACCAGCGAGTTGAAGGGGTTGCCGGACGGCTCGGTGCCGACCCGCTCCCAGATGCGGTCGCCGCCGTGCGCGAGCACGAGGGCGAGGGCGAAGGCCTTGGAGATCGACTGCACGGAGAAGGGCCGTTCCCAGTCCCCCACGCCGTACAGGCCACCGTCCACGTCGGCGACGGCCATGCCGAACTGGGCGACGTCGACCTCCGCGAGGGCGGGGATGTAGTCGGCCACCTGTCCCCGGCCGACCAGCGGCCTCGCGAAGGCGGCGACCTCTTCGAGTACGGCCTGGTAGTCCACGGTGGTGTGCTTTCTCTTCTGCTCACTGGCCGGGCCAGCGTACAAAATGGGGGGCGTGACCAGCGACAATCCCCCCGATCCGGCCGCGTTGCGCCCGCTGCTGCCCTCCCCGGTGCAGGAGCCGGAGGACGACCGGTTCGCCCGGCGCGGCCTGCGGCTGCTGCTCAAACGGGACGACCTCATACATCCGGACCTGCCCGGCAACAAGTGGCGCAAGCTGGAGCCGAACCTGCGGGCCGCGGCCGCCGCGGGCCGGCGCACGCTGCTCACCTTCGGCGGGGCCTACTCCAACCACCTGCGGGCCACGGCCGCCGCCGGCCGGCTGCTGGGGTTCGCGACGATCGGCATCGTGCGCGGCGACGAGCTGGCGGACCGACCGCTGAACCCGTCCCTGGCCCAGTGCGCCGCGGACGGCATGCGGCTGCGCTTCGTCGACCGGGCCACGTACCGCCGCAAGACCGAACCCGAGGTGCTGGCCGCGCTCGTGCCGGAGGGCTGCTACGTCGTGCCGGAGGGCGGCAGCAACGCGGCCGCCGTGCACGGCTGCGAGGCGCTCGGCCGCGAGCTGCGCGGCGTCGCGGACGTGGTGGGGGTCGCCTGCGGCACGGGCGGCACACTGGCGGGCCTGGCGGCCGGCCTGGGCCCGCGGCAGCGGGCGATCGGCTTCCCCGTGCTCAAGGGCGGCTTCCTGGGCGAGGAGGTGCTGCGCCTGCAACGGGAGGCGTTCGGCGGCCGGCGCGGGCAGTGGGTGCTGGACGAGCGCTTCCACGCGGGGGGCTACGCCCGGTCGACGCCGGAGCTGGAGGCGTTCGCGGCGGACTTCGAGACCCGGCACGGGGTCCCGCTGGAGCGGGTGTACGTGGCGAAGATGCTGCACGGGCTGACGACGCTGGCCGAGGAGGGCGCGTTCGCGCCGGGCACGACGGTGGCAGCCGTGATCACGGGCGCCCCGTAAGGGGCGTCCGGCGGATCTTCGCCCTGCGGCGACCACGGCCCCCGTAGGGGCGCGGGGAACTGCGCGACAAGCCACGACGCGCCCGCAGACGGAGTGCCGTGGCACCGCCCCGCGCCCCTACGGGACGCTAGCCCGTCTCCTCGCGGTACGCGGCCGCCTCCTCCAGGTCCAGGCGCCGCAGCAACGTGCGCAGCATCTCGTCGTCGATGCGCCGTGCGTCCCGCAGGGCCACGAACACGGCCCGCTCCGCCCCGATGACCTCGCGCGACAGCCGCCGGTAGGTGTCGTCGACCGATTCCCCCGTGCGCTCGTCGACCGCTCCGAGGCGTTCCCAGACGGCGTTGCGGCGGCGTTCGAGGACGGCGCGCAGGCGGTCGGCCAGGGGGGAGGGCAGGGCGTTGTGCTCGTCGGCGAGGAGTTCGGCCAGGCGCCGCTCCGCGGCTTCGGATGCCTCGCTCTGGGCCTGGGCCTCGACGAGGGTGTCCATGCCGGGGTCGCGCTGCGGCAGCCGGAGGCGGCGGATGAGCGGGGGCAGGGTGAGGCCCTGCACCACGAGCGTGCCGATCACGGTGGTGAAGGTGAGGAAGAGGATGAGGTTGCGGGCGGGGAAGGGCCCGTGCGCGGCGGCCACGGGTACGGAGAAGGCGATGGCGAGGGAGACGACGCCGCGCATGCCCGCCCAGCCGATGATCAGTACGCCCTGCCAGGTGGGGTCCTCCTCCCGTTCGCGGACGCGCCGGGACAGGGCCCGGGGTACGAAGGCCGCGGGGAAGACCCACAGGAAGCGGGCGAGGACGACGGCCGCGAAGACGGCGAGCCCGTAGAGGAGGGCCTCCCCCACCCCGTACGTGCCCAGTTCGCGGAGCACCACCGGCAGCTGGAGGCCGATCAGCATGAAGACGGCGGATTCGAGGAGGAAGGCGACCATGCGCCACACGGCGGCCTCCTGCAGCCGGGTGGCGAAGTCGACCTGCCAGGAGCGGTGGCCGAGGTAGAGGGCGACGACCACGACGGCCAGCACGCCGGAGGCGTGCAGCTGCTCGGCGGTGCCGTAGGCGACGAAGGGGATGAGCAGGGAGAGGGTGTTCTGCAGCAGGGGTTCGCGCAGGTGGGTGCGCAGCCAGTGGATCGGCACCATCAGGACGAAGCCGACGGCGACGCCGCCGAGGGCGGCGAGGACGAAGGCGAGGATGCCGTGCGACCAGCTGACGCTGCCGCCGACGACGCCGGCGACGGCCACCCGGTAGGCGGTGATGGCGGTGGCGTCGTTCACCAGGGACTCGCCCTGCAGGATGGTGGTGAGCCGCGACGGCAGGCCGAGGCGGCGGGCGATGGCGGTGGCGGCGACGGCGTCGGGCGGGGCGACGACGGCGCCGAGCACCATGGCGGCGGCGAGCGGCAGCCCGGGGACGACGAGGTAGGCCGCGTAGCCGACGAAGACGGTGGCGAACAGCACGTAGCCGAAGGACAGCAGCGCGACGGGCCGCAGGTTGGCGCGCAGGTCGAGGTAGGAGCTGTCGAGGGCGGCGGTGTGCAGCAGGGGCGGCAGGAGCAGCGGCAGGACGACGTGCGGGTCGAGGGCGTAGTCGGGCACGCCGGGGACGTACGCGGCGGCGAGCCCGGCGGCGACGAGGAGCAGGGGGGCGGGTACGGGGGTGCGGCGGGCGGCCCCGGCGACGACGGCGCTGGCGGCGACCAGCAACAGCAACGGCATGACGTCCATGGGCTCCCCGCCTGTCTGCGCGCACACGTTCCGGCTGTGCGATCTACCCTGGCAATCATGATCGAGTGTGCGCACGTTCCGGGGTTGCCGCGCCCCGAGCCGGAGCCGCTGGCCGTCACGTGCCCGGACTGCGAGGCGGCGGGCAGTCATCCGGTGCAGCTGCGCATGTGTTTGGTGTGCGGCAACGTGGCCTGCTGCGACTCCTCGCCGTACCGGCATGCGACGGCGCACTTCGAGCGCACGGGGCATGCGGTGATGCGCAGCTTCGAGCCGGGGCAGACCTGGCGTTGGTGCTACGTGGACAAGCACATCGTCTGAAGGGGCACCTCGCCTGAAGGGGCACCTCGTCCGAAGGGGCCCTGCGCGGGGCCCGGGCTAGCATGCAGGCATGATCCGTACCGCCACGCCGGCCGACGTGCCGGAGATCCACGCGATGATCCGCGAACTCGCGGAGTACGAACGGGCGCTGGAGGAGGCACAGGCCACGGAGGAACAGCTGCGCGAGGCGCTGTTCGGTCCGGAACCCGCCGTGTTCGCCCTGATGGCGGAGAGTGACGAAGAGCCGGGCGCGGTGCTCGGTTTCGCGCTGTGGTTCCGGAACTTCTCGACGTGGACGGGTACGCACGGTATCTATCTCGAAGACCTTTACGTACGGCCGCACGCGCGGGGCGGCGGGCACGGAAAGGCGTTGCTCGCGGAGCTCGCCCGGATCTGCGTGGAGCGCGGCTATCGTCGTTTCGAGTGGTCAGTGCTGGACTGGAACGCCCCCTCGATCGCGTTCTACAAGTCCATCGGGGCGCAGTCCATGGACGAATGGACGGTGCAACGACTTACCGGCGAACCGCTCCGGGCCCTTGCGGCGCTCGCGCAGAGTGACGAAAATCCGAGCAAGCGGCCCAACGAGCCGTCCTCGCTTTCGAATTGAGACCGCAGACCTCTAGCCACTGTCCGTACTCATGGGTTTACCATGAGTGACAGTCGTGGGCCTGCGGCGCGGAACCGCAGATCGCGATAGCGTCTCAGCCGGACCATGTGCCGCCCCGACCCGCACCGGCCTTCACCGGACCGCGCGGGACCGGCGCTCAACTCAGCTCAATGAGCTTGTGCCACCTTGGAGGTGAGGGTGTCCCCCATCGCAGGCGAGCCTGGGACGACCCAGGACTTCGTGGAAGTCCGGCTGCCCGCCGCAGGTGCCTACCTGTCGGTGCTGCGGACGGCGACGGCCGGTCTCGCGGCCCGGCTGGACTTCACCCTCGACGAAATCGAGGACTTGCGCATCGCCGTGGACGAGGCCTGCGCCATCCTGTTGCAACAGGCCGTGCCGGGCTCCGTCCTCAGCTGCGTCTTCCGGCTCGTGGGGGACGCCTTGCGGGTGACCGTCTCGGCACCCACCACCGACGGCCGTGCGCCCGAGCGCGACACCTTCGCCTGGACGGTGCTCTCCGCCCTGGCCGGAGAGGTGGACTCCACCGTCGCGGAGGACCGCACGGTCAGCATCAGCCTGCACAAGAAGCGCGGCGCCGGCCCCGGACAGCCGTGACGGAAGAGGGGGCTCCGTGAGTACTGCGTCACCGCGGGGAGTGCGCACCCCGGCCATCCCGCAGCAGCCTGCCCGGCCGCATCCGGAGGACCTCGATCCGGAGCGTCCCGGCCCGCAGGGCCCGGACCCCGGTCCGGACCAGGCCAGCGACCCTTCGGAGCGGGCGGACCACATGGATCAGCAGCAGCGCCGGCAGCGGAAGCCGCACCCGGATCCGCACGACCGCAGCGGAGCCCGCGCCCTGTTCGTCGAGCTGCGCGCGCTTCCCGACGGCTCGCCCGAGCGCGCCGAGCTGCGCAACCACCTGGTGCGGATGCACCTGCCCCTGGTCGAGCACCTGGCCCGGCGCTTCCGCAACCGCGGCGAGCCGCTGGACGACCTCACCCAGGTCGCCACGATCGGGCTGATCAAGTCCGTGGACCGGTTCGACCCCGACCGCGGGGTGGAGTTCTCCACGTACGCCACGCCCACCGTCGTCGGCGAGATCAAGCGGCACTTCCGCGACAAGGGCTGGGCGGTGCGGGTGCCGCGCCGGCTGCAGGAGCTGCGGCTGTCGCTGACCACGGCCACCGCCGAGCTCTCCCAGCGGCACGGCCGGGCCCCGACCGTCCACGAGCTGGCCGAGCACCTGTCGATCTCCGAGGAGGAGGTGCTGGAGGGCCTGGAGTCGGCCAACGCCTACAGCACGCTTTCCCTGGACGTGCCGGACACCGACGACGAGTCCCCGGCGGTCGCCGACACCCTCGGCGCGGAGGACGAGGCCCTGGAGGGCGTGGAGTACCGCGAGTCCCTCAAGCCGCTGCTGGAGGACCTGCCGCCGCGGGAGAAGAAGATCCTGCTGCTGCGCTTCTTCGGCAACATGACCCAGTCGCAGATCGCCCAGGAGGTCGGCATCTCGCAGATGCACGTCTCCCGGCTGCTGGCCCGCACCCTCGCCCAGCTGCGGGACCGCCTGCTGATCGAGGAGTGACCCGCGCGCCCCTTACGGGGCGCTGCGGGGACCTGCGCCCAGGGCCTCGGCCGCCGCGGGGCTGACCAGCAGCACGAGCACGGCCACGGCCGCGGCCGCGAGCGCCGCCGCTCCGGCGATCAGCGCCCCGCCGCCGTTGAAGAGCGTCCAGGCCACCGGCAGCGCCATGATCTGCGTGATCACGGCCGGGCCGCGGCTCCAGCGGCGCAGCAGCCACAGCCCGCGCGCCGCCAGCAGCGGCAGCACGGCCAGGGCCAGGACGGTCAGGCCGCCCGTCTCCGCCTGCCGCGGGCTGTCGGGGCGGCCCAGCAGGCCCAGGACGAGCATGGCGGCGCCGGCGGCGAACAGGGCCAGGCCCTCCAGGCCGACCAGCGCCGCCGCGGCGGTCAGCCGGGCGGGACGGGGGCCCGGGGAGGCCGCACGGGTGGCGGGGGCGGCGGGGGCGGCGCCCTTCCGGGGGTTTTTCGACGCGGACTGCTTGCTGCTCACTCGAAGCAGGGTAGCCGTACCGGCGTCCGGAAAGCCCGGCCTGGGATGGGTGGTGTACCGACAGGTAGGTAGGCTGAAGCGCATGCGTGCGCTTCTTGTGGTCAATCCTTCGGCCACCACCACCAGTGCCCGTACGCGTGACGTCCTGGCGCACGCGCTGGCCAGCGACCTCAAGCTGGACGTCGCGACGACCGAGTACCGGGGGCACGCGCGCGACCTGGCCCGCAGAGCGGCCGAGAGCGGGACCATCGAGCTGGTGGTCGCGCTCGGCGGCGACGGCACGGTCAACGAGGTCGTCAACGGCCTGCTGCACGCCGGCCCCGACCCGCAGGGCCTGCCGCGCCTGGCCGTCGTGCCGGGCGGCTCCACCAACGTCTTCGCACGGGCCCTGGGCCTGCCCAACGACGTCGTGGAGGCCACGGGTGCCCTGCTGGACGCGCTGCGCGAGGGCTCGGAGCGCACGGTCGGCCTGGGCCTGGCGGCCGGCACGCCCGGCACCGAGGACGAGGGGGTGCCCTCGCGCTGGTTCACCTTCTGCGCCGGCTTCGGCTTCGACGCCGGGGTCGTGGGCCGGGTGGAGCAGCAGCGCGAGCGCGGCAAGCGTTCGACCCACGCCCTGTACGTGCGGCAGATGATGCGCCAGTTCCTCGGCGAGCCCAACCGCCGGCACGGCACGATCACCCTCGAACGGCCGGGCGAGGAGCCACTCGAGAATCTCGTCATGTCGATAATCTGCAACACCGCTCCGTGGACCTATCTGGGCAACCGCCCGGTCTACGCGGCGCCGCAGGCGTCCTTCGACACAGCCCTTGACGTGCTCGGATTCACCAAGCTGTCCACGGTGACCGCCACCCGCCACGCCATGCAGCTGCTGACCTCGACACCGGAGCGCGGGCCGGAGGGCAAACACGCTGTGTCACTGCATGACCAGACCTCCTTCACCTTGCATTCGCAGGCCCCCCTGCCGTTCCAGATGGACGGCGACCACCTCGGGCTGCGGTCGAGCGTGACGTTCACAGGCGTTCGCCGTGCACTGCGTGTGATTGTGTGAGTGCTAGGGACCAAAGTCCTTACAGTCGAACGTTTAGACTGGGTTCCACCCCCTGGAATGACGGCTGTGACCTAGCCGACACCGAGGAATCAAAAAAAACTTTCCGGAAGGGGTTGTATCCGTCGCCGAGGTTTGCGAGTCTCTTCCTGGCGATCGGGACAGCCCGCCATCAAGGCTTCCCCGGAGAGCCCGAACCCCCTCCTTTTCCTCCCTGGACCACACCAGCGTGCAGCTGGGCGTCGGACCTTCCCTTGCGAGGGGATTCGTGAAAGCGTTCACATTCACAAGCCACGTAGCCGTAACACGAGGAGATGGAGCAGCCATGGACTGGCGTCACAACGCCGTTTGCCGCGAGGAAGACCCCGAGCTGTTCTTCCCCATCGGCAACACCGGTCCTGCGCTGCTGCAGATCGAGGAAGCCAAGGCCGTCTGCCGTCGCTGCCCCGTGATGGAGCAGTGCCTGCAGTGGGCGCTCGAGTCCGGCCAGGACTCCGGCGTCTGGGGTGGTCTCAGCGAGGACGAGCGCCGCGCCATGAAGCGCCGTGCCGCCCGCAACCGGGCGCGCAACGCGACCGCCTGACGAGGACCCCTTTCGGCCCCCGAGCCGCAGCGCGCAGTACCCCCCACGGTGCGCTAAGCACACAGTGCATATAACGCTTTGAGCCCGGTCGCTCTCCTTCGAGAGCGACCGGGCTCAGTGCTGTGCGGGGTGCGGCGGGGGCCCGGTCAGTGCTTCTCCGCCCGGACGGGGAGGTCGAGCACGACCTTGGTGCCCCGGTCGGCGGCGGGCACCATGTCGAACGTTCCGCCCAGCTCCCCCTCGACGAGGGTGCGCACGATCTGCAGCCCGAGGTTGCCCGCGCTCTGCGGGTCGAAGCCCTCGGGCAGGCCGCGGCCGTCGTCCTGCACGGAGATCAGCAGCCGGGCGTCCCGGCGGGTGCCGCCGCGCACCGCGGTGACCTCGACCGTGCCCTGCTCGCCCGGGCCGAAGCCGTGTTCCAGGGCGTTCTGCAGCAGCTCGGTCAGCACCATCGACAGGGGGGTGGCGACCTCGGCCTCGAGTATCCCGAAGCGGCCGGTGCGCCGGGCGGCGACCCGGCCCGGGGAGATCTCCGCCACCATGGCGAGCACCCGGTCGGCGATCTCGTCGAACTCCACCCGCTCGTCGAGGTTCTGCGAGAGGGTCTCGTGGACGATCGCGATGGAGCCGACCCGGCGGACCGCTTCCTCCAGCGCCTCCCTGCCCTCGGCGGAGCCGATGCGGCGGGCCTGCAGGCGCAGCAGGGCGGCCACGGTCTGCAGGTTGTTCTTCACCCGGTGGTGGATCTCCCGGATGGTGGCGTCCTTGGTGATCAACTCTCGCTCGCGGCGTCGCAGTTCGGTCACGTCGCGCAGCAGTACGAGCGAACCGATGTGGCTGCCCTTGGGTTTGAGCGGGATGGCGCGCAGATGGATGACCCCGTCGTTCGCCTCGACCTCGAACTCGCGCGGGGCCCAGCCGCTGGCCAGCTTGGCCAGGCCCTCGTCGACCGGGGCCCGGGAGGGCGCCAACCGGGCGGTGGTCTCGCCCAGATGGTGGCCGACGAGATCGGCGGCCAGGCCGAGCCGGTGGTAGGCGGACAGCGCGTTGGGGCTGGCGTACTGGACGATGCCGTCGGCGTCCAGCCGGATCAGCCCGTCGCCGGCCCGGGGCGAGGCGTCCATGTCGACTTGTTGACCGGGGAACGGGAAGGTGCCAGCCGCGATCATCTGCGCGAGGTCGGAGGCGCTCTGCAGGTAGGTGAGCTCCAGCCGGCTGGGCGTGCGGACGGTCAGCAGGTTGGTGTTGCGGGCGATGACGCCCAGCACCCGGCCCTCCCGGCGCACCGGGATGGACTCCACCCGCACGGGGACCTCCTCGCGCCATTCGGGGTCCCCCTCGCGCACGATCCGGCCCTCGTCGAGGGCGGCGTCCAGCATGGGGCGGCGGCCGCGCGGCACCATGTGGCCGACCATGTCGTTCTGGTACGAGGTCGGGCCGGTGTTGGGGCGCATCTGGGCGATGGAGACGTAGCGCGTCCCGTCCAGCGTCGGCACCCACAGCACGAGGTCGGCGAAGGAGAGGTCGGAGAGCAGCTGCCACTCCGAGACCAGCAGGTGCAGCCACTCCAGGTCGGAGTCGTCGAGGTCGGTGTGCTGGCGTACGAGATCGTTCATGGAGGGCACGCCAGCGAGCCTACCCGGGGCGGCGGGCGGCGGGATTTCCCGTCCGGACCACCCGATGGGGGAACTCCCATGGACAGCGGCGAATGGTCTAGTCCACAATGAAACGGCAAAGTCTTCCGCCCCCTCCGCACAAGGGAGGCGGAACGAGGCCGGCCCGCGCCGCGCGCGGCACCCCGGCCTCCGGTCGGCCCGCCGGGCCGTGGGGCCCGCACACCCCGCGCCACCCGCCGGCCGGCGTCGCTCCGGGCTGCGGTGCCCGCTGGGTCGAGGGTCCCGGCAGGCGCCGCGGCCCGTAGTCGCATCCGGGGTCCGTACGGGTCCTCGGGCGTACGGAAGGCGTTCGAGGCGCTCTGCTAAATTGGTCTATACCACACCCCTCTTGAGATCGGCAGGCCCAGCGTGGAAGTTGTCATCGTCCCGGACGCCAAGGCAGGCGGCGAGCTCATCGCCGAGGCCATGGCCGCTCTGCTGCGCCGCAAGCCCGACGCCCTGCTCGGGGTTGCCACCGGCTCCACTCCGCTGCCCGTCTACGAGGCGCTCGCCGCCAAGGTCCGCGGCGGCGCGGTCGACGTCTCCCGCGCCCGCGTCTGCCAGCTCGACGAGTACGTGGGCCTGCCCGCCGACCACCCCGAGTCCTACCGCTCGGTCGTCCTGCGCCAGGTCGTCGAGCCCCTCGGGCTGACCGCGGAGTCCTTCATGGGCCCCGACGGCAACACCGCGGACGTCCAGGCCGCCTGCGAGGCGTACGACCGGGCCCTGGCCGAGGCCGGCGGGGTGGACCTGCAGCTGCTCGGCATCGGCACCGACGGGCACATCGGCTTCAACGAGCCGTGCTCCTCGCTCGCCTCCCGCACCCGGCTGAAGACGCTCACCCACCAGACCCGCGTCGACAACGCGCGCTTCTTCGACGGCGACATCGAGCAGGTGCCGCACCACGTCATCACCCAGGGCATCGGCACCATCCTGGAGGCCCGCCACCTGGTGCTGCTGGCGACGGGCGAGGGCAAGGCGGAGGCGGTGGCCCGCTCCGTCGAGGGACCGGTCTCCGCCCTCGTCCCGGCCTCCGCCCTGCAGCTGCACCCCCACGCGACGGTGGTCGTCGACGAGGCCGCGGCCTCGAAGCTGAAGCTCGCGGACTACTTCCGCGCCACGTACGCGGCCAAGCCGGCCTGGCAGGGGCTGTAACAGCAGCGGCGAACCGGTGGCCCGGCACCCGTCAGGAGGCGGGGGTCGGGCCTTCCATGTGCTCGCTGATCCACTCGATCGGTCCGGCGTCCATGCCCCGCAGGTAGGTCGCCCCGTTGTGGGTGCCGCCCTCGATGACGTTCAGCTTGGTGTGGACCGGGCCCTTGTCGCCGTACGTCGCGATGAACTTCGTGACGTCGCTGATCATCTTCTTGTTCTCCTTGGTCCCGTACTGGAACGCCAGGTAGACGTCGGGGCCCTTGCGGGCGATCAGCTCCTTGGCCAGGACCTCGGGGTTGTTCTGCTGCCGCTCGGTCTCGTGGCCCTTCCACAGCGGGGAGTCGGGCACGATGTCGGGGCCGGAGGCGATGACGGCCTTGAACTTGTCCGGCTTCTGCAGCACGGACTTCAGACCGACGAATCCGCCGGTGGAGGAACCCATGAAGGCCCAGCCGTCACGCGACTTCAGCGTGCGGAAATTCGCCTTCATGAGGTCGGGGACGTCCTCCGTCAGCCAGGTGCCCATCTTGGGCTGGCCGGGGATGTCGCTGCCGTCCCAGTAGATGCCGCCGTCGTCCGGGCCCGGATTGAGGATCGGCATGGCCAGGAGGAAGGGCTTGCTCTTGCCCTCCTGGTACCACTTGGTGATGCTGCCCTCCAGGGAGAGCTTGTCGTTGCCGAATTCCCCGAACGCCCAGTAATTGCCGTCGTGGCCCGGACCACCGGGCAGGGCTATCAGCACCGGGAAGCCGCTCTTGGCGAACTTCGGGTCCAAGTATTCCTTGGGCGCCCAGACCCACACCTTGCCCTTGAAGCCCGACTTCCCGCCGGTGATCGACACGACGCTGACCTGCGTGCCGTCGCTCATCGTCTTCGCGTTGCGGAAATCGGCCTTCGGGCCGGTGGGCAGCAGCGTCTTCGAGTCGGCCGGCTTCCCGCCCTTGGCGTCGTTCGCGCCGCCGCCCTGGTCGTAGCTGACCGGGGCTCCCTTGTCGGTGAAGGGGGGTATCTCGAAGTAGCTCATCACCGGCCAGGCGACCAGTCCGAGCGCGACCACCGACGCGCCCGCGACGATCCAGCGCCGTGCACGGATGGCACGGCGCCGGCCCCGTGACTGGTACGGCGCGGTGGACGGCGGATGCGTCGTCGGGGGTGTGTTCACACGTGCTCCAGCTGCCGGCCCCAGAGGGCTGCTGCCCAAGGGCAGTAACGGATGTTCCGTCCGGGAAGACGGACCATGCCGACATGCAGGTTCCCTCGTCCGGGTGCTTGACAAAAGTCTAGTCGGAGCAGCGAGCGCCCCGCAGGGGCGCACCGCACCCGCCGGACAGGCGTTACCGCACCCCCGCCAGGACCTCCGCGGCGGCCGTGCCGCACACGCGCGCCGCCCCGTGCGTGGCCACGTGCACCGCACCGCGCGGCGCGGCCCGCGGCACGCCCATCTCCACGACCACCGTCTCCGGCCGGGCCGCCAGCAGCGCGTCCAGTGCCCGGCCCATCCAGCCGTGGCGGTGCTCGTCGCGCACCACGGCCACGATCCGCCGCTCCCCCGCGTCCGCGAGCACCTGCTCGGCGCCGTCGTCCTCGGGCCCGTACGTCAGCGTGGTCGTCCCCGGGAGCAGCCGCGCGAGCTCCGCGCCGACGCCCCACGGCGTCTCGTCGCCGACGGCGATGTTGGCCACCGGGGTGAAGGCCGCCACGTGCGCGGGCTGCGTCAGCGGGGCGAACCCCGCGGACGGGGTGACCCGCAGCGCCCGCCGCGCCGCGGCGAGCCCGATGCCGGGTGCGGGCGCGGTCCCCTCCCCCGCGCCCGCACCCGTACCGGTGGTCCAGCGGCCCAGCGCCCGTACCCGGGCGGCCGCGTCGGCGAGGCGTTCCTCGGCCAGCTCGCCGGCGCGCACCGCCGCGACGAGCGCGTCGCGCAGCCGCAGCACGGTGGCCTCGTCGGCCAGCCCGCCGCCGACGCAGATCGCGTCCGCGCCGGCCGCCAGCGCCATGACGCTGCCGCGTTCGATGCCGTACGTGGCGGAGACGGCGGCCATCTCCATGCCGTCGGTGACGATCAGCCCGTCGAAGCCGAGCCCGCCGTCGGCGACGGGTGCGCGCAGCAGGCCGTGCAGGGCGGCCGGGCTGAGGGTGGCCGGCAGGGCGGGGTCGAGGGCGGGCAGCAGGATGTGCGCGCTCATCACGGCCCGGGTGCCGGCGGCGACGGCCGCGCGGAAGGGCACCAGCTCCCGGGTGCGCAGGGTCTCCAGGCCGGCCTCGACCCGGGGCAGGTCGTGGTGGGAGTCGACGGCGGTGTCGCCGTGGCCGGGGAAGTGCTTGGTGCAGGCCGCGACCCCGGCGGACTGCAGCCCTTCGACGTAGGCGGCGGTGTGCCGGGCGACGAGGTGCGGGTCGGCGCCGAAGGACCGTACGCCGATGACGGGGTTGTCGGGGTCGGAGTTGACGTCGCCGGAGGGCGCCCAGTTGAGGTTGACGCCGCACTCGGCGAGCCGCCGGCCGAGCTCGCGGGCGACGGAGCGGGTCAGCTCGGTGTCGTCGACGGCGCCGAGGGCGAGGTTGCCGGGGAAGGAGGAGCCGGTGCGCACCTCCAGACGGGTGACGTCGCCGCCCTCCTCGTCGATGGCGACGAGCACGTCGGGGCACTCGGCCCGCAGCCGGGCGGTGAGCGCGGCCAGCTGTCCGGCCGAGGCGATGTTGCGGCCGAAGAGGCCGACGGAGCACAGCCCTTCCCCGAGCCGGCGCAGCAGCCAGTCGGGGGCGCTGGTGCCGGTGAAGCCGGGCTGCAGGACGGTCAGGGCGTCGCGGGTGAGCGTGCCGGCGGGGGCGGGTGCGGTCATGTCGGTGGTCATGTCGGTCTCCTAGCCCTTCACTGCGCCGGAGGTGAGTCCTCCGACCGCCTTGCGCTGCAGGATGACGAAGAGGACGAGGATCGGTACGGCGAAGAGCGAGGAGGCGGCCATGGTGGCGCCCCAGTCGTCGCCGAAGGTGGTGCGGAATCCGGTGATCCACAGCGGGAGCGTCTGGGCGCCCGGGTCCTTGTTGAGGATGAGGACCATCGGGAATTCATTCCACACGGTGATGAAGCCGAACAGCGACGTGGCCATGACGCCCGGCGCCAGCAGCGGGAAGATCACCTTCCGGAATGCCTGGAGGCGGGTGCAGCCGTCGACCATGGCCGACTCCTCCAGCTCCTTGGGCACGGCGGCGACGTAGCCGCGCAGCGTCAGGACGGTGAAGGGCAGCACCATGACGGTGTAGATGGCGATGAGCGGCGGCAGGCTGTTGAGCATGTCCGCGTCGCGCACGATCATGTAGTACGCGATGGTCATGACCTCCCAGGGGGCCATCTGCGCCATCATCATCACCAGGACGAAGCCCTTGCGGCCCTTGAAGCGCATGCGCGCGACCGCGAAGGACGCCAGCAGCGCGATGACGAGCGAGAGCCCGACGGCGACCAGGGTGACGGTCAGCGAGTTGCCGACGAACGTCCAGAAGCCGTCCGCCGCCACCGCCCTGTCGAAGTGCGCGAAGGTGGGGCTGGTCGGGAACCAGACCGGGGTGTCGGCGACGATGTCCTTGTTGGCCTTGAAGGCCGTGGCGAACATCCAGTAGACGGGGAAGGCGAAGACGACGAACAGGACGCACGCCGTCACGGGCGGCCAGACGCGGCCGATCAGCGAGCGCCTCACAGCTCGTCCTCCTCTTGCTTGAGCACCAGGCGCAGGTAGTAGGCGGTCAGGCCCAGCAGGATCGCGATGGTCAGGATGGAGATGGCGGCGCCCATGCCGAAGTGCTGGCTGCCCATGCCCTCGGCGAAGGCGTACACCGGCAGGGTCTCGGTGAGCCGGTCGGGACCGCCCTCGTTGATGGCGAAGACCTGGGTGAAGGCCTTGAAGACCCAGATGACCTCGAGGAAGGTCGTGGCGAGGAAGAAGGGCTTGAGGAAGGGGAAGGTCACCGAGGTGAACTTCTTCCAGGTGCCCGCGCCGTCCAGGGACGCCGCCTCGTACAGCTCCTTGGGGATGGTCGTCGTCGCCGCGTAAAGGTTGATCGCCACGAAGGGGATCGACTGCCAGACGATCAGCACGGTGATGACGAAGAACGTGGAGAGCTGTCCGCTGGTCCAGTTGTAGCCGGCCATGGAGTGCCAGCCGAGGGTGTCCAGCAGGTGGTTGACGACGCCGAAGCGCTGGTCGAACAGCCACTGGAAGACGGTGGTCGCGGCGACGACGGGCATGGCCCAGGCCAGCACCAGGCCGAGCGAGAGCAGCAGGCGGGCCTTGCCGCCCAGGCGGGCCAGCAGCAGGCCGATCAGGCAGCCGAGCACCATGATCAGGGCGACATTGGCGGCCGTGAAGACGACGGTCCGCCCGGTGACGTGCCAGAACTCGCTGCTGCGCAGCACGTCGGAGTAGTTGTCGAGGCCCGTCCACTCGGTGACGTGCCGGATGAGCTGGCGCTTGTTGAGGTTCTGCAGGGACAGCAGGCCGTTCTTGACCATCGTCCAGCCGAGCAGCAGCACGGTCAGCGCGACGGTGGGCAGGATCAGCAGGTACGGCACGCTGCCGGCAGCGCGCTCACGGCCGCGGCGGGGCGGCGGTGCGGTGCCCTTGCCGGTCCGAGGCGCGGGCGCGGTGGCCGGCACCTCCTCGATCTGCGCTGACATCGTCGTCCGCCTTCTCCCTGTGGACCTGTGGAACGGTGGTGCGTGGAGCGGACCCGGGCCTTCGGCCCGGGTCCGATGCGCTGCCCTACTGCTTCTGGCCGAGTCGCTTGTTCATCTCGGCCTCGACCTGCCGGGCGGCGTCCGCCGGGGACTTTCCTTCGAGGACGGCCGTCATGTACGCCTTGATCGGGTTGGGCGCGTTCTCGACGTTGGCCCACTCGGGGATCAGCGGCGTGGTGCCGCCGCCCTTGGCGGCCGGCGCGGCGGCCTCGGCGGCGGCGTTGCCCTTGACGTTGCTCAGCAGCGCTTCCTTGTTGGGGATCGAGGCGACCTCCTTGGCCAGTGCCGCCTCGTTCTTGTCGGAGAGCGCGATCTTCAGGAACTCCCGGGCGAGGTCCTTCTTCTTGCTGCCCTCGGCGACGGCGAGGTTGGAGCCGCCGAGGAAGACGCCCTCGGGCTTGTCGGCGCTCTCACCGGGGATGGTGAAGTAGCCGATCTCCTTCTCGATCTGCGGGTTGGCCTTGATCGCCGTCTGGGCCTCCCAGCCCATGCCGATGAACGCGCCCGTCCTGCCCTTGGCGAAGACGTCGGCCTGCTGCGGGGTGGCCTCGTCCTTGTCCTTGGGGGCCTTGCTGAAGGCCTGGTACTGCTTGTAGATCTCCATGGCCTTGGCGACCTTGGGGTCGGCGAGGTTGGAGACGTACTTCTTGCCGTCCTTCTTCACCAGGTCGGCGCCGGTGCCGATGGTCAGGCCGTCGAAGAAGTACCAGTTCTGGCCGGGAAGGTAGAGCGGCTCGGCGTCGCCCTTCTTCTGGATGGCCTCCAGGTCCTTGAAGAACTCCTCGCGCGTCTTCGGCACGTCCTTGATGCCGGCGTCCGCCCAGATGCGCTTGTTGTAGATGACCACGCGGCTGGCGGCGTACCAGGGGGCGGCGTACTGCTTGCCCTCGAAGACGGCCGCCTTGTTGAGGGACTCGGTCCAGCCCGCGCCGATCTCCTTCTTCAGGTCGTCGAGCTCGGCGAGGCCGCCGGTCTGGGCGTAGGAGGGGGTCTGCGTGTTGCCGATCTCCAGGACGTCCGGCGGGTTGGACTCGGAGAGGGCGGTGGTGACCTTCTGCTGGATGCCGTTCCACTTCTGGACCTGGATGTCCAGCTTCGCCCCGGTCTTCTGTTCGAACTCGGCCTGGACGGCCTTGGTCCAGCCCGGCGGATTCGAGCCATCCATGAACCAGACGGTGAGGGTCTTGCCCTTGGAACCGTCGGCGGCCTTCTCCTTGTCACTGTCGCTGGACCCACAGGCAGCAACACTCACCAGCATGGCCGCGACACCCGTCGCCGCTATGAGCCCTCGCTTCACGGCACTCTCCCTCAAGGACCGACTGTGGTCTTTAATGGTTTAGACCAGTGCCCGCAGCTTGGCCTAGACCTTTTGGGGTGTCAAGGGTGTATAAGAGTCGCCTCGGCTCCGTTACCGGACCGACACCTCGGCACCGGCCGGGGGCGGCTCCGGCCATCCCGGGCCATGCCCGTGCCACCATGTGACCGCTACGGACGGAGGAGCCGGTGACGGCAGCAGGACCATCGGAGTCGGGAAGGCACGCCATGGCGACCGAGGGCGGTACGGCGGAGAGCGGCGGCGCGGGAGGCGCGCGGACCGCGCGCATTCCCAAGTATTACCGCCTCAAACGGCACTTGCTGGACATGACCGAAACCATGCCCCCCGGCACCCCCGTACCCCCCGAACGCACCCTCGCCGCCGAGTTCGACACCTCGCGCACGACCGTGCGCCAGGCCCTGCAGGAGCTCGTCGTCGAGGGCCGCCTGGAGCGCATCCAGGGCAAGGGCACCTTCGTGGCCAAGCCCAAGGTCTCCCAGGCCCTCCAACTGACCTCCTACACGGAGGACATGCGCGCCCAGGGCCTGGAGCCCACCTCGCAGCTGCTCGACATCGGCTACGTCACCGCCGACGACCGCCTCGCCGCGCTCCTGCACATCACCGCCGGCGGCCGCGTCCTGCGCATCGAACGGCTCCGCCTGGCCAGCGGCGAACCGATGGCCATCGAGACCACCCACCTGTCGGCCAAGCGCTTCCCGGCGCTGCGCCGCAACCTGGTCAAGTACACCTCGCTCTACACCGCGCTGGCCGAGGTCTACGACGTCCGCCTCGCCGAGGCCGAGGAGACCATCGAAACCTCCCTCGCCACCCCCCGCGAGGCCGGCCTGCTCGGCACGGACGTGGGCCTGCCCATGCTGATGCTCTCCCGCCACTCCCTGGACGCCGAGGGCAACCCGGTCGAATGGGTGCGCTCGGTCTACCGCGGGGACCGCTACAAGTTCGTGGCCCGCCTGCGCCGGCCGGCGGAGTAGCGCAATAAAGGAGAGCTAAGGGGCCGGGGGCCCTTCATGACCATTCGATGAGCGTTCCGCAAACATGCACGCACAGTGGCGCCCGGTGTCAGTGGGCCCTCGTAGCCTGTGGTCATGTCCTGCAACACACTCACGCCCCCGACCCCGGAGCAGCTCAACGCCGAGATCCGCACCTTCCTGGCCGCCCGCACCGGACGCACCCTCACCAGCGCCGAGCGCGACGTCTACGAACGGCTGCGCACGGCCTGGCTGGCCGCCGGCCGCCAGGCCCGCCGCGGCCACTGACGCCAGCGCGTACGGTATCGGAATGAGCCACGCCGTCGAAGCCGTCGATGCCGCCGCCAGCGCCCTCCACCAGGGCACCTGGACCCCCGCCGACCTCGAACTGAGTCTCGCCCGGGACTTCCTGGCCCACCGCGACGCCCTGGACCCCCGCCTCCTTCCGGCCATGCCGCCCTCCCCCTCGCCCCAGGGCTGGGTGACCCAGCACGTGCTGTGGCTGGAGGACGTCGCCCAGCTCGCCGACGCCTTCCTGACCGGCTGGCGCCCCTGGCTCGCCGACGGCCACATGGTGGCCCTCCTCACCGCCTACGCCACGCTGGCCCGCACGGCCACCCCCTGGCCACCCGCCTCGCCCAGGACTGGGCCGCCGAATGGCAGGCACCCCCGACCCAGGAGCAGACCACCTGGTGGGAGGACTGGCACCTCCCCCAGGAGCAACGCCGCGAACTCGACGCCCTGACCGACCGCCTCGTCATGACGGGCGCGGTCATGGTCATGGCCCTGAACCACGCGGAGAAGACGGGGCGTTGACGCTCACGCGGTGACGGTGAGTTCGACGTCCAGAACGACGCCGTCGGCGGTGGCCAGCCGCAGGACGTACGTGCCCGGGTGCCCGTCGGCGTGGATCGCCGGCAGACCGATCACGCCGTCGGTGCCGGGCGGCGGCAGCACGAGGGTGCGGACGGCCTTGCCCGAGGCGTCCGTGAAGTACGGGCCGAGGGTGTTCTCGGCGGCGTTCTCCTTGCTCGTGAGGAAGGTGGCGGTGAGCACGGTGCCGAGGGCGGCCTGCCCGTAGCGGGTGGCCCGGACCCGCAGACCCTCGGCGAAGGCGCCGTTCGCCGGTGCCGTGAGGGCCTGTTCGTCGACCCGCGTCAGGGTGTCGGCGGTGGCAGTGGCGGACAGCCCGGCGTTCACCCGGAACGTCACCTCCTTGCCGGCGGTGCCGGCCGTGATGACGAAGCCGCCCGGCCGGTCACCGACGCGCAGCCGCGGCGCTACGGCGATGCCCTGGGCGTCGGTGGTGACGGTGACGGTCGTGGCGTCACCGTGCTCGGGGAACCGGGCATCCGTGGCGGCCCCGACGATCTCGAAAGTGACGACGGCTCCGGCGACCGCGTCACCGCGGGCGTTGCCGGCCCGCACGCGCGCGACCCGGTCGAGGTCCTGTCCGGTCACGGTGTCGAGGCTCTGCTCCCCGAGTGGCGTGAGACGGGTGACGGTACGGGCGTCGGGCTCCGGCCGGGGCCCGGGCGTCGGCTTCGGCTTGGGCTGCGGCAGGGGCTTGGGCTGCGGCTTGTCCACGGAAGCGGTGGTCACCGCAGTCCGTACGGCCGCGCGGGTGGCGGCCCCGGACCGCCCGTCCGCCGGATCGGGGTGGTGCGGAACGGCCGGGGTGTCGTCGGGGAGGGCGGTGACCTTGCCACCCTGGTACGTCCGCATCCACTGCAGGACGGCGTTGACGTACTCCCGCGAGTTGTTGTAGCTGAGGATCGCCTTGTCGAGGTCGGCGGGATCCGTGAGGTTCCGATCGCCCGCGCAGAGATACCGGGCGGTGCCGAGGGCGGCGTCGTAGATGTTGTTGGGGTCCTTGACCCCGTCGCCGTTGCCGTCGGCGCCCCAGGTGACCCAGGTGGAGGGGATGAACTGGGTGGGGCCGACGGCACGGTCGTACTCGGTGTCCCCGTCCCAGCGCCCGCCGTCGGTGTCGCGGATGAGCGCGAACTGTTGTCCGTCCAGCCGCGGCCCCCGGATCGGCCGCTCCGTCGATCCGTCGGTGCGCAGCCCGTAACCGGAGGCGTGCACGGACTCCACCCGCCCGATCCCGGCGACCAGCTCCCACGGGATGCGGCACCCCGGCTGGCTCGCGGCCAGCGCCCCGGCGGCCTTCTTGTACGCGTCGAGCGCGGTGGCCGGAATGCCGGCCTCACCACCGGTGGACAGCCCGGATCCGGCGGGCTTGCGCAGGTCGGGCAGCACAAGATCGGGCACGCCCCTGGACGGTGCCGCCTGCGCGCTGTCCGGACCGGGCGCGGCCGGCCGGGCGTCTGCGGTCAGCGGCCCCGCCCCGGCGGCCGTCGTCAACGACGCGGCGAGCGCGGCCCCGCACAGCCCCCGGCGGGCACGGCGGGTGAGGAGAAAGGCGGGGGCGAGCTTCGCCGGTGCGAACTTCATGGGGGTGCGGTGTCCTGGGATTGCTGGGGAACGGGGTGCGGGGCCGGCACTCGGGCGTGCCGGCCCCACGGAACGGATCAGCGCTTGAGGCCGCTGTTCCAGACCTTCACGGGAGCGTTGAAACCGCTTCCGTTGCTGATGAAGGTCCACAGTCCGGTCGACGTACGGCCGTCGGTGCCCTGCCCGTAGTCGTAGGTGACGCCGACGTCCGTCTTGCCGTCGCCGTTGAAGTCACCGGCGGCGAGCTCGCTCGCCTCCCAGGTCCAGCTGTCGACCGAGGTGCCGCTCTCCCAGACCTTGCGCGGGTCGGTGAAGCCGTCCTTGGTGCCGGAGAAGACCCACAGGCCGGTCTTGTTCTTGCCGGAGACCGGGCCGTAGTTGTACAGGACGGCGATGTCGGCCTTGCCGTCGCCGTCGAAGTCACCGGCCACGACCTTGCTGGCCTCCCAGCTCCAGCTGCGGCCCTCCCAGGTCAGGCTGTTCCAGACCTTGCGGTGCTCGACGAAGCCCTTGCTGTTGTCGGCGATGAGCCACAGCGCCGTCTCGTTGCGGCTGTCCGAGGTGGTGCCGTTGCCGTAGAGGACGGCGATGTCGCTCTTGCCGTCACCGTTGAAGTCGCCGGCGACCATCTTGCTGCTGTTCCAGTTCCAGCTGGTCGAGCCGCTCTCCCACGCCTTGCGGGGCTCGGCGAAGCCGCTGCCGGTGCTGGTGAAGGTCAGCAGGCCGCTCTCGTTGCGGGATCCGCTCTTGCCGTAGTTGTACAGGACGGCGATGTCGGTCTTCCCGTCGCCGTCGAAGTCACCGGCGGCCACCTTGCTGGCGTCCCAGTTCCAGCTCTTCCAGGCACTGGAACCGCTCTCCCAGGCCCGCACGGGAGCGTTGAAACCGCTGCCGGTGCTGGTGAAGGTGAACAGACCGGTCCGGTTGGAGCCGTCGGCGGTCCTGCCGTAGTTGTACAGCGCTCCGATGTCGGTCTTCCCGTCACCGTTGAAGTCACCGGACGTCAGCTTGACCGCGTCCCACCGCCAGCTGTCGGAGCCGGTGTCCCACACGGCGCGCGGCTCCCGGAAGCCCTCGCCGGTGGCGGTGTGGACCCACAGCGCCGCCCGGCCGCGGCCGTCCTTCGACGGACCGTAGTCGGTCAGCATGGCGACGTCGGCCTTGCCGTCGCCGTCGAAGTCACCGGTGGTCGTCGCATAGCGCTTCGGAAGACCCCGCACCTGCTGGACCCAGAAGGCGACGTCGTCGACCCGGCTGGCGACGGCCCCCTTGCGGGTCTCGCCCTCGTTGCCGAAGCAGCCGCCCTGCCAGGAGGTGCTGCTGACGGCCACCAGCTCCTGGTGCCCGTCGCGCTCCCGGAACACCGGCCCGCCGGTGTCGCCCTTGCAGACGGCCCCGTCCTTGCCGGTGATGTCGAGGCCGGCGGCCTTCACGGCATCGACGCCGAAGGCACCCGAGTGCACGCGGTTCGGCACCCACTCGTCCTTCGTACGGCCGTAGCCGGCGGCCCGCAGGACGTCTCCCTTGGCGGGAGCGGCGGTGGCGGGTGCCGCGGGCTCGACGTCGGCGACGGGGGCGGCGAGCCGCGCCATGACGAGGTCGCGGTCGTCCCGCGGGACGAGCTCGACGACGTCGCGTACCTGACCGGCCTCGGTGGCGAGGTCCGCCCGGCCGACGGTCGCCCGGGTCTTCAGCTGGGGCGCGCCCGCGGCGACCTTGCCGCCCGGCTGCGCGGTGTCGGCGAAGCAGCTGCCGGCGGTGAGCACCCATTGCTCGTCCACGAGCGTGCCGGTGCAGGCCCGCAGGCCCTCGCCGATGTCGAGCTTGACGGTCGCAATGTACTGGCCGTCCTTGGCCGCGTCGCCGGTGACCGCGTGTGCGGGGGCCGTGCCCAGTGCACCGGCCGCGACGACAGTGGTGAGGAAGCCGGCTGCCCACGCTGCGCGCGAACGAGTGCGGTTCATGTGTCTTTCCTTGAGAGTCACCGATCCGGTCGCCGCCGCGGGGAGGCGGCGGCGACCGGACGCAGGAGGGAATGCCGGGCTCAGCCGACGAGCTGGACCTCGCCGTGCGTACCGTCGGCGTCGATACCGGGGTAGTAGCTGACGTTGCCGTCGTTCCACCCGACGAGAAGGTCGTTGGGAGCCTTGCCGGGGGCGGTGAAGGAACCCACCGTCAGCGTGCGGGTGTTCTTCCAGGCGGAACCGACGGGCCGGACGGTGATCCGGCTGCCGTGGTACCCGGCGGTGTCGACACCCGGGAAGAGCTGCGCCTGACCGTCGTTCCAGCGGATGAGGAGATCGGCGGTCTTCTTGCCGGTGAACTCGCCGGCGGCGATGGACACGGCGTTCTTCCAGCCGCTGTCCGCCTTCGTCAGCTGGCTCTCCTTCTTGACCCCGTTGACGTCGGTGTCGGAGTACATCGACGTGGAGCCGTCCTCCCACAGCACGAGCAGGTCGTCGCGCAGGGCGTTGCCCGTGAAACGGCCGGCCGTGATGAGACGGGCGTTCTTCCACGAGTCGCTGCGGGCGAGGGTCTTCTCGTCGTGGACACCCTTCTCGTCGACGTGGGTGTACGTCGAGAGCTTGCCGCTGGCCCAGCGCACGGTGATGCCGTCGGAACCGCTCTCGGTGAACCGGCCACCGGTGACGGCACGGGCGTCCTGCCAGTAGCTGCCCTTGTCGGCGATCTTGTACTCGGCGGAGAAGGGCTGCTTCGGATCGTCGTGGTCGGCACCCTGGAAGAGGGTGGCCTCCCCGTCCTGCCAGACGACGAACAGATCCATGCGGCGCTTGCCGTTGCGGGAGTCGCCGGTGAAGTAGCCGGACGCGGTGTGGGCGGCGTACTTCCAGTTCGAGCGCGTCAGCAGCGTACGGGAGGAGACGGACTGCACCCACCCGGCAATGTCGTCGACCCGCGCCTCGACGGCACCCTTGCGGGTCTCGTCCTCATTGCCGAAACAGCCGCCCTGCCAGGAGGCGCTGTTGACACCGACGAGCTCGTAACGGCCCCCGACCTCACGGAAGGCGGGCCCACCGGTGTCACCCTTGCACAGCACGGCGTCCTCGGCCTTGCCAGTGAGGCCGAGCGAGGTGTCCTTGACCGCGCCCGCGGTGAACTTCGCGTAGTGCAGGTTGTCCGGCACCCACTCGCTCCTGGTACGGCCGTAGCCGGCCGCCCACAGCTCTTCGCCGACCAGCGGGGCGCTGAAGCCCAGGCTTGCGGGAACCACGCCGGTGACCGGCTTGTCCAGCTTCGCCATCACCAGGTCGCGGTCCTCGCGCGGGACGAGTTCCACGACGTCGGCCACCGTCCCCGAATCCCGCGTCAGGTCCGCACGGCCGATCACGGCGGTGGTCTTCAGCTTCGGCGCGCCCGCGGCGACCTTGAAGCCCTTGGCGGGATCGTCGGCGAAGCAGCTCGCCGCGGTGACCAGCCACTGCTTCTCGACCAGTGTGGCCGAGCAGCTGCGCTCACCGCCGATGTCGAGCTTCGCGACGAAGGGGAACGAGCCGTCCTTGGCGCTCGGGCCCGCGACGGCGCCCGCCGGAGCGGCGGTCAGCAGGCCGGTTCCGACAGCGGCCGCGAGAAGCCCTGCGGACCACACGGCACGCGTACGGCTGACAGGCATGTTTCTTCTTTTCTTTCTCGGTTCGGGGATGGCCGAAGGCCCAGGGGAAGCCGAAGAACCGGCTCCCCGGAATTTCTGCTGGTCAGCCGGTGACACGGAGCTCGACCAGGGTGGTGGCCTTGCCGGGCGGGGAGCCCCCCTCGCCGACGCCCTTGTAGCCGTTCTTCGGCACGTCGACGGTCTCCGTCTTGCCGTCGGCGGTGAGCTTGGCCCGGATCGCGTAGTCCTCGGTCGTGAGGTAGAAGGCCTTGGGAACCTCAAGAGTCAGATAGCCGGACTTGCCGTTACCGGTGACCTTGAAGCAGTACTGGCCTTCATCGTTCTGGCGCGTCATCACCACGATGTCCTGAGAAGCGGCGCAGTCGGCCAGGAGGATGTGGCCGTCACCCTTGCGGAGAGCGATCCCCTTCTCCTTCAAGATCTTTTCCGCATTCGGGTACTCGAAGGTCTCCACCGCCGACGGCGGAGTGGCCTCATCGGCCGACGTGGGGGCCGCGGAAGCAGTACTGACCGAGACTGCGGCAGCAACAGCAGTGACCGTGCCGACGGCGCCGGCGATCAGCATTCCGCGCGCGCGAGATATCACAGGGATTCCTCTCCGGATTGTGCAGGTGGCAGCAATGCTGCCAGTAATGATCAGTTAAAGGATCCTTCAAGACGCTATCACCACGAACGGACCGCCAGGCGATGAGGGGGCATCAACCCGGCCTCGTGGGTGCACTGTCGCGACACCGGCTCCCCTTTACCAAGGAAATCCAATGTCATGGCCACGACATTACGTGCCCAGAATTCTGACTTGCCATCAGAAAGATGCTTGCATCTTGAAACAAGGTGACAGTGACGGAGATCGGCAAGGTTATGCTCACCCCGCCGAATACGGCATCGGACAGCCAGTAGGATGAGAAAGGCTTTTTGGTGAGGGGAACCGTCTACGCGACCTGGGCGAGAGGGGTGCGGTCGCGCGGCATACGTGCGTTGTCCGCAGGCGTACTACCTCTGGCGCTCGTCGCCGGCATCATGGGTGCCAATCCCGCTCATGCGGTGGAATCATGGGACGACGACGAGCCCATCAATCCCATTCCGGCCACCGATCGTGGCCGAGTGGTTCAGCTCTGGATGGACGGCGGGCCGAGCGTCAAGGCCGCAGCGGAGGCCGCGCTCCTGGGATCGGACGCCGACCTGCGACGCTTCCTGGACAGCGAGCAGGAAATCGCCGAGCGCCACGACGACCGGGTCACCGCGGTTCAGCTGCATTCCATGGGTGGCCAGGGGGTCCGTGAAGCGGCCCAGAAGGCTCTGGCCGGCACACATGACGACCTGCGGAAGTTTCTCAAGGACGGCTGGAAGAAGCCGCTCGAGCAGGACCAGCGCGTCCAGGTCGCCCAGATCGTCAGCGCCGGCGGCCCCGGAGTGCAGGAGGCCGGCAATGCTGCGCTGAAGGGCACCGTCGAGGATGTCAGGAAGTTCCTCGACAAGGGTCAGCACACCACTCGCCAGGCGGACAACCGCGTCCGCGTCGTCCAGATCCTGAGCAGCGGCGGGCCGGCGACCAAGGAGGCCGCGCGACTCGCTCTGAAGGGGACTCCTGACGACATCCTGGAGTTCCTGAACGTGGGCCAGTACGTCGCCCGTTCACGGGACCAGGAACGTGCGACCGTCTCCCAGCTGGCCGAGCAGGCCAAGGAAGCGGGCGCCCAGGCCAAGCGGGAGACCATCGCAGCGAAGGCCGCCTCGGACCGCGCGGTGGCCGCTGCTCAGCTGGCCAAGGAAGCCGCTCAGAAGGCGGCGAAGGAGACGGAGGAAGCCCGCAAGGACGCCAACCGGGCGGCGGGTGCGGCCAGCCGCGCCGCGACGGCCGCAAAGGAAGCGGCCGACGCGGCGCAGGAAGCCATCAGCGCGGCTCGTGCGGCCAATCAGTCGGCTCGGGTCGCGGCCGCCGCCGCCGAGCAGGCCGCCGCAGCGGCGGCGGGTGCCGCCCAGGCCGCAGCCCGGGCGCGGGGGGCCGCCGCCGACGCGGCCGTGGACGCGGGCAATGCCTCGGCCGCACGGCGCGCCGCCGAGGACGCGCGCAAGGCCGCCCAGGCCGCCGACGACTCGGGTATCGCCGCCGGCCACGCCATGGAGGCTTCCCGGCAGGCCGCGGCCGCGGCGAAGGCCGCGGCCGGTGCCGGCAGCAACGCCGACGCCGCTGCCGGCGCGGCGGACGAGGCCAACAGCCTCGCCGACGCCGCCGGAGCCCACTCGGCCGAGGCGGCTGCCGCCGCGGCCGCGGCCCACCGCCACGCCCGCGAGGCGACCCGCGCGGCGAACGCCGCGGCGGCTCTGGCCGAGGAGTCCGCACAGGCTGCGCAGGAGGCTCAGACCTGGGCCCGTTCGGCGGCCAACCACGCGCGGAAGGCGGCCGACGCCGCCGAAGAGGCGGCCAAGCACGCCGGGGAGGCGGCCAAGGCCGCCGATCAGGCCAAGGAGCACGCCAAGGCCGCCAAGGAGGCGGCCGACATCGCAACCGGTGCGGTGAAGAAGGCGCGGGACGTCCACGACCTCGCGCGCAAGATCGAGGCGGAGCAGCTCAACGCCCGCACCAACGCGGCCATCGAGAAGGCCAAGGACCTCAAGGCCGAGAACGACCGACGCAAGGCGGATGCGGCCGGCAAGGCCAAGGACGCACAGGCCCTGGAGGACGAAGCCGCACGGCTCGCCGCCGAGGCCGCCAAGCCGGGGGCCGATGCCGCGGAAGTGATCGCCAAGGGGCGCCGGCTGGCGCTTCTGACAGCGCGAACCTCCGGCCCGTGGAGCCGAACCGCAGCCGAGGTCGCGCTCGCGAGCTCGGACGACGCCATGCGCGACTACGTGCGCACCGGCTGGAAGCAGGCTGCTGATCAGGACGGCCGGTCGCGTACGGCACGGATCGCCGAGGACGGCCTGTCGGACAAGGTCAAGCAGGAGGCCAAGAAGGCGCTCGACGGCGGTCCCGAGCAGATCGGCGAATTCCTCCTCAACGGCCAGCACAAGGCCGCAGCCATCGAATACCGCGTACGCGCGGCGCAGATCTCCAGCGCCGGCGGGCCGGGCGTGCAGGAAGCCGCACAGGCCGCCCTGAAGTCGGGGTCGCCCGACAAGCTCCTCGCCTTCCTCGACGAGGGACAGTTCGTCGCTCGGGAGGCCGACGAGCGCGTACGTGCCGCTCAGCTGGTCAGCAGCGGCGGCCCGGAGCTCCAGGCCGCCGCCCGCATTGCCCTCGCGGGCCCGCCGCAGCTGCTGCACGACTTCCTGCAGCGGGGCCAGTACATGGCCAAGCGCAAGGACCAGCTGGCGGCGACCCACGTCGCCCAGGTCCAGGCCCTCATCGCCGAGGCCGCGTCAGCCGCGGCGACCGCGCAGCAGAACGCGGCACAGGCCCAGGAAGCCGCCCTGCGCGCGGCCAAGGCGGCGGACGAGGCGGACAAGTACGCCAAGCAGGCAAAGGCCTCCGCCGAGGAAGCCGACAAGTACGCCAAGCAGGCCGCGCAGTCCGCCAAGGACGCCGCAGCCTCCGCCGCCCAGGCTGCCGAGTCGGCCAAGCAGGCGCGCCAGGCCGAGGCCGACGCCCACCAGGCGGCTCTCGAAGCCGACAACGCCGCCGCTCGCGCGGAAACCTCCGCCGTCTCGGCCCGCGATTCGGCCGCCGAGGCCTACGCCGCCGCCGGCCAGGCCCGTGCCTCGGCCGAGCAGGCGGGCAAGGACTCCGCCGCGGCGTCCCAGGCCTCGAGCGATGCCTGGTACGCGCATGCCGTCCTGCAGGAGAAGGAAAGGCGGAAGGCATGGGAGGACTTCGAGAACCAGGAGCTGTCAAGCCTTCTTCAAGGGATGGAGGACGGTCTCCGGGCCGCGCTGAAGAAGGATGAGCGCAGCGGCTGGGACAAGTTCTGGAGCACGGACAACTGGCTCGAACACCTCCAGAAGGGGCTCGACCTGGTCGGCCTGGTCCCGGGTGTCGGAGAACCGTTCGACATCGCCAACTGCGGGATCTACGGGGCCCGGGGCAAGGGCACCGAAGCGACACTGACCTGCAGTGCGGCGATTCCCATCTACGGATGGTGGGCCACGGGAGCCAAGTGGGCTCTCAAGGATGCGAAGAACGGCAAGAAGGGCGCCGAGACGCTCGAGGCGTTCTTGAAGGCGAACCGCGAGGCCGGCAGGCCGGCCGAGGTGTGGTCCCGCAGCAATAGGCTCAATCGGTTCGAGAACGCCGTCGACCACTACAAGAAGCACGGGTCGGAGTTCCCTGAACTGAACACCGTCAAGGACTACGTCACCAAGGCGCATTCCTACCGCAAGTTCACGGATCCGGGTCCCGTTCCGGACGGTTACCGAGTGTTCGACCGCTTGAACAACCGAGGGGAACCGATGGGCTGGGCGGTCTACGAGAAGTCTTCCAACACGCTGATCGCATTCACCCAGGACGGTTTGCCCAAGACCATGTACCGGCCGACGCCCTACGATCCCGTGACAAACCCGCGCGGCTACCGTCAGGCCTCCCTCGAAGAACATCTCCAAGCGCAGAAGATGCAAGGCAGCGAGCGGTGAACTGCGACGAACCCCACTGGAGGCGAGCATGAACGACGAAAGCAGCAGCGAAATCGTCTGCCGCATTTGCGGTTACACGGATGGCGCACCGTTCTGGGAGGACGGGTGCCCCACGGAGACCATCTGCCCCTGCTGCGGCTCGCAGTCCGGGATCGAGGACACCACGCTGGACGGCGCCCGATCCGTCCGGGGGTACTGGGTGGGCAATGGCGCCAGGTGGTTCAACCCGAGATTCCGTCCGGACGGCTGGGACCTGCTCGCGCAACTCTCCAACCTCCCTCAGGAATGGCGCTGATGCGCTGAATGGATGCCGGGGTCGCAAGCTGTCGCCTGCGACCCCGGCTTCCCCTCCCCATGAATTCGTTGTTTTTTCAGTCAGAAGTAGGTGCATTCCCATGAAGTTGGCCCGTGTTTCCACCGCCATTGTTGCCGCAGCACTGGCTCCGGCTGTTTTGTTCTCCTCCCCCGCAGTAGCCGCTGATGGGGGTGAGGAGGTCGCGGTTTCCGTGCCGGACACGGGGGGCGAGGTCAAGCAGGCCGAAGAGGACAAGGCTGCGATTCTGAAGATCCTGGGCGAGCCGAACATCGGTCGTGGGCTCAAGGCGGCGGCGGAGAAGGCGCTCAGCGGTGGGCCCGAGGGGATGCGGGCCTTCCTTGTCACCGGGCAGTACGCGGCACGGGACGAGGACAACCGGGTGGCCATTCTGCGGATTCTCGGGGCGGGCAAGGACGTCGGGCCGGGTGTCCGGGAAGCCGCCGAGAAGGCGATGAACGGGACGGCCGAGGATCGGGTGGCGTTCCTGGCGACCGGGTATCAGCGGGCGCGGGTCGCGGACGACCGGGTGCGGGCCGTTCAGGTGCTGAGCGCCGGTGGGCCTGCCGTACGGGAGGCCGCGAAGAAGGCGCTCAAGGGGACGCCCGAGGACGTGCGGCGCTTCCTCGAAATGGGGCAGTACGAGGCGCGCGCCAAGGACGAGGCCGCCGCGAAGGCCGCCAAGGAAGCCCAGGAGAAGGAGAAGAAGGAGAAGAAGGAGAAGGAGAAGGAGGCGGGCGAGAGCGGTCGCAAGGACGGCGCGGCCTCCAGCGACAGCCGTGGCAGCGGCACGGCCGCTCCGGTGGCCGACGGCGCCGGTAAGAAGGAGAAGACCGGCACCAAGGCGGCGCCCGCCGCCGGTGGGGAGATGGCCGCCACCGGTGCCGGTGCCGCGCTTCCGTGGGCCGTCGGGGGCAGTGCCGTTGCCCTCGCCGCCGGTGCGGGGATGCTCATGGTGGCGCGTCAGCGGCGTCGGGTCTGAGAGGCCGCGGCGGCGATCGGCAGGGTTGCCAGGGCCAGGACGCCGCCGCCGGCTGCCAGGGCCGGGTAGCCGCCGGTTGCGACGACCAGGCCCGAGAGCAGGCCACCGGTGCTGCCGGCGATGGCCATGCCCACGTCGGCCAGGCCCTGGACGGAGGCGCGGGCGGTCAGCGGTACGGCGTCGGTGACGATGGCCGTGCCGCTGACCAACGACAGGTTCCAGCCGAGGCCCAGGAGGGCGAGGGCCACGGCGAGGGCCGGGACGCGGTCCGGCGGGGCCAGGGCGGCGAGCAGTCCGGCGGCCGCCAGGACGACCCCGGAGGCGGCCGCCACGCGCAGGCTGCCGACGCGGTCGACCAGCAGCCCCGACAGCGGGGACGGCAGGAACATCGCCGCCACGTGCACCGCGATGACCAGGCCCGCCGCCTGGGTGCCGTGCCCGTGGCCGGTCATGTGGACGGGGGTCATCGCCATGACGGCGACCATCACGAGCTGGCCGGTGATCATCACCGCGGTGCCCGTGACGACGCCCGGGGTCAGGACGCGTGCGGCCGCCGGCTCCGGCGGCCCTTGCGGCGCCAATTGCCGTGCTCTCAGCAGCGGGTCCGGGCGCAGCAGGGCCGCCAGGACGACGCCGGCCGCCGCGTAGGCGGCCGCTGCCAGGAGGAAGGGGCCGGTCAGGCGGTGCAGGCCCCAGGCGTGGGCCACCTCGCCGGTGGGGCCGGCCAGGTTGGGGCCGACGACCGCGCCGAAGGTCGTGGCGAGCAGGATCGTGCTGACCGCGCGCCCGCGCCGGGCCGGTGCGGCGAGGTCGGCGCCGGCGTAGCGGGCGAGCAGGTTGGTGGCGGTGCCGGCGCCGTAGACGAACAGGGCGGTGAAGAGCAGGGTCGCGCTGCGGGCGCTCGCCGCGGCCACGACGCCCAGGCTGCCGGCGGCCGCCGTGGCGTGGCCGAGGGCCAGGCCCGGGCGGCGGCCCAGGCGCTGGGACAGCCGGCCGATGGCCACCGCTCCGAGGGCCGCGCCGGCGGTGTAGAGCGCGGTGGGCAGGCCGGCGGGGCCGGCCGAGCCGAGCAGGTCCTCGGCGAGCAGGGCTCCGACGGTGATGCCGGCGGCCAGGCCCGCGCCGCTGAGCACCTGGGAGATGACCAGGACGGCGAGGATGCGCCGCTGCTCGGGGGCTTCGGCCTGCCGGACGGTCACGCGGCCGTGAGCGGTGCGAGGGCGGAGATCTGCGCGAGCGTCATGTCCATCCGCTCGTGGAGGAAGCGCACGACGGTCCAGTGCGGCAGTGCTCCTTCGTCGAAGGGGCCGAACTCGGCGCAGTACAGGGGTATCCAGCGCAGTGCTTCCTCGATCGCCCGCTCGCGGTCGCCGTCCCCGTTGCCGGTGTGGGTCTCGTAGGCGACGCTGCGGTGGTGGATGAGGAAACGTCCCGGCAGGCGTTCCTCGCACAGGGCGCGGTATTCGCGGGTCTGCAGGATCAGGTAGTGCCAGATCTCGTCGATCTCCTGCTCGACCGGCAGGAAGAGCCCGCCGAGCCGCTCGCGGTGGCGGGAGACGAGGTAGAGGTAACGCAGGCATTCCAGGACTTGGCGTTCGGCATACGTGCGCTCGTGCCCCGTCCGGTGGGTGACGTACTGCACGACTTCCTCGTGCAGGTCCTCGCCGAGCAGGGCGCGGAGGTCGGCGGGGCTCGTGTGCCGGGGTGTGCTCATGAGGCGTCCTGTCCTGCGTCGGTGGCGAGCCAGGCGTATTTGCCGGACGCGCCGATGGGGATGTGGGTGCGGTGCACGAGCGCGCAGCGCCGTCCGGTCAGGTCGGCCACGGACCGTTCCAGGGCCGCGGCCGCGGAGGCGTCCAGCGGTCGGCCGTCGAACGTCGTGTACGCCAGCCGGCAGTCGGTCCCGCCCGTGAGCTGCAGCTGGTGGAGGAACACGCGGTCGGACACCGCGGCGACGCGGTCGTCGAGGTCGGCGTGCGCCACCGGGCCGTGCGGGGTGGCGAGCAGTTCCTTCTCCCGGCCGCAGAAGGCGGCGATGCGCTCGGGGTCGGGGGTGCCGTCGAGCGTGCGGACGCAGTCGCCGGAGCGGTAGCGCACGAGCGGCATGTACGGGTTGCGGACGCTGGTGACGATGAGGCTGTGGATGGAGCTGCCGGGTGCGACGGGGATCAGCTCGACGCTCATGTCGTCCAGGTAGGGCCGGTACCGGCCGTGCCGGTCGCTGTAGTAGAGGTAGCCCAGTTCGGTGCTGCCGAAGAGGTCGATGACCGGGCAGTCGAAGTACTCGCGCAGGTAGCGGCGTACGTTGCGCGGCGCGTACTCGTAGGCGTGGATGATGCTGGACGGCCGCGGCAGCGCGTCCCGCAGCCCCCACTGCCCGGCCTTCTGCACGAGGTGGGCGAGGTGCTGGGCCGAGCAGTCGAGGTGGTAGCCGCCGTGGGGGTGGGCCGCGCTGACGGCCCGCATCTCGGCGAGCATCCGCTCGACGTCGGCGCGGTCCCACAGGGCGGGGTCGAGGCGGAGGTTGAGGTAGAGCGTGCGGTCGTCCAGCCACCGCTGGTCCGGCGACGGGACGGGCCCGGGTGCAACGCCCCGCTCGGCGGCGTTGACCCGCGCCACGTGCTCCGTGGCCAGGACGGTGGTCAGGGAGACGCGCCGGCAGCCCGCGTGCCAGGTCCAGCCGATGTCGGGGTGCTCGCTCCACAGCCGGTAGTAGGAGCGCAGCAGGAAGTACGGCGGGCGGATGAGCTGCATCCGGGCGTGGTTGGTGCCCGTGGAGAGCACGAACTCCGCCTCGCCGGCCTCAAGGGCCCGCGCCAGCTGCGGCGTCATCCAGTTGTCGGGGAATCCGCGCGCTATCTCGGGCTTCTCCAGGATGGGGAAGTGTCCTCGGTCGACCGAGGCGCGGTAGACCGGGATGTCCCGCACCCGGTCGACGATGTCGGGCGACGGCTGACCGTTGATGGTGTTCATTGCCACCTTCCGGGGCGAGGACGGCGGAGCGGGCCGCCGGGGCGCCGTGGCCCCGGCGGCCCGCTCCGGTCGCTGCAGGGGGGGCCGGTTCAGGAGATGCAGCCGGTCTTGCCGGCGACGCTGATGCAGCCGGCCTTCGGGGCGGCGCTGATGCAGCCGTCCTTCGCGCCCTGTGCGGAGTTGGCGGCCACCCAGCCCTTCCAGACCTCGTCCTGCGCCATCTTCTTGATCAGCTGCTCCATAGAGGACCTCCGGATTGGTCAAGAATGAAACGAATGAAACGAATGCAACGGATGCAGGAAATACGGCGATGCGCTTGCTTATGTACCGCCACACCGAAGGTAAAGGCTTGGCCAATGGAGTGTCAATGAAGTGCCATGCGGTACAAGCCGCCGAAATACTCCTAGAGACAACGGAGTTGGGCATGGCGGAGCTGCCCACCGGCCTCGCGCCGGCGGGCAGCCCTCACTGAGCACCTATGCCCGGGAGGCGGGCTCCCTCATCAACACCGGCTCGATACCGATGTCGTTGTGGCGGACGGACCAGTTCTCCAGAGCCGTGCGGCAGGCGTGGTCCAGATGGCG
This sequence comes from Streptomyces sp. PKA51, assembly GCF_057552455.1. Lineage (NCBI taxonomy): Bacteria > Bacillati > Actinomycetota > Actinomycetes > Kitasatosporales > Streptomycetaceae > Streptomyces > Streptomyces sp. PKA51. Next base: position 180,629 of record NZ_BAAJPZ010000014.1, read on the forward strand.
CACCGCCGACAGGTCCAGCTCGATGGGGCGGTCCTTGGGCAGCGCCTCCAGCGTCTCCAGGATGCGCGGCAGCCGCAGGAAGGTGGCGTTCCCGGTGAGGGTGACGACCGTCCGGCCGCCGGTGAGCTCCCGGACGTCGACCTGGACGTGCGAGGTCTCCCAGGCGGACTTCGCCACGGCCAGCACCAGGCCGAGGACGACGCCCTCGAACATGCTGGTCGTCACGATGGCGACCGCCGTGACGCCGAGGACGGCCGCCTCGCCGCGGTGCTTGCGCCACAGCGGGCCGATCTCCTTGACCGGTATCAGCTTGCAGCCCGCGTGCACCAGGACGCCGGCCAGCGCCGCGAGCGGGATGATCCCGATCGCCGTGGGCAGCAGCGCGGTGAACAGCAGCAGCCAGGCGCCGTGCAGGACGCGGGAGAGCTTCGTCCGCGCGCCGGCCTGGACATTGGCGGAGCTGCGGACGATGACGGCGGTCATCGGCAGGGCCCCGAGCGCGCCGCACACCGCGTTGCCCAGGCCCTGGGCGATCAGCTCCTTGTCGTACTGGGTGCGCGGGCCGTCGTGCATGCGGTCGACCGCCGCCGCGCTGAACAGCGATTCGGCGGAGGCGATGAGCGTGAAGGCGACGACCGTGCCGACGACGCCGGCGCTGCCGAGGGAGGTCAGATCGTTCAGGCCGGGCGGCTGGACGGCGTCGAGGAGCCCTTGGACCTTGACCTTGGCGACATCGAGGCCGAAGCCCGCGGTGACCGCGGTGGCCAGGACGACGGCCGCGAGCGGGGCGGGTACGGATTGGGCCTTGGCCGGCAGCTTCTTCCAGCCGACGAGAACGGCGATGGTGCCCAGGCCCACGGCGAAGGCGGTCAGCGCGGCGCTGCTGGTGGCGATGTCGGCGACCAGCCCGGGAATGCCGAAGATCTTCTCGAGCCCGGAGCGCGGCTGTTTGACGCCGGCCATGGTGTAGAGCTGGCCGAAGATCAGGACGAGCCCGATGCCGGCCAGCATGCCCTGGACGACCGACACGGAGATGGCCCGGAACCAGCGGCCGAACCGCACGGCGCCCAGCCCTATCTGGAGCACGCCGGTGAGCAGCACGATGGCGCCGAGCATGCCGAGGCCGAACTCGCGGACGGCCTCGAAGACGAGCACGGTCAGGCCCGCGGCAGGCCCGCTGACCTGCATGGTGCTGCCCGGCATCAGGCCGACGAGGAGCCCGCCGACTATGCCGGTTATCAGGCCCAGTTCGGCGGGCACGCCCGATGCCACGGCCACGCCGACGCACAGCGGCAGGGCCACGAGGAAGACGACGAGCGAGGCCAGGACGTCCTGACGCAGGACCGCCGGGTTCCTGAAGGCGGAGAAGGCGGAAAAGGCGGAGGAGGAGGCGGAGGTGGTGGCGGAGGAGGAAGAGGTGGAGGAGGAAGCGGAGTACATGGGTGAGGATCCCTCGGTCTTCGTGTCGGGCCGGGTCACAGGGGTCCGAACGCCAGGAGGCCCTCCTCGGGCCGGTGCACTCTCACCGCACCCGTGTGCACTTCGTAGTACCAGGCGTGCAGTGCCAGATCGCCGTCCGCCATCCGCTCGCCGATGCAGGGGTAGGCGCGCAGCGTCTCCAACTGCGCAACGGCATGCGCCTGTACGGCGGTGGCGACGTCCGGCGCGTCCGGGTCGACCGTACGCACCGGGGCGTGCGGCGGCACCGAGCGGTCGAGCCATTCGCGCACGGCGGGGACACCGGAGAGGTCCTCGCCGCGGACGACGGCTCCCACCGCGCCGCAGTGGGAGTGCCCGCAGACGACGACGTCGCGGACGCCGAGGACGCTCACGGCGTACTCGATGGTGGCGGCCTCGCCCGTGGAGCCGCCGCTGGTGGGGTAGGGGGGAACGACGTTGCCGGCGGTGCGCAGTTCGAACAGCTCGCCGGGGCGTGCGCCGGTGATGAGCGCGGGCACCACGCGCGAATCGGAGCACGTGATGAAGAGGACCTCCGGGGACTGCCCTGCTTCCAGGGCCCGGAAGGCTTCGGCGTACCGGGGGTCGGCCACGTGGGTGGTCGCGAAGGACCGGGCCTTGTCGATCAGTGACTTCATGATGGGCCTGCCTCCTGCGCCACTGCGGCTCTTCGCCGGGGCGCGGTGTGGTCGGGTCGGATCAAGAGCTTGCTGCGACCAGCACTTTACCAGTGCATTACCCCAGGAGGGGAGATAAAAGTTCTTGTCAAATCCTGGACAAGAGTTGACAGTTGACGATCAGCTGGTCCAGTCCATTGCCGCACGGTAACGGACGACAGCATTCCGCCAACCGCCGTCATCCCGATATGCGGAAGAGGGGTGACGCCGGCCAGGAGCTCCCCTAGATTTCCAGCGCATTACACATGTGATCGCAACCAGGGACGGAGCCACTGATGTCGGAACCCCCCGAGCAACAAGCCGGACGACCGGTTGCCCATTCGGCCGCGGACGGCCCGCGCCCGCGCGCGGCCGCCTCCCCCGCACCCCTGATCGTCGCCGGGATCTGCCTGGCCATCCCCTTCGTGGCCATGCTGTGGGTCGACTCCTACGCCCGCGTCTCCCCGGCGTTCATCGGTATTCCCTTTTTCTACTGGTACCAGATGTTGTGGGTGCTCATCGCGACGCTGCTGACCGCGATCGCCTATGTCCTCGTTCGCCGTCGCGAACGCCTGCTCAAGGGAGGTGAATCGAAGTGAAGGAAGGGGTCAACGGTGTGGCACTGGCCGTCTTCGTCTTCTTCTTCCTGGCCGTGACGGTCATGGGCTTCTGGGCCGCGCGCTGGCGAAAGGCGGAGAGCGCCGACAGCCTCGACGAGTGGGGGCTGGGCGGCCGTTCCTTCGGCACCTGGATCACCTGGTTCCTGCTGGGCGGCGACCTCTACACGGCCTATACCTTCGTCGCCGTCCCGGCCGCCGTCTATGCGGGCGGTGCGGCCGGATTCTTCGCCGTGCCGTACACCATCCTCTGTTATCCGCTCGTCTTCACCTTCCTGCCGCGCCTGTGGTCGGTCTCGCACCGGCACGGCTACGTCACCTCTTCGGACTTCGTCCGGGGCCGGTTCGGTTCCCGCGGCCTGTCCCTCGCCCTGGCCGTCACCGGCATCCTGGCCACCATGCCGTACATCGCCCTGCAACTGGTGGGAATCCAGGCGGTACTGGACGTACTGGGCGTGGGGGGCGGCGAGAACGCCAACTGGTTCGTCAAGGATCTGCCGCTGCTGATCGCCTTCGGCGTCCTGGCCGCCTACACCTACTCCTCCGGACTGCGCGCGCCGGCGCTCATCGCGTTCGTCAAGGACGCCCTCATCTACATCGTCATCGCGGTGGCGATCATCTACATCCCGATGCGGCTCGGCGGCTTCGACGAGATCTTCGCCAAGGCGGCCAAGGCGTTCGCGACCGAGAATCCGGCCACCGGCAAACCACGCGGTGCGCTCGTGACCGGGTCCGATGCCCAGTGGGCGTACGCGACCCTCGCCCTCGGCTCCGCCATGGCCCTCTTCCTCTACCCGCACTCGGTGACCGCGGTGCTCTCCAGCAAGAACCGCAACGTCATCCGCCGCAACACCACCATCCTGCCGCTGTATTCCCTCATGCTCGGCCTGCTGGCCATGCTCGGCTTCATGGCCATCGCCGCGGGGGTGAAGGTGGGCAACGGGCAGCTGGCGATCCCCCAGCTGTTCGAGGACATGTTCCCCGACTGGTTCACGGGCGTGGCGTTCGCCGCCATCGGCATCGGGGCGCTGGTGCCGGCGGCGATCATGTCGATCGCCGCCGCGAACCTGTTCACCCGCAACATCTACAAGGACTTCCTGAAGCCGGACGCCACGCCCGAGCACGAGGCGAAGGTGTCCAAGCTCGCATCCCTGCTGGTCAAGGTCGGCGCCCTCGCCTTCGTGCTGACGATGGACAAAACGGTCGCCATCAATTTCCAGCTGCTTGGCGGCATCTGGATCCTGCAGACCGTGCCCGCGCTGGTGGGCGGGCTCTTCACGCGCTGGTTCCACCGCTGGGGCCTGCTGGCGGGCTGGGCCGCAGGCATGGCGTACGGGACGTGGCGGGCCTACGCGACACCCAGCGCCACTCAGGACCATTTCGGCAATACCAACATCATTCCGCTCATCGGGGAGAAGGGGTACATCGGCCTGACGGCGTTCGCGGTCAACGTGCTGGTGGCGGTGGTCGCCACGGTCGTCCTGCGGGCGGTGAAGGCACCGGACGGGGTCGACCTCACGCGGCCGTCGGACTACACGGCCGATGCGGGGGATCCCGGCGTGGTCCAGGAGCTTCCGCCGGCCACCGCGGAGGCGCCCGCGGCGACCTGAGCCCGGGTCGTCGGGAAACTCCACCGAAAGACTCCGTCAGGAGAGCATCAAGAGCCGGGGGGGGGGGGGGGGCGCCCCCCCCCCCCCG